>DATENS010000368.1:0-18188 GCA_035274925.1 Pyrinomonadaceae bacterium | reverse complement strand
CGTAAGCCGTGGCCACCACGACGATTATCGCGATTAAAGAAATGATCGAGACGTCAGAAAATATGCGCCATGACGAAATGAAGCCGGGAAGAAAGCGAGACAGATTCGGCAGCAGATTCTCTTTCGGGATTTGCGGAGTCGAGCCGGACGAGAGAAACATCGCGCCGCTCAGCACCGCCGGCAAGCCGAGGAACATGATGTTGATGCCGGTGCCGGTAACAACCTGATCGGCCTTGAAACGAATGCATGCCAGCGCAAGTATCAGAGCCACGAGCGCGCCCGCAACCATCCCCCCGAGTAGTCCAACCCAGGGATTGTGCGCGTAAAAAGTCACTGACGCTGCGGTGAATGCGCCCGCGAGCATTAACCCCTCAAGCGCAATATTGATGACGCCTGATCTTTCTGAATACAAGCCGCCGATGGCTGCCAGTACCAATGGCGTGGCCAGCCTAATGGTAGAAAACAGAAGTGCCCATGTGAAAAGTTGGCGCATAAAGAAGGTGCTTGGTACTTTGTGCTTTGTACTTTGTTCGCTAACTCACGTTGACCCGTTTATCAACCGAGCGAAGAAAGGCATTCAACTTTGGAGACAATTCCTCTACAAGCGATCTGAACTGTCTGCTGAACGGATTATCTGCTTCCCAACAGTGTCTCGTGCCAATGTATTCCATCCAATTACGGTGTTCCAGATTCCATCAGCTAGTTTTTCAGACAGTTGATAAACTTGCAGTTTCTCAAAGTTTGTTCTTTCCATGGGGAGTTCCTCATTTCAAAAGCTGCAACTTCATAATCACATCAAAGAACAAAGTACAAAGCACAAAGCTCCGTGTTTCATATTTTCGCTTTCCTCATAAACCCAAACTTCTTCAACGGCCCACGGAACATTGCTTCGGCCGCCACAAAGACGATCACGATGCCCTGAAGCATATCGACGATGTCCTTCGAAACATGAACGGTGTACGCGTCAACAAAGATTCCGCCGCGCAAGAGAATGGCGAACAGAATCGCGGCCAGAAAAACGCCCACCGGATGATTTCGTCCCAGCAGGGCCACCGCGATTCCGACAAACCCGTAGTTCGCTGAGAACCCATCGTAGTAACGGTAGCGATAGCCGAGCACTTCATTGATACCCACCATGCCCGCCAGTCCGCCCGAAATCGCCATCGCCAGAATGATCTGTTTGCGAATGGAAATGCCGCCGTACTCGGCCGCCGAAGGATTCTGGCCGGTGGCGCGAATTTCGTATCCCCACTTCGTCTTCCATAAGAGCAGGTAGACAACAACGCAGGCCAGCACCGCAAGAATAAATGCGAGGTTCACCGGAATTCTTTCCGGCAGGCCGGGAATGAACTTGCCGAGCCGCGCGATGTGCGCCTTTCCGCTGATCTCCGCCGTCTGCATGATCGCGTCGCCCGGAATCTTGTAGAGATATTGGGTGAAGTAACTGACGAGGGCGACCGCGATGAAATTCAGCATGATGGTATTGATTACTTCATGCGATCCGAATTTCGCTTTTAGCAATCCGGGAATGCCTCCCCAAATCGCCCCGGCGGCGATGGCCACCAGACAACAAAGCGGAAGCAAAACCAGCATCGGCAGATTTGCGTAGGGCGTATTGACCACTGCGCCGTTCGGCGCGGAAATCACCACACCGCCGAACTTGATGCCGACCCAGGCGGTGGCGAATGCGGCGATGTAGAGCTGGCCTTCGGCGCCGATGTTGAGCAAGCCGCACCGGAACGCCACGGCCACAGCCAGTCCGGTGAAAATCAACGGCGTCGCGTTGAAGAGCGTGTATCCGATTCCGTCCGGCCACGAGAAGGCGCTGCCGAACATCAGCTTGTAGGTTTGGATCGGGCTGTCACCAATAATTAATACGACGATGCCGCCGACGATCAAAGCAGCGATAACTGCAATCAGAGGGAACAGGATTTCGCGGAGCAGCTTCATGTCTGGTTCTTTGTACTTTGTACTTTGTACTTTGAATCCTCTATCACGTCGAACAACTCACGGTGGGCTCGACTACAAAGCACGAAGTACAAAGTGCTAATGACCTCCTCCAGTCATCATCAAACCAATTTCTTCGTTCGAGGTCACCTTGGGATTGACCTCGCCGACGATCTCGCCGGTGTGGATCACCATCAGCCGATCTGAAAGCGCCGTCACTTCTTCCAACTCAGCCGAGACCAGCAGCACCGCGCAACCAGAGTCGCGCAGCGCAACAATCTTTCGGTGAATAAACTCAATCGCACCAATGTCGACGCCGCGCGTGGGCTGCGAGACAAGCAGCAGCTTTGGCGGTAACTCGAATTCCCTGCCGATAATCAGTTTCTGCTGATTGCCGCCGGAGAGAGCGCGCGCGTGAAGCACGGGATTGGGCGGGCGAACGTCAAAGTCGCGAATGACCTGCTCTGTCCGGCTCAGAATCGCCTTCTGATCGAGAATCACGTTGCCCGGTCCCGTCACCGCCGGTCTTCGATAATGGACCCCGAGGATAGTGTTTTCAGAGAGACTGGAATCCAGTAAGAGTCCGCGCCGGTGGCGATCTTCCGGGACGTGGGCGATGCCGAGTTCTTTTCGCTTGCGCGCATCGAGGTTAGTGATGTTCTTGCCTTCGAAGCTAATCGAACCGGAGACATGCGAGCCTGGAATCAGTCCCGCGAGCGCTTCGATCAATTCCGTCTGGCCATTGCCTTCAACGCCCGCGATGCCCACGATTTCTCCGGCGCGCACTTCGAAGGTAACGCCGTTGAGCTTTTTCGCTCCTTCACGGGTTCCGATCGTCAAATCCTTCACCTCGAGGACAGCCGCACCCGCCTTTGCATCCGGTTTCTCAACACGCAGCAGCACTTCGCGACCGACCATCAACCGCGCCAACTCGGCGGCATTGGTCTCGCCGGTCTTCACTTCCCCGACCACTTTGCCGTCGCGCATTACGGTAACGTCATCCGAGATCGCCAGCACCTCTGAGAGCTTATGCGTGATAATGACGATGGTTTTTCCCTGCTCGCGCATGCTGCGCAGAATAACGAAGAACTCTTCAACCTCCTGAGGCGTTAAGACGGCGGTCGGCTCGTCCAGAATAAGCAATTGCGCGCGACGATAAAGTGCCTTCAGCAATTCAACCCGTTGCTGCTGTCCGACTGAGAGACTTTCAATCGTCGCATTAGGATCGACAGACAGTTTGAACTCGTCGGAAACTTTGCGAATTTCGGCCGCCGCTGTTTTGAGATCAAGCGATACAGCGCTTCCCGGCTCTGACCCGAGCACGATGTTTTCGGCGACGGTCATCGGTTCAAGGAGCATGAAATGCTGGTGCACCATGCCGATGCCGAGCGCGATGGCGTCATGAGGATTGCGAATTACCTGCGGCTGCCCATTGATTAAGATCTCGCCGCCGTCCGCAGTGTAGAAGCCATAGGCGATGCGCATGGCGGTGGACTTGCCCGCGCCATTTTCGCCGACGATCGCGTGGATGGTTCCGGGTCTGACCTTGATGGTCACTCCGTCATTAGCGAGCACCGCACCGAAGCGTTTCGTAATGTTTCTTAACTCGATCATTGATTCATTCGATCGATGACCGTAATTTCTTTGCCGACGATTTTCTTCTTTGCCTCTTCAGCCGCCTTGATTGCTTCCGGCGAAACCAGGCTCTGGTTGTAGCTGTCCACTACATAACCAACGCCGGCCGTGTCGAGTCCGAACACATGAAAGCCGCCCTGGAACTGGCGATCCGTAACTTTCTTTACAATGTCGTAGACTGCGTTATCGACGCGCTTGACCATGCTGGTAAGCACAAATCCCGGCTTGACCATGTTCTGATTGGAATCGACGCCAATCACAAAATGAGTGGCGCGGCCTGATGAATCCCTGCCGGATTGTTCGACCGCATCAAAGGCGCCCAGCCCCGAGTTTCCGGCGGCGGTAAAAATCACATCGGCGCCCTTGCTGATCTGCGCCAGGGCTATTTCCTTTCCCTTGCCCGGATTATTCCAGGCGGCGTCGGTTACGCCGACATAATTCTGAATGACCTGAATCTGCGGGTTCGCGGCTTTCGCGCCTTGTTCGTAACCGCCTTCAAACCGGTGAATCAGTCCAATGTCCATCCCACCGATGAATCCCACTACTCCGGTTTTCGAAGTCATGCCGGCAATCAAACCTACGAGATAGGAACCTTCGTGCTCTTTGAAAACGAGCGAGGCCACGTTGGACTTTGGCGTCTTCCCGTCGTCCTCGAAAATCACGCCATCGATGATCGCAAAATGAATGTTGGGATAGTCGCGCGCCACAGTCTGCATAATCGGACCCTGCGCAAAGCCCACGCCGATGATCAGATCGTAACCACGTTCGGCAAAGGCGCGCATGGCTGGCTCAATCGAAGTGGGATTGCCAGGTTCGACGTCACGCAGCACGATGTCCAGAGATGGTTTGGGATTGCCTTGTTCGTCCTGACAGGGCTGTCCATCGGGACGCTTTCCAGTCTCGGCGCATTTCACCCCAACCCATGCGGCGGCGTTGAACGAGCGGTCATCCTTCCCGCCGATATCGAACACGATGCCGACGTGAATTTTCTTTGGATCATCGGCGCCGTAACTTGCGCGATTACAGGCGATGCTGCCAAAGACGAGCAGGCCGATTAACACCACACCTAGGAAAACCTTAAACTTCATGATGATTGCCTCTAAGCGGATCGAACGCCGGCTCAGATTAGCCCTCTCCCTCTGGGAGGGGGGAACAGAATTTCACTTGTCGATCACTTCTTTGATTAGCTCAGGTATTTCCGGCGGCGCATCCCCGATTTCATATGCCGCCTGAATTCGGGCCGCCGCCTGTTTACCCCGATCGGCATCATCGCAAAAAACTACACCGATTGAATCACCGGCGCGAAGCTCATCGCCAATCTTTGGTTCGCCCAGGAACCCGACGGCCGGATCAATCTTGTCTTCAATTCGGACGCGTCCGCCGCCGGCTTCGGCGATGGCGTGCCCGACCTCTTGAGCATCGACTTTGACGAGAAATCCTGAGCGCGGCGATTCTACCTTAAACGCTTGGTCTGTCAACGGCAGAATGCGCGCCGGATCGTCGCACACGCGCGGGTCCCCACCCTGCCCCTCGACGTTCCGCCGAAACGTTTCGAGCGCCGCACCGGATTCGTGCAAGTCTTTGATTCGTGTCCGGGCGGCCTCGATCGATGTTTCAAGTTTCGCCAGCACAACCATGCGGGCCGCCAGCTCGATGGAAAGATCCAGCACCGGACGCGCAGCTTCCGTGACTTCGTTTCGCATTAGCTCGACACACTCGCGAACTTCGACTGAGTTTCCGACTGCGCTGCCCAACGGCTGATTCATATCAGTAATCAAGGCTTGCGAATGAACACCGAGCGAGTTGCCGGTAGTCACTAACGCGCGCGCAAGTTGTTTTGCTTTGTCCGGATCGCGCATGAACGCGCCCGAACCGGTTTTGACGTCGATCACCATTGCATCCAAACCGGCGGCGCCCTTCTTGGAAATAATCGACGCCACGATCAGAGGGATCGCCTCAACCGTCGAAGTCGCGTCGCGCAACGCGTATAACTTCTTGTCGGCCGGCGCGATCTCGGCCGTCTGACCGTTCATGGCAAAGCCAGACACATCGAGCACCGATCGAAATTCCTTCAGCGACAAGTCAACGCGATATCCGGGAATTGATTCCAGCTTGTCGAGCGTTCCGCCGGTGTGGCCCAGGCCGCGACCTGAGATCATCGGCACGCAAATGCCGGCCGCAGCCGCCAACGGCGCGATCAGCAGCGAGGTCTTGTCACCAACGCCGCCGGTTGAATGCTTGTCGGCTTTCGGTTTGGGAATATCTGAGAAATCAAGGATCTCGCCCGAGTGCAGCATTGCTTCGGTAAGCGCCGATTGCTCAGCGTCAGTCATGCCGTTGAGAAACACCGCCATCAGCAGAGCCGAGACCTGATAGTCGGCGACTTCGCCGTGCGTCACACCATTGACGAAGAACGTGATCTCTTCGCGCGAGAGCTCCCCGCCGTCACGTTTTTTCCTGATGATGTCCTGTGGCCTCATCTATTAAAAGAATGGTTTAAGAGTTTGACGTCTTGGGCGTCATGAGTTGAGACCCGGTCGCTACCGCTCCCGGTTCTGACTTCCTCGCAAGCAACACGATCGCCTGCGCACTCACCGCTTCACCACGGCCTACCGCGTCCAGGCCCTCGCCGGTCTTCGCTTTCACGCTTACGTTACTCACTTCAACTTGTAATGTCGTTGCCAGGTTCGCGCGCATCGCCGCAATTTGATCGCGCAGCTTGGGCTGTTCCAGCATTACGGTGGCGTCGACATTCCCCACCTGATACCCGCGCTCGCTCGCCAGCCAGACAACTCGCGCCAGCAGGTCAAGGCTGTTTGCGTCTTTCCACTTGGGATCGTTATCGGGAAAGTGGACGCCAAGATCTCCTTCCGCGAGCGCGCCCAAGATCGCATCGGCGACTGCGTGCGTCAACGCATCCGCATCCGAATGGCCGTCGCCGCCGCGATTAGACTCGACGCGAACTCCGCCGAGCACCAGCGGGCGTCCCTGAACCAATCGATGCGTGTCGTGCCCAATGCCAACTCTAAACATAAGTCAGTTGTTAGTCGTCAGTGGTCAGTTGTTAGCCGGGCAGGAAACGCAAATAGCAACTGACTACTGAACACTGACTACTAACTACTGCCCAGCAATCGCTCGGCCCATCTTAAATCTTCTTCGGTCGTAATCTTAATATTTCGCGCGCTGCCCTCAACCGCTGCTATCTCGATGCCGAGCCTTTCAACCAGGAAGCTTTCATCGGTGATCTCTGTGCCTTCTGCTTCCAATTGATCGAGCGCCTCGTATGCCTCTCTTAGAATCTCAAGTCTGAAACATTGGGGTGTCAGCGCCCGGCGCAAATCCGCTCGCGGTATGGTCTCGACGACAAGGGAATTACCGACTCGCTTGATTGTGTCAGGAACGGGCGCGGTCAAAATCGCGGCGCCACTGGACCTGGCGGCTTCGACCACTCGATCTAATTCATCGCCGGTCACGAACGGTCGTACCCCGTCGTGGACCGCGACGATCTCTGCGCTCTCAATCGTTCGCAAACCGCAGCGCACCGATTGCGCACGCGTTGCACCGCCCGCGATTACGCGGCTCACTTTCCCGAGCCCGAACCCGGCGACAACAGACTGAAAACCCGCCGTGTCTTCGGCGGGTAAAACCGTGATGACTTCTGAGATTTCCCGGCTGCGCTCAAACTGCCTGAGCGCATGAACGATTATGGGAATTCCGCCCAGCTCGAGGAATTGTTTCGGGCGGTCGCCGCCGAGCCGTGTTCCCTTTCCGGCGGCCACGACTATGGCGACATTCATTCGATTATGATTCGGTGTCGTTAATGCGCGTCAGGGCCGGCGCCGATCGCACTTCGCGCAAGGGCCGGCGCGAACGCTCGCCGTTTCCCGCGCCGTCGTTTTCGTCACAGATACGGCCAAAGATCATCTTGCCGGCCGTGGTTTGCAGCACACTGGTCACGGCGATGTCCGCGTTCTTTCCGATCAAGCGCCGCGCGTTATCCACCACGACCATGGTGCCGTCGTCGAGATACGCCACGCCCTGATTGTATTCCTTGCCTTCTTTCAGGATAAAGACGCGCATGGCTTCACCGGGCAACACGACCGGTTTCAAAGCATTGGCCAGCTCGTTGATATTCAGCACGGTTACGCCGCGCAACTGTGAGACTTTATTCAAGTTGAAATCGTTAGTGACAATTACGGCATCCAGCTGCTGACCCAACTCGATCAATTTCAGATCGACTTCACGCACTGACGGAAAGTCAGTTTCGACAATCTGAATATCGAGCGAGCTGTTATTCTGCAATCGATTCAGCATGTCCAGCCCGCGCCGGCCGCGCTGCCGCTTCGACGAATCGGGCGAATCGGCCACCTGCTGAAGCTCGCGAAGAATAAACTGCGGCACAATCAAGGTTCCGGTTAGGAATCCGGTCTCAGCCACGTCCGCAATGCGGCCATCGATGATCACTGACGTGTCCAGTATTTTCACGTCCCGGCGCGCAGTCTTGTCACTGAAGATCCCACCCAGAGCTGAGAGCTCCAGGTAGTCGCCTTTCGCCGCTCCAACCATCAGTCCGACATAGGCCATGAAGAACGTCAGTGCCAGGGTCAGAAAGGTCTTTGTAGTGGGCGGCACGGCCAGGGATTCCTGACTGCTGATCAGCGAGCCGATCAAATAGGCGCCAATGATGCCAAGGATTGATCCAACCGCGGCGCCGATCAGGGTCTTCAGCGACGATCGCCGAATGCGCATCTCGAAAAAGATGATGGCGACGGCAACCAATCCCCCTACCGCGGTGGAGATCATGCGATGCCCCGGGATGGGGTGTAAGACATACCCCGCGGCCAGCAAAATTATTGTAAAAACAAGCCTTATGAGTATGACGTCAAAGCGCATAATGCGGCGCATTTTAACACGGGTTGGGTCAAGCGTCACCGAATTTGATTGGGCAGGAGTCGTCTAATTGGCTCTCTGCTCCCTTTGCGGCATTTGCTCGCTGCGCCCTCTTCGGAGTCCTCTGTCTCCTCGGCGGTTGAATCTAATCTCAAAGCACCTAACCCCTGAGGTGAACCTTCGGGCTCTCCGCTGAGATCTCAGAGCATAAATCAAATGCACCGCGGCACGCTGAAAGCCGAAAAGGCTATCCGAACAGATAGACAGAAGAAGCTTTCGGATAGCTTCGAGCCGCGATTCCAAACCAACAATCACTTGCGCCCAGCGCGCCAGCAGACGGATTGCGTCTAGCTGCAAGACTTAGGTGCGACGAGATGAAACCTGAAGGTCGACGTCTCGGCGTGGCACGCCGCTCCCGTTACATCTGTCCTGAAAGGCTGGAGAAAAAACCAATGCAGGGACTGGCTCAATTAGATTCAAAATCGAATTTCAATTGGCAAAACGGCAATACAATTGGGATTCCGTATGCGAGCCAGAACCTCTACAGCACTCTGCAGGTGGAAATCGACCTCGGTCTTCAGGCCCTCAATCGGGAAAGCCCGGAGATGGCGGTCACGTTCTTTCAAAGCGCGCTCCACAAACTGACCATAGACGAGCCGTTTTACGACCATCTCGTTCACAACCTGCTGCTAAGCTACAAGCAGCTAATTGAAAAACTGCTGGAGAGTGGCGACTTGTCCACGGCGCGCGATTTTCTGCGCGCTGCTTTGCGGCTCGAGATTCGCGGCTCCATGGGTGAGGATTCCACGTTCCTCCGACGGTTCGCCGGCGCTTACCAGAGCCTCGGGGTCGTTTTCTTTCACCGGAATCTCAATGAAGAAAGTCTCGTGTGCTGCCGAAAAGCGATCTCGGTTTATCCAGGCCCCGGTTCTTACATTAATCTGACAAATTCGCTGGCGGCAACGGGCCGCCGCGCCGAGCTTTCGGATTTCACGACTGACATCGCGCCCAAGCAGCTTGGCCGGCATCTCTTTATCGCTTGCGTTCCAAAGAGCGCGTCAACCTTTCTCAAAAACCTTCTGGTGAATTTGACGGGCTATCGGGATCTCTTCTCGGTTTACGCGGCCGGGCAAACTGAACACGAGCTCTACATGCCCACGCTCCGAGAGTATGCTCACGTCGATACTGTCACTCAGCAGCACTGCCGGGCATCGGATGCGAATGTTCACCTGATGCAGGCCTTCGGCATTCGTCCGGTGGTCCTGGTGCGGAACATCTTCGACTCAGTCATGAGCCTGCTTGATTTCTATAACAAGGGCGCGTTTCAGACTTCCTATTTCCGTGCTGATTGGCCGGCCCTGGATGAAGAAACGAAGATCGATCTGCTCATCGAGAATGTAATTCCCTGGTACTTCCAGTTTGTCGCATCCTGGGACTTGGCCGAAAAGGAGAAGCGGATCGAAGTCCACTGGCTCACTTACGAAGAACTTGTGGCTGACAAGCCTTCGAGTGTTCTAAAGCTCCTCAAGTTCTACGGTCTGGGGGCCTCACGCCGAGGCATCGAGGAACGAATCAAAGAAGTCGAGTCGGCAGAACGAAAGATACGCTTCAACAAGGGAGTGACAGGCCGTGGCAAGTCAGGCCTGAACGATCGGCAAAAAGAGCAGATACGCCGGCTAGCAAAGTATTACCCGTCGGCCAATCTCGGCCGCATAGGGCTGTGAATTCAAAGGAAAAGAAAATGAAAAACAAAATACCAAGCCCGAGGCAATTGAGTGTTCCTGAAAACAGCGATGGCTCGTCGAATCGAGAACGCTTAAACGCGCTGCTGAAGCGGTGGCGGCAAAAACTGAGTTGGTACTCGATTTTCGCCCTGCTGCCTCCGATGTTCTTCTCGCACACACAGGAAGCACAGGCCGGCGAACCGAGAAAACCAGAAGCAAGCGTGGCGGGACGGACAGCGAGGTTGCGGGAGAGGCTGAACAAAAGATTTACCAACATCGCGCTACTCAAGCGGCAAAGCGAGTATCGTTTACCAGTCCCCAAAGGCTTTCGCATGCTGACCGCGTTCACCGGAAACGATGACTGTCCCGGACGTCCCATCCTGGAGGGAACTTACACCTCCGCGGCGCCCTTCACCGACTCAGGCAATACGGCGGGCGGCAACAACACGGTTTCGAGCCTCTTCAGCTACTACTATAATAGTTACGATTCGAACGGGCCTGACCATGTGTACTCGTTTACTCTGAGTGGCCGCGGCCCGAATCCGGTGATCAGCGTTGCCAGAACATCCGGCAGCTACAGACCGCTGATTTACATTCTTGGAGGAGCCGACGGCCGGTGCCCGGCCGGCACCGGAAATCTCAAAGCCGACTGGTGGGCGATTTCGTATTCCTCTCAAGCGGGATCGGCGGTGCTAGAGGCAGGATGGCTGCGTAGTCTTCCTTTGAATGTTCCTTTTCATCTGTTCATCGACGGAGTCCAGGACGATGCTTTCGGCTCCGGCCCATACACGATCCGAATTCAGGACGTGACGATCGCTCCCGGGCCGGTTTGCACCAATGCAAATCCGATTGATTGCACGAGCTTCTTCGTGCGCCAAAATTATCTGGACTTCCTGGGACGTGAACCGGACCCGGCGGGTTACTCGGATTGGCAGAACACCTTGAACAATTGCGGGGCTAGTGTGCAGGCTCCCTGCGATCGCATTGAAGTAGCATCGGCATTCTTCCGCTCGCCGGAGTTTCAGGGACGCGGCTATTTCATCTACCGATTCTACTCAAGCGTGGGAAAGGTCCCGACCTATGAGGAGTTTACGCCGGACTTTGCCAAGGTCAGGGGCTTTTTGACTGACGCACAGTTGGAAGCCGCCAAGGCTGCGTTTGTAAACGAGTTTATGGGCCGGCAGGAATTTCAGAATAAGTATGCCGCCACGTTCAATAACTCCACTGCTTATGTAGACGCATTGCTCCAGACGGTGGGATTGCAGAATCATCCATCACGGCAGTCCTGGATCAATTTGCTTCAGGGCAACAACAGCGGTCCGACCAGGGCGCAGGTCTTGCGGTCGCTGGTCGAAAGCAGCGAGTTCTATCAGAAGTACTACAACGAGGCTTTTGTGATCATGCAGTACTTCGGGTTCCTGCATCGGACGGCAGACGCGCAGTACCTTCAGTGGATTCAGACGATGAATCAAAACGGGGGCGATTACCGGGTGATGATTAATGGCTTCCTGAACTCAGCCGAGTACCGCCAACGATTTGGGCCATGAGTCCTTTCAGTTGTGGTCTGACAGGAACTTGCCTATCATTCCGGCCGCCGCTTGATTACTACCCGGCGGCCGGAGGCATTTTTTTGAGCGACCGAAAATATCGCCAGCGTGGCTATCAGGACGATGACCGTGAACGAGAACGACGTCCGAGTTCGAGTGCGCCGGCCAAACAGCGCGATCGCGAGGGCCCTCGTTCGCCAAAAATGATGGCCTTTGGTGAGAAGGTAAAGTGCGCGGCATGCAGCGCCACAGTCGCCGGGTACGTCAGTTCGGAAAGTACTTGTCCGAAGTGCAAAGCGGACCTTCACACCTGCCGCCAATGCGCCTATTTTGACCCCGGCGCGCGCTTTGAATGCCGAAAACCGATCACCGCGCGCATCATGAACAAAGGCGCGCGGAACGAATGCGAATTGTTCGCCGCGCGGACGGTGATCGAACGCGAAACTTCTTCGGGAACTCCCAGCAATGCCCGCCAGGCGTTCGCAAATCTATTCAAGAAGTAGTTGCGAAATCGCAGCGTAGAGCGATGCCGGTCTGCCATCACCTGGGACGTTGCGTCGCGGATTCGTTCCCGAGCCTAATCCTGGTGTGTTCTCGCTTTATACCTCGCCGCATCCGGAGAATTCCCACGGTGATCAAACACAGTGCCAGCCAGGCTAAACCCTCGACGATAGCTCCCAAAACGTCACTCAGGTAGTGGACTCCCAGATACATCCGACTAAACCCCACCAGCGCAATCATAAGTAACCCCGTGAAGATTAGCGGCACCCGCAATTTCCAAACACGCAGGCGCGAGACTGCGAAGACGCATAACGTGCCATAGAAGACGACGGCCAGCAGCGTGTGGCCGCTGGGAAAACTAAAGGTGGTCAAAATGAGTATGGGATCGTCGAAATGGGGACGCGGACGCACGAACAGAAGCTTCAACAAATAATTCAACAACATGCCGCCAAAGACGGTGAAGACAAAAGTGAGAACCCAGTAACGCAGATGTCTTTCCCATAAGTAGGCGCAAATCGCGACCGTGACCGTCGTAACCACCAGGTTTGAGTGGAGATTGCTTATCAGAAGACAGAACGTTGTCAGTTGGGTCTGGTTGTGAGCGTGCAACCACGCGTTGATTCGAGCATCGACTCGTGTGAGGGAATCTCCGGCCGCGACGTTCTCGGCAATAACACCGAACAGCAGGAGGGCGGCGCCAAGCGCCACGAGACCCACGGTCAGATGTAGTCCGACAAAACTTTCAGGAGAAAGCCGGGCCCGCACGAACTCGTGCAGGCTGGAACGACGAGGTAACTCGTCCCGATTGATCTTGTCCACTGGTTTCGAACTCAGATCCGTGTCCATCCCTCGCTTGAATGCCGGAAGTGTTCTTCGCTTAACACCGCGAACGAGAGATTGTCCGGATTCCAACCCAGCCGTTCCACGCTAATGTCGGGGTGGTTCAGTCTAATCACATTAAACGAATTAACCTCGCCACGCCCGCGAGTTGAAGTGGCGGTGCCGGCCTGAACAACCAACGCTGAGTGACCTTTGATGTTGTACCGTTTGGCGGTATGTCCGCTGTACATCACGTGCAGGTGTCCGGCCAGAAAAAGATCGGCGCCGCATTCAGCCAATCCGGCCATCGCCATCTGGGCGCGGCCCACCAGGTCTCGATCAGAATAACCTTCGGGCAAATCGAAAGGATGATGGGTCACGAGGACTTTGACCATGTCATCGTGGTATGAGCACAGTCTCTCTCGCACCCGCCCGACTTGCTCCTGGTTTATTCGTCCGCCTTTGAATGTCAACGAGCGCGCTGTGCTCACGCCCACCACAACCATCTCTTCATCGGCATAGAACGGCTGAAGATCGTCGGTGATGTAGCGCCGGTATTTGTCGAGCGGGGACAGGAACCGCGCGAAAACGTTGTGCAGCGGGATGTCATGATTTCCCGGCACGACAATTTGCGGTTTTGGTAAAGCGTCGAGAAACGCTCGCGCCTCGATGAACTGATGCGAGCGCGCTCGCTGAGTCAGGTCACCGGAAACAGCGATCAAATCCGGCTTCATCTCATGAATTATTTTGACTAGTGGGGCCAGCAGCCGCTCGTCCACTCGGCCGAAGTGCAAATCAGAAAGATGTATGACGGTGCGCATTGATTACTTTTCTTCTTCCGCCGGCACGATTACTCGTAAAGCGCCCGGGCGAATACGGTATTGAAGCGGACCCTCCATCACATCCACCTCGCCATCGAAGGCCACTCTCACCCGCTTGCGTCTGGTTTCTATTTTCACTTCGGTAGTACTGAGCTCAAGAAAGTCCTTGTCTTCCCTGAGCCGTCCAAATAAAGCCCGCAAAGCGAGACGGACCAATCCCCAACGGCCGGTGCGCTGGGTCGTGTAGACACTCAATTGCCCGCGGTCCAAACGTTCACGCATCCCGACACTGAACGCGTCCATCGCATACTCATTGTTCCCGACGATCACAAAGGGCGTCCGCCGGTGAAACTCTTTTCCTTCCACGCTCAAACGAATATCGATGAAAGGATATCGTCGCATCGTGGCGAGCGCGGCCCACACAAATGCGGGCCATTTGCCGGAACCGAGGCGCTGCTGCTTTTGGCGTTCGCGCACAATGATCGGGTACAACCCGAGGCTGGAATTATTGAGAAAGGTGCGGCCGTTAACTTCTCCGACATCGACGGTCACGACGCGGCCGGAAGCAATCGTGCGCGCAGCTTCGGTGAGATCTTTGGGGAGTTTCAAATCACGGGCAAAATGATTCAGCGTCCCCAGCGGCAAAATTCCGAGTACTTTGTCAGTCTCGACTACGGCCGAGGCGACGGTATTGATGGTGCCGTCACCGCCGCCGGCAACGATCGTGTTCCAGTGATCGCGGGCGGCGGCGCGCGCAAGTTCGCTTACCTCTGCGCCACTGCGCGCCAGCGAAACGTCAACTGACAGGCCGTTTGCGTTGAAGACTTCAGAAAGTCTTTCGCTCAGCTCTTCCTGATCGCCCGGGCCGGACGCAGCATTAACGATGACCTTCGTAGTTGTGGCTCGAGGCATTTTTTCCGTCGGGGGGTTTTCAGTGAGTTGTGGGGGTGAACCTATTATCCACTGTTAATGCCGAGCACACTAACCCACAGTCTTCTGCGGCACTAGCCCTACCGCGCGGGGGACCCAAAGGGCAGAGTAGCCCGGCCGTGAGGGAAGGCTCATTCTTTTCCTCACGGTCGGGCTAGTTCCTTACTGCGGTTTTATGACGATCGCCGGAATGCTCGCGTCGCGCACCAACTGATTGAACGCGGGCACGTCGGACTTCATGATCTGCGCCAGCTTCTGCAACTGCACGTCGATGTCCGCGGTCAGTTCATTGAAGACAACCACTGATTGATCGTTCGGCGGATTCTCCGATCCCGCCACAACTCCCATCAGCGCCGCCAGTTTATTGTTCAGCCGGATCGGAAAGTTAAGCGGATCCTGGCTGCTCTGGTTTTTGGTTTGATAAAGAGCTTCTTCCACTTCCGTTAGTTTCTTGTTCAAACCTGAGCCTGCGTCGACGATCGATTTTGCGTTCGGCTGGCCGGAAACTCGCTTGACCAGGTCCTCAATCTGTTTTCGCACATCGCGAATCTGGATGATGGCGTTATGCGTCTCAGTCAACTTGTCGCGAATCTTGAGCGAGAGCTCAAGCTGCTTTGCATAATCCGCCGGCGTGGTGGTCAAACGCGGATCAGGTCTAACTTCGAAGGTTTCCGTCATTGTCTGACCGTCGACCGTCAGCTTTACCTGATAACTTCCCGGCACGATGCGCGGGCCGCGCGTTTCACCGGCCCAAAGAATCATTCCGGGGAAACGAACCGCCTCGGGATAACGCATGTCCCAGACAAAACGATTTAGACCAACGTCTGTGGTCACGCGCGCAGGCGGACCGCCTCCAAACCCAAACCCTTCGGGCTCTTCGCCCGCGGGTGGCGGTGGTTGCGAAGGCGGCGCCGTAACCTGCGGGGTGCCCGGTACCGGGCTTGGTTGCGGTCGAGGAATTCTGCCGGTGAATTTGCGAATTGATTTGCCTGAGGTGTCGAGAAACTCAAGCACCACATCGCTCGCCGGCTTTGCCTTCAACGAGTAGTACACGACCACGCCGCTCGCCGGGTTCTTCCCTAACGTCGTATTCGCAGGCAGAGTGGCGGGCCCGCCTCCCGGCATCCGGTACGCTTCTTTAGGTTTAAAGAGTCTGGTATCGGAAGTTGCTTTCAATCCGCCGGCGTCCATCAGTTGATGCACGGCCGGCAGATCATCAAAGATCCAGAATGACCTTCCCTGAGTTGCGGCCACCAATTCTTTTTCGCGTTTGTGAACTGCAAGGTCGGTAATTGGTACTACCGGAAGGTTGAACTGCATCGATTGCCAATTTGCGCCGTCGTCGAAAGAAACGTACATGCCGGCTTCCGTCCCGGCGTAGAGCAGGCCGCGTTTATTCGGATCTTCGCGAACGACGCGCGTGAACGCTCCGTCAGGAATGCCGTTAGTAATTTTCTTCCAGGACTTCCCGTAGTCACTGGTCTTGTAAAGATAAGGCCGGTAGTCGTCGTGCTTGTACATGGTTGCCGCGACATAAGCAGTCCCCGCATCGAAGGCGCCCGCATCGAGCGAATTGATTTGAATCCACTCAGGCATGATGTCTTTAGGCGGGGTGACATTGGCCCAGTTCCTGCCGGCGTCCCGCGTTACATGCACCAGGCCGTCGTCAGAGCCGGCCCAGATTGTTCCTGCCTGTACCGGCGACTCCATCACTGTAAAGATCGTTCCGTAGTACTCGATGCTCGTATTGTCTTTGGTGATTGGCCCACCCGATGAGCCCTGTTTGGATTTATCGTTTCGCGTGAGATCGGGGCTGATCGCTTGCCAGCTTTGTCCCTCGTTTGTGGACTTGAACAGCACCTGGGCCGCGGCATAAAGCGTGTTTGGATCATGAGGAGAAAACAGCAGCGGAAAGTTCCATTGAAAACGGTATTTGAGATCACCGGCGCCCCAGCCCATCGGATTATTCGGAAAAGGATTGACGTCGCGCAGCTGGCCGGTGTGATGATCGTAACGAGTGGTCAGGCCGTCGTACGAACCGGCAAAGACGATCAACGAGTCCTTCGGCGACGGCGCGATCCACCCTGATTCTCCACCGCCCACATCGAACCAATCACGTTCGGTGATGCCGCCCTCAGTCGTGCGGCTGGCAATCCGCACGGTTGAGTTGTCCTGCTGCGCGCCATAGATGTGATAAGGGAAATCGTTGTCGAGCGCCACGCGATAGAACTGGGCTGTGGCTTGATCCTGTTCGCTCCAGCTTCGCCCGCCGTTGAATGAAACGTTTGCGCCGCCATCGTTGCTCTCGATCATTCGTTGCGGATCATCAGGAGCAATCCACAAGTCGTGATTGTCGCCATGCGGAACACCGATTCCGGTAAACGTTCGGCCGCCGTCATTCGATCTGTAGAAGCCGGTGTTCAAAACATACACGGTGTCGGCACTCTTCGGATCGGCGTAAATGCGTGTGTAGTACCAGGCGCGTTGGCGCAGGTTTCGCTGTTCGTTGGTTTTAGTCCACGTCTGCCCGCCGTTATCTGAGCGGAAGACACCGCCGTCTTCAGCTTCGACAATAGCCCATACTCGTTCCGGATTTGCCGGCGATACGGTGATGCCGATCTTGCCCACCATCCCGCGCGGCAAACCCTGATTGCGGGTAATGTCCGTCCAGTTATCACCACCGTCGGTGGATTTAAAGATGCCGCCGCCCGGACCACCGCTCTCCAGCGTCCAGGGCTTGCGATAGACCTCCCAGAACCCGGCGTAGAGAACCCTGGGGTTCACCGGATCTATGATCAGATCGATGGCGCCGGCTTTATTGCCGCGGGAAAATATTTTCTCCCAGGTCTTGCCGCCATCTTTCGAACGAAAGACGCCGCGCTGCTCGTTTGGTCCCCAAACATGTCCGAGCGCGGCTACGTAAACAAGGTCAGGATTCTTCGGATGCACACGGATGCGGGCAATCTGCCGCGTGTCTTCCAACCCGATGTGCTTCCACGTTTTGCCTGCGTCAGTCGATTTGTAAACACCGTCGCCGTGCGAGACGTTGCCTCGAATTGGCGACTCGCCCATGCCGACGTAGATTGTGTTCGGATCAGAATCCGACAATCCGATCGCGCCGACTGACCCTGTGCCGAAAACCGAACCGTCTGAGATCGGTTCCCAGTTGATTCCGCCATCCGTGGTTTTCCAGACACCTCCGCCGGTGCCGCCGAAGTAATAGACCATGGGCTGACTGGCAACTCCGGCCACTGCCGTCACGCGCCCACCGCGAAACGGCCCGATCGATCGCCATTGAAGGACCTTGAGCGCGTCAGCCGGCGCCGGTGGCGCCAGCCGTTGGCCATTGATCGATTTTTCAGCCGCTGCAAATA
>DATENS010000367.1:0-3162 GCA_035274925.1 Pyrinomonadaceae bacterium | reverse complement strand
TACGGTTCGATGTGAAAGCAGACTTTGATGCCATAACGGTCGGCGGAATCCATGGTGCGGCGCACGAGCTGATCTTCGCGGCCGCCGCGGCCCCACCAGGAATAGACGAGCACTTTAACGTGGGCGCGCTGGAGCCAGGACATGTGCGTATCAATGGTGCTGGTGTTGGCGCTGCTATAAGCGCCGAGGGTCGGGTAAAAGTTAGAGCCGATGTCGTCGGGGGGATTGTGCCCGCCCTGGTTCCAATGAACCCAGCCGCCGTCGCTGGTGGGATTGCCGTACCACGGATAATAGAACACGTGGACCCTGGCTGCGGAGTTCGGCTGCGAGGGGACACTATATGCGCCACCAGCGAGGAATGAGGAAATAAGAACCGTGAGAATTGCGAGCAATGATTTTTTCATAAAAGACCCTTTAAACCCGCGGCATCATGAAATTTAGGCGATTGGGCACAAGTAGGTGTTTGCCTTAGGGTGAAATTTTTTTGAACCAAGAGCCGGGCTCGTGCGTCGAAGCGATAATGAGCTTGGACGCTGGAGTCGGTTCAGGGTGCTGCTCGGGTGGAGTCGTCTTCGGTCAAAAACAGGTGGTGGCATTCTTCCAGCTACTGGCAAATTGCAGAAAGGGAAACTGATATGACGAAATCAATGGACCTCATCTCAGAAGTGATTCGCAATCCCAAACACGCGTTTCGGCAAACGGACAGCCGGCCGGCAAAGCCCCAAAAACATCGCTACGAACGCCGAAAAGTAAGGGAACTAATGAAGCTGGGCGATTGGAGCCAGGACGCGAGCTGAAACGCTAACCCGAACTATCCGAAAAAAAAGGCCACGCTTGTCGCGTGGCTCTTTTATTTGCGGGTGTTGTTTTTAGGACAACCTGCCAAAAACTAAGCGGCCAATGGCGGAGGTTTTTGGGAAAGATTCCGCGCCATGTTGGGCAAGGGCAGCATGATGATCTTTTCGGCGAGCTCGGGATCGATTTCGACTTCAGTGAGTGGCCGGATCGCCACTTCAAAATCCATGGTCGCGTCCCAAAGCATGGGCAACTTTTTACCGGACTTCCGCGTTTTTCGTTTCATAGCGCGTGCAAAACTTGCGCCGGACAAAGGTCTGGCGCGCTTGTTTACTGCCAACCGGACTAATCCCCGCGAACAGGGCTAAGGAAAATATCGGACGTTCGGGCCGGAAGTTAAGCGGACGGCCTGCCGAGCTCGTGTTGCTATTTCAGATTTGCGAGGAATTCGACGAGGTGGCGGACTTCCTGTTTGGTGAGGATTTGGCGGAGTTCTTCCGGCATGGCGGATGGGCCGCGTTCTCGGGTCTGGATGTCAGCTTTTTTAAGCTTCAAGAGGCCATCTTCAGGCGAGTTAAGTTCGAGGCCCGTGGCGGTTTCGCTTTTGACGATGCCTGCATACGTTGTGCCGCTCTTCATGGTCACAATAGTACTCTCGAAGCCGGGCGCGATCTGCTTGTTCGGGAGAACGATGGATTCCAATAGATACTCGCGGGACTGTTTCGCGCCGATGCCGGTCAGGTCTGGACCGACTTCCCCGCCCTCTCCATTCACTTTGTGGCAGCGCAAGCAATAGACCTCGGCTTTTTCGAAAAAGATGCGTTTGCCTTCAGCCGCGTCACCGCCGACGAGACACTCGCGGTGCGAACGCAAATTGTCTTCCGCAGGCCGAGCTTCTTCTGCTTTGCGAAGCTTTTCGCGGATGGCGGGAGTGGTGCGCTTATTGGCGGCGTCCAAAACATCGAGCCAGAGCTCATTCGGGATTTCTTCAGCGACGACTTTGTCGAGCCATTCTTCTATCACGCGGTCAGCGTCTGGTGAATTGGTCAGGGCGCCCAAGGTAGCGAAGGCGGATTGTTTTTCGCCGATGCTGCCGCGCTCGAGAACAGTTTTGAGGTGCGCGGTGGCGTTATCAGGGCGGAGCTGCGCCTGCAACTTCGAAGCTTCCTTGCGGACGGTTTCGTCCTTGTCCTTGAGCGCAAGTTCGAGGGTATCGGCCATGCCGGCCTTGAGAGCGGCCATGGCTTTGAGCGCTTCAACGCGGACGAAACCGGGGAGGCCGGCGTCGCGCACGAGCGCAGCGGCTTTGGGCGTCGCGGATTTCAAATCGAGTTGCCCGGCGGCGCGAATACTCGCGGCCTGCATGACGGGCGAAGGGCTCTTCAGTAATTCCGCCAACTTCGGCTGCAACGCGGCGCCGGCGACCTGACGGTCGCGTTTTGGCAACGGACGCCAAAGACCGGTGATGGCATCGCGGCCGGACGGCGTTGCCCAACTCCCCAAAAGGTCAAGCGCTTCAACGCGGAGACTGTCGGAAGCGGAGCCTTTGAGGCCGAAAGCGACAAGCGCATCGGCGTTTGCGGCCGCACCGATCCGATAGTTGGCGTTTACGGCGCGGCGAACGAACGGAGCATTGGTAGAACGATCCAGTTTCATGGCCAGGCGCGGCAAAGCGGCAGGAATCGGCAAATCGTTGATCGCACGGGCAGCCTCGGTGATTACCATTGTATCGCGATCATCGAGGAATGTGGCGATCTCCGGACTTTCCAGACGCCGCAACGCAACGACGGCCGCAAGGCGAACGGCAGGTGAAACGTGGGTTGAAAGGTCACGCAATGTCTTAGCGTCGGCACAGCCAACCAGGCCCCGCACTCCGGCGTGGCGCAGATATTTGTCTTTGTTGTTGTTGGCCTGCAGCATGCCGAGCAGGGGTACAACCGCCTCTTTTTTTTGCAGCTTGCCGAGAGCGATCGCGGCAAAAAAGCGTGGCCGTTCTTTGGGATCGGCTAGCAGGCTGATCAAAGGCGCGGCGGCTTTTTGGGCTTTTGCATCACCGAGGACTTTCGCGGTTTGAGCGCGGACTTCAGAGTCGCGGTCTTGAAGCAACGGCAACAACTCGGCGATGGCCTGCTTCGAGCGCGTGAGCTGGCCCAAGCCCCAAATGCCATGTAGCCGTGGAATAAGATTTTCGTTTTGCTTCGCGATTCGGACGAACACGGGGATCGATGCTTCACCGCGTGACGCGAGCTCGAATTGAGCTTCCTGGCGAACGCGCATGTCCGGATGTGTCAGCAGACCGGCCAATTCAGTGGGCGGCCGTTGCGCGAAGCCTTCCGCCATTAGCTTTTTCGTTTCGGCGATCAGAGG
>DATENS010000366.1:0-3500 GCA_035274925.1 Pyrinomonadaceae bacterium | reverse complement strand
CCTGACGGAGCTTCAAACCTGCAAGGGCGGAACATGTTCCGGCCCACAAACCGGCATTCTCGCATGCGCGAACTTGAGTTAGAATCCGCCCCGTGATCAGGCCAAAAATAAACGCCCCTATCTTGAAACCAGCGCTCACTTTCGGTTTCCTTCTCCTCGCCATCCTCGGTTGTCGTTCGTCAAAGCGTGACGAGGGGCCATCGTGGACTAAGGCGCAAGTCCTCTCGGCCAATGAAGACCATCCGTCAAAAATAGTTGCCGACGGCAAGGCCGTCTATTTCGTCACCGGGGGTACGGTGGCCAGTATGGACAAAGGCACCAACAACATAAAGCGCATCGATTTGAGCAATGGCGCGGCTAGTGTCGTGGTTAAAGGCGGTAAGCAGATTCCCAACGAAATGCTGGCGCTGGATAATAAATTTCTCTTGTGGTCAGACGGCGGAAACATTCTGCGCGTTCCAAAAGAAGGGGGAACCAGCGAGAAGATTGTGGCGAATGTAGCGGAACCGGATCAGATCTTGTTCGACCAGGACAACATGTACTGGCTCATCTGGACGGGTGAAGGTTCACCTCCTCAGCCCATCATGTATGCACCAAGAAACGGCGGAGAAGCCCGGCATCTCACCGACCCACAGGCGCCCACCAGCGGCTTTGCTCTTGATAAGGATTTTGTTTACTGGATGACCGGAAGTGGAATTAAGAAGACTGCCCGAACCGGTGGTGAGGTCACCGATGTTTATCGCAACCCATGGAAGACGCCGACCCTGGGACTCTGGCACGACGCCGATAATTTTTATTTCTTCCAGATGAACGGCAAAGGCCACTCGGGGTTGATGAAGTTAGCCAAGAAAACCGGAGAACTAACTCAACTCACGCCTTCGATCAATCACACAATGGGATTGATCCTGGACGAGGCGAACATTTATTACTTTGATTATGTGCCCGGCAAGGGTTCTTTTGGGCCGGTGGCTTTGATGAAAGTTTCGAAGGCAGGCGGAGATCCGGTGATTATTGATCAGGGGGAGGCCGGCTGGATTAAATACCTGGCAGTCGATGAGAAGCGGGTTTACTTCACCGACATCTCGAAGGTTTACGCGCTGCCTAAATAGGGCGGCCGGCGAATCACGCCGGAACCCAAATATTTTCAGCAATGACTACTTCCACGGATTTGGCCAGGTCGAATTGCGTCGCCGTCCGGGTGTAGAAAGCAAAGCCTTTGTAGCTGGTCAGATAATGATGTTTGGTAGTGAAGAAACCGCCCTTGCTGTAAATCACCAGTGGTTTTTCAACCCGCCGAATAATGTTGGCGAAATCCTCAGGGGCGACGCGCACGACGACGCCACTGGCTTTGATCGCGTTCGCGATAGCGGCAGCAACGGCCGCTCCGTGTGCACCACTCATCATTGTTTCCTCAGTGGATTGCGCATCGCCAAATCCAATTCGACCGGCACGCATCGTTTAGACTTAATCAGGAATCTTTTGAATTTCCCGCACACATAGACTCGTCCGATCACCGGCCAGGTTTCCTTTGAATTGCTCCATTCATCCACCGCGGCCAGAGCCACAGTCGGCGTCGAGATAAAGAAGCGCAGCGGCTCGCGAAGTTTCAGGGCCCGCTTAGTGGGCAGGTCGAACGCGCGATGATACTCGTCGATTTCGACCGAGTGATCGTTCACCGTCATATCCTCAAACAAGAGGAATTCAACATGGCCGCTTTGCTTGATGGGGGCCACCACGATGGGAACTTCAAACGTAATTCCGAGTGGCGTGACCCGGGCCAGTTCGGGAGGGCCGAAGGTAATTAGCTGATCGACATCCGCATCCGAACTTGTGTCTGTCTGCGTTTGGTTGGTGTTGCCGGCGCCGCCACCACTGGAAGAAGTTTCCTGCCCTTTTTGGTCCGTTGGGATTGGCGCAGCTTTGTCTGCACGCTTTAATTCCACCGCGGCGCGCTCCACTTTATAGCCGCGAATCTCCTTCGGGTATGTTCTGGTTTGAGAAAAAGTAATTGCCGTCGTTGCCAAGACCATCAGAAAACAAAAAGCGAGACCGGCCACATGTGTCCAAATTGAGTTGGACTCGATTCCTGCACGTCTCGTTCGCAGGCCGCTTCGCAGCGAAATGTTCATAGTCTCGAATTTATTAACTTGCCAATTTTGATGCCTATAAACATTTCGTGACGATGGCACTTTACCTATGGCACTTCATTAGCTTCGATCAGTCGCGCCAGGTCGATCATGAGGGCCACGCCTCCGTCCAGCATCTCCGCCGCTCCGGAGATACCGTGCCAGCGCGTCGAATGCGGTCCCAAGCTGCGCACCAGCGTCTCCTGTTGTCCGGCGATTCCATCCACCAGCAGCGCCACGCGACTGTGATGTCCGTCTGCTGCGGCGCGATGCTCACCCGGCGTGCACACCAACAGGGCGCGCGCGCCGTTCGAAACAATTGGCGGCTGAGCCAAAAGCTCACTCAGATCGACCAGCCGAAGTTTTTCTCCCTGCCAGGTAATCTCCCGGTCGCCATTTGTAACGGTCACATTGGCTTGAGCGAGGGAGGCCCGATCGGTCACCAGGGCGGATTCGATGCAGTAGTAGTGATCGCCGGAAAGCACGACGACACATGGGACCAGCGCCAGCGTCGCGGGAATCATCATGGTGAAGGTGGTGCCTTTGCCGGGTTCCGTCGCCACTCGCACTTCGCCGCCGGCCTGTTCCATGGCGCGATCGACGATCTCCAACCCGATGCCGCGGCCTGACAGGTCAGAAGCGTCAGGCGCGGTGGAAAAACCGGGACGAAAAATCAGCCGCAAGCATTGATCCTCGGACAGGTCTTCAGGCCTGCTTACAATACCTTCGCGCGTCGCGGCCGTGGCCACGCGCTGCAAATCAATGCCTCGCCCATCATCGCTCACCGAAATGTGTATGCGACTGCCTTCGCTGAAACCGCGCAATTGCACTGAGCCATTCGCGGCTTTCCCGGCAGCCAGCCGTTCTTCCGGCGCTTCGATGCCATGACTGACTGCGTTGCGCACGATGTGGATCAGCGGTTCGGCAACGACGTCGGCGAGTGATTTGTCGATGCCCACGCTGCCGCCAATAATTTCAAATTCGATGTCTCGTCCCAGTTGGCGTGCCGCCGCGCGACCGGCGCGCGCCGCGGCCCCGTGCAAAAGATCGGACAGCGGCACCAGGCGCAGCTTGATGAGTTGCTCTTCCAACTGAACAAAGCGGCGGCGCAGGTTTGCGTTCACCGGTGCGACGCCGGGATTAGACGCAGCGCCCCGCAAAGCGGAAAGCGCGTTGGTGGTGTCGCGGAGCAAATCCGTTACCGCCGAAGTTAAGTCATCAAGTTGGTTCAATCCGACACGAACCGAAGCGATCGTAGCCGGTGGAATTGCCGCCTGAGATTCGGTTCCGGCTTTCGCATTGCTCTCAGATTCGATGCGAAGTTCGGCGAAGTCTACAGCCCCGAGCGCGGTGGCTTTTTGCTTGACGTCATCG
>DATENS010000365.1:0-6958 GCA_035274925.1 Pyrinomonadaceae bacterium | reverse complement strand
CTCCGGCCTTGAAAGAGTGACTATTGAATCAGTTACGCCGCACGCTGGGCCGGCGTCTTATCGCGCAAGAGCTCGATTGCTTTCTTTAATTGCAAGTCTTCGGGCTGCGGCTTGGGTGCAGTTTCCGGAGACGGGCCCGGTTTCGCCGGCGCTTGACCGTCGCCGTCCGAAAGATCATCCACATCCACCGCCTCGGCCACTTCGGCGCGCTTAACTTCGACTGAAGGAGCGATACCTGAGTGCGCGCGGTCTTCGCCGAGGAAAGGCTTGCCGGTCCCCGACGCCCACTTCACTGTCGTCAGCAAAAGGCCATCGCCGTCGCGCAAGGTGAATAGTTCCTGTTCGGCGCCGGAGCCGAAGCTCTTCTCACCCACGACATCGCCGCGTTTTCGCTCGACGAAAGCCGAGGCCACAATTTCAGCTGCGCCCGCGGTGCCGCCATCGATCAGCACGACCGCCGGACCGCTGAAGAGCGCGACTTTCGGATCGGCTTCAAAAGCTTTCAGTACTTTCTGTTCACGCCCAATGGTGCGCGCGAGCGAGCCATCCGGAATGAAATAATTAGCTACGGTGACGCCTTCCTGAATCTCTCCGCCGGCTACGCTGCGCAGGTCGATGATGAGCTTCTGCGCGCCTTGCTTGAGCAAGTCCTGCAGCCGCGCCTTGGCGTCAGCAGCTTCGCCCGAATCAAGACTATTGATCCGCAGTACTCCAATCTTTCCTGGTTCCATCCTCGCTTCAGATGCCGGAGCACGGAATGAACTGCGCTTTACGGTCAACGTCAGTGGCCGCGCATTGGCGCGCAGAATTCGCAGTTTCACTTCAGTGCCCGGAGCGCCGTTCAGCAACTGGCG
Source organism: Pyrinomonadaceae bacterium (assembly GCA_035274925.1). Lineage (GTDB taxonomy): Bacteria > Acidobacteriota > Blastocatellia > Pyrinomonadales > Pyrinomonadaceae > UBA11740. The sequence continues at coordinate 6,104 of DATENS010000365.1, read as the reverse complement.
CGCGTCGTAAAGTGAAATATCGCGGGTCGCTTTGGCGTCAATGTACTCAATGACGTCTCCCGCCCGCACGCCGCCCTGGTCCGCGGGCGAGCCTTTAATAGGCGCCACCACGTAAAGGAAAGAAGCAACCTGGGACAACTCTGCTCCGATGCCGACCTGGGTCGATTTCTTGCCGGCGCGAAAGTCCTTAACCTGATCCGCCGTTAAGTAAGTCGAATAAGGGTCGAGTCCGTATGCCAGGCCGCGCAAGGCACCGGCGCGAACCTTTTCCATGTTCGGCTCATCAACATAATCATTCTGGATGTGCTGAAGCACGCTTTCAAAAATCCGCTGTTGTGCTCCCGGATCATTTGCCGGTTGCTGGGCGCGAGTGGCCAACCACGCTCCCGCGATGGTGTAAATCGCGAGGGCGGCCGACAGCGAAATCAGAGTGAATTTTCTTTTGAACGACATCAATTGGTACCTCAAGGATCGAAACAAAGTCAGCGGCCCGGAGACTTAGGCGATTCGCCGAACGCCTGTATGATACAGAGGCTCTAAGATGCGCGCAAGCATGGTTTGGTGACCTGCGGCGCGTGAGAAAATTTGCATGATTGCTGCCGAACAACCGCAGGCCGCCTCGATTGGCCGGAAAACTGAAGGCCGGCTGTTGGCCCTCGATTTGGGGACCCGGCGCGTGGGTGTGGCGGTGTGCGACGAGCGGCGGTTGACCACCCGGGCTCTTGAGGCTATTGAGCGTCGCAGTTGGAAGGACTTACTCAAACGTGTTATTGAGCAAATGCAGGCCCAAGACGCCTGTGGGCTGGTGATCGGATTGCCGCTGAATTTGGACGGTTCGGAAGGCGACGCAGCCATCGAGGCTCGCATAACCGCTGAAAAGTTTCGCAAGTCGCTGACAATGCCGGTGTATCTTCAGGACGAGCGTTTGACTACGGAAGAAGCGAAACTGCGGTTGCGGCAAACTGGAAACGCGCGTGAAGCGGATCGGGACGTTGACAGCGAAGCGGCCGCGATTATTCTTCAGGACTTTATTAGTCAGGAGCATCCATAATTTTCATCCTTCCGCGTACTTTCGTAATACTCATATGAAACGCTGGTTAATTCGGATAGCAATTCTCCTGGTCATCGCTGCGGCAGCGTTTTCGATCTGGATCTATCGCGATCTAAACGCGACGATCACGCACGGGAAGGCAAACGACTATATCGAGATTCCGCGCGGCTCAACCCCCGAAGCAATTGCCAACAAACTGGTTTCTGAAGGTGTGCTGCGTCGCAAGTGGCCGCTGCTCCTCTATCTTAAAGCGACCGGCAAAGCAAAGCTCATTAAGGCGGGGCAGTATCGCTTCCCTTCTCCGATCTCGGCAATGGGTGTGTTAAGAAAGCTGGAAGAGGGCGAGCAACGTCTCAGCCGTTTCACCGTGGTCGAAGGGTGGACGCGCTGGGACATCGCAGAGTCGCTCGCTCATGTGAGTGAGCTGCATTTGGCTGATAGTGCGGAAGCGTTGCGATTGATGGATGACACCAGCGGGATTCGCGATCTTGATCCGGATGCGGAAACTCTGGAGGGGTACCTCTTCCCGGCGACTTACAGTTTTCCGGATGACACTAAAGCAGCAACCGTGGTGGCCACGATGGTGAAGCGATTCCATCAAACATGGACGCCGGAGCGAGCGGCGCGCGCCCGCGCCCTGAATATGACGCCGCGTCAGATTGTGATCATCGCATCGCTGATTGAAACCGAAGCAAAGCTGAAAGACGAGCGACCCATGATCGCGTCGGTCATTTACAACCGGCTGAACAAGAACATCGCCCTGGGTATCGATTCCACAATTGTTTACGCGTCAAAGCTGGCGGGTAAATGGCGAAACGACGGAAAGGTTTATCTCAGTGACGTGAATCGCCGGTCGCCTTACAACACGCGAATCTATGTCGGGTTACCGCCGGGTCCGGTGGGCTCGCCTGGCGAGAGTTCGATCGACGCGGCATTGAACCCGGCCCAGACTGACTACTTATATTACGTTCGCGAGCCGTCGAGAGATGATGGCGCGCACAACTTCTATAACAACGACGCGGACTTTCAGAAGGGCGTGAGGGCGTTGCGCGAATGGGAACGCACCCGCGGGGCAACTCCTCAACCGTGAGCAGTATTAGGCGCGACATCACGCGCAAGATGCTCGAGCCACATAACCTTCATCATGTTCCTGCTTGTGTTAGCTCGTTCGCGGGTTTATCCTCGGCATGTCGCCCCTCAATCTCGGGTTTTTCGTCATGAGGTAATCCTATGAAATTCCGTGCAAGTTTCCTGTCGCTTTCGTTTTTGCTAATCATTGCGCCTTCGGCGTTCGCGCAGGACAAGGGCGTTGACACTCAAAGTCAGAAGGTCCGCGAGCAGGGCAACAGCCGCTCCGCCGGCGTTAATGGCGGAAAGACAGACGTAGGTACGGCCGGTTCAGGTATTAATTTTGGACGCGGCAAGACTCCGGACGTCGTGCTCCTGCCGAATCCTTACCGTCTCACAGCCCGGCGCGATGCTCTCACCAAGGCGATAACGGAATTAATGCGCGACCGAAAACTTATCGTAGACGATGCGGCCTCGCGTCCTGATGAAGGAATTATCGTTTCGCAGCCATACACCTTCATCAAAGGCGCTGTGATCACTGAATCCGAGCTGAACCGCTTTTCGAATGTCGAGACTTCGACTGCGCGCGGATGGACACGTGCGCGTTACACGATCACCGCAGAAATTCAGCCAATCGACGGCACCAGCGCCAACGTCTCAATCAATGCGAAGATAGAAGGCCGCACCGATGGCGCCACCGGCGCCGAATGGATTACCCTTACGAGTAATGGCACAGCTGAGCAGGAATTCCTGGCGGCGCTGATTGAGCATCTGGGCCTAACACCTGTGGGACCCTGAAATCAATCACGAATTAATTGGCCCCCGAACTAAATTGTACTCATGGACATTCTCAATCAACTCGAAACTCAACCAATCCCCATTGAAGAAGAAGAGAAACGGCACACCCGCCGGTTTCTCGTCGGACTGTTGTGCGCCTTTCTGCTGACCGGTCTGGTGCTTGGCGGCTATATTCTCCTGCGCAAGCGTCACGAACGTCAGGTGGCTGCGGCCACTGCAGTGGAAGTAAAGAAGAAGGCCGCCAAAGTCGTCGTCTTTGTTGATGAGCCCATCGTCAACGGCAAGTCCACCGTGCTGGGAGGCACGGTCCACAACGTCTCAACTGAGGTGTTGCAAAACATCGCTGTGGAATTGCAACTGAGACGCCGCGCCGGCAGTGGCGTTGACCTGCGCGCGATCACGCCTGAGTCGCCTGACCTCGCGCCCGATGCCCGCACTCGTTACAGTCTGGAAATCCCGACGCAGGATTACATTACGTCAACTTTCTTTCGCGTCGTCGGCGGCGGGGACCGGGCCGCAATTCCTTTCAAGGCACAACCCGGTAACGAGGCTCCACCAATGGATGCGCCTGCTTCCAAAACGGTTGTGGTTGAAAAGCCGCGATCGAATCGCGGCAAAGATGAATTCATAAACACGCCCGCCAATCCAGGCCGGGTACCTTAATCGGAAAAAGTATTTCGCGGCAGCCAACTCACGCGTAAGTTCGCTCGTCACAACATGGCTAAGATGGCAAGCAACTTGATCGGAATTCCCTTGTATCGCGCGTGTCTGTTTCGCGCATTCTCGGTCTGCGTTTTCGCGCTAGTATTGGCGTGCGCGGCGACGGCCCAGACCCGAACTGTATCTCAACCGAACCCCCAACCTTCGCCCGACAGCAAGCACGACGGCGCTGTGGATTTCAGCAACCGCGTCGATGAAATGCGCACCCTGCTGAGTCTCAAAGAGGAAAAGAAGAATTACGAAGAGAACGTGGCGCGCGCGAAAGAGGCGCAACAACTGGCCGCCGACCTGAAGGCGTCCTACGAAGCAAAAGATGCGTTCACCCTTGAAGATCAGAAAAAGTTGGAGCGACTCGAGAAGCTGACGCGCCGCATTCGTAACGAGGCAGGCGGGTCTGACATAAAAGAGCCTCCCAAAGACCTGCCCGAAACCGTGAAATCTGCTATCTCCTGCCTTGCTGAAATGTCGGAAGGACTCTTCAAAGAAGTGAAGAAAACTCCGCGGCGCGTTTTGTCGGCCTCAATCATTGGGCAGGCGAACAAGCTTATTGGCGTAATTCGATTTGTCCGCGACCAGGCTCGGTAACCAGTGATGTCTTTATGGACAAAAGCGATTGTTCTCGCCGCCGCTTGCCTTGCTCTGTCCATCGTTACCACTGCTCCTCAGGTTCTCTCGCAATCGCCACCATCGAACACCGGCCAAACTGATCAGGACCAGGATGAGGTCCTGCGCATCAGCACCGACCTGGTGGTGCTGAACGTAACTGTTCTCGATGCCAACGGTAAGTTCGTTTCCGGGCTGCGGCGAGGCGACTTTCAAATTCTGGAAGATCAAAAAGAACAAACCATCTCGGCTTTCGGCGCCGAACAAACGCCATTCGCCGCCGCCATCCTGCTGGACACATCCGGCAGCATGGAGTCGAGAATGACCCTGGCGCGGAGCGCGGCGATCCGGTTTCTCGACGGCTTGCGAGAGGAAGATGTCGCCGCCGTTTACAGCTTTGATACAAAAGTGGAGCAATGGAACGACTTTTCTCCGGGCCGCGATCTCCCGGCTCGCGTTTATAGCTTGAAGACGAGGACCCTCACGGCGCTCAATGACGCCATCCTGCGCGCGGCTGACGATCTCGCAAAGCGTGAAGAAAAAAGGCGAGCCATCGTGGTGCTGTCAGACGGCGGCGAAAACTTCAGCAAAGTAAGCGCCGACAAAGCGCTCGATCACGCCTCCGCCGCCGGAGCAACGATTTACGGCGCCAACATGGCGCCGACGGGAGCCGCACGTGACATTGCGGGCGCCGCGATCTTGAAAAGGCTCACTGATAAGAGCGGTGGGCGCTACATCGATCAGCCCGGCGGACAGAATCTGCGCGATGCATTTGCGGAAATCGTCGAGGAACTCGGTCGTCAATACACCATCGCATACCGGCCTACGAATCGCGCCAAAGATGGAAAATGGCGCGCCATTGAGGTAAAGCTTTCGCGGCCCGACGCCACCGTTAGGACCCGCAAGGGATATCGCGCGCCAAAGGCCTAGACTGAAAAGACGCTAACGAGTCTCCAGAAATCCACGACATGCCCGGCCGCAGAGTTACTGTCTCCAGCATTGTGAATCGGAGCGTGGTCTTGCTCATCCTGAGCTTTGCCATTCTCGCCGTCGGCTGTGGGCATCCACCGTCAGCACCGCGGAATACGAGTGCGGGAATTCCCTTCCGCCCTAAGCTTACCTACGAATCGTCGAACGTCAGCGTTACCAACACTGAATCTGAGCCGTACCTCGACACCAGCGTGCACATCTATGTAGATGGGACTCTTTACAGCGCGCAGATCGGCAGAATTAATCCGGGCGAGACGGTCACACGTCTGTTAAGCAGCCTGACTAATGAACGGGGCGAGAGTTTTGATCCTGGAAGCTCCCGAGTTAGCGAACTTGAGGTGCGAGCCCGTTTCGGCCGTTACGCGGTGCACAAGGATTTTCCACCGCCACGGAAATGAAATGCCCGTTTCACACAGACACGAGCATCAGGAGACCAAACAAAACGTTGCTGAGCAGAGACACGAGATACAACCACGCAAACACCTCTAACACATAGCCAAGTGTTTCACTTCCCAACTCACCCCAGCGTGTATCCAAGCCGTCGTCATTCGACATCCTGGCGCCAACCCAGATCATTATCACCGCAATGGTGCCACCTATTAATCTCGCGCTGACGGATGGGGTGGGGCCCACCCGGCCCAGGGACGTTCTCCCTGAAAACGATATCCAGTAAGTCGTAGGGAGAAATAAACCCATCATACAGACTGCCCAGATAACGATTGACAACCTGCGGCGGAAACCAAAATCTTTCAGCCAGCGCTTTTTTTCTTTCTCAGGATAGAAATACCAATACCACTGTCCGTCCTTGTAAATCGTATGAACGCGTTCACCTGCTACGGTGTCAAACGGCGCATGAAATGGCGATGAAGGCGGC
>DATENS010000364.1:0-16957 GCA_035274925.1 Pyrinomonadaceae bacterium | reverse complement strand
AGCGTGCCGGCCGGCACAGTGGGCGCTCAAGCCTCAGACGGCCTGGATTACGTTGACGTGCCTTTCACCATCAATGCAGGCACCTTCAAGCTAGACGCGGACATAACTTTTCCGCAGGTCATCGGCGGGCTCTATACCGATCTCGACGTTTACCTGCTCGACTCAGCTGATAACGTTGTAACTAAATCGGAGAATTCGGGCGGGCCCGAACACATCAGCACAACGGACATCAGCGCGGGCAACTACCGATATCGCGTTGCGGGATTCCTCGGACAGGACACCAGCTTCGAGATCATTAGCAGGCAGTTTAAGGGAACTGGCGTTCCGGCGCCGACGATGCAGTCCATCGCCGGAGATTTCGTCAATGGTCAGGGTGACCAGGTTGATTTCGATGGCAATATCACTCTCAGCTGGACGCCGCATGGCGGTGAGCAGGGTTTTGAGATTGAACATTCCACTGACGACAAAGACGCCGGCGGCAACCCGATTCCGGACGATCAAAAGACCTGGGACGTCATTGCTAATGTCGGCTCGGCCGTCACCAGCTATACCGCTGCCGGTCAGTCAAACGGAAAGCACTTCTTCCGCGCCCGCGCGATCTTTCCTGGTCAGATCGGCAAGTTCGTAACCGGCGCCAGCAACTCATCCAATGTGGTAGTTGATCAGCGTGCGAAGGTCGACATCACGAATCAAATCACCCGTGCCATCTCGAATGTTTCACTCAGCGGTGGCGTCTTCCAAATGGACCTGGCAATTACCAACAACTCCACGCAGAACTACGTTCCGTTGGTGGATCTTAATGTTGTCGGTATCACTGCCGCGTCGAACACGGTGAAGGTGATCAACGCCGACAACAGCAAGGACGGCAAGAGCCTGGCGAACGCCGCACTGTTCAGCTACTCGCAGAAGCTCGGGTCAGACGAGACCTTCTCAGCCGGTGAAGTTACCGCCGTGCGAACGGTACGCTTCCAGGATAACGCGTCTGAGATGTTCACCTTTGACGTCGTTGTCACCGCTTACGTTTCAAACGGCGGCGGTGGGTCAAGCTCGAGCTCCAGCTCGTCATCTCAACAATCGTCTGCCGGCTCAGGTAGCGGTGGCGTGTTGCCCTTAACACAACTAAAAGCCGTGCTTCGATTCACGGCCAACCCACTCACAAAGACCGTAACCGCGCAGCTAGTCAGCTTGAAGTAACGCGGCTGTGCGCACAGTGGACCAGGGCGAAGCTCAAAGCTTCGCCTTGGCACGTCTTGTTTCGCAAAGACCTGAACACCAGAGACAACGAGGACCGGAAAGGCGACCAATCATGAAAAACCAGACTCGCGAAATACGTAGGCAGGTAGTAACCAGAGGTTTCCGATGGAGCGGTCGAGTTCGGATCGTCGCGATGCTCGCCACGTTTTTGCTGGCCGGTGGAACCGCCGTATTGCTTCCTTCTCTGCGTCACTCGCCGGTCGAGGCGGCAAATCCCGCCGGCGGCACAATTTCGGAAGCGAATCCGCAATTGAGTTGGACAGGCGCCGTGATGCCGGCCAATCCGGACCTGCTGAACTCGCCGCGGTGCGCGGGCGCCAACGCGAGCGCGTGTGACAACTTCAGCCTTACCGTCACTCCTCCGGCCGCAGCCTTCGGTCCTTACATAGTTGAAATTCGTTTGCAGCCACAGGGCGACTGGGACATGGAGATTTACAATCCCGACGCCAAATACCGAACAAGCTCAGGCAACGGCACGGGCGCGGCTGAGATCGTGACGCTTTTCAATCCGGCTGCCGGCACCTACAGAATCGCGGCGTTTCCTTTTTCGCCGGTGGTGGGCACAGACGGAAAAAGTTACGCCGCCAGTGCCAGGCTTCTGCCCCAACCTCCGAGCGGCTCGGCTGCTCCGGGAACAGAGAACATTAAATACGCGAACTTCGCGTGCCCCGTTGGTCAATCCTGCACCACCGGCTTCGGCGAGCCATCGATCGGAGTTAACTGGAAGACAAACAATGTGATGTTTGCCGGTGGCGGCACTCTCAAGACTTTTCGCATAAACAATTTCAACGACCAGGTCACACCGGTCACCGCGACGTGGACCAACGTAAGCGGGAATCAGCACATTGCTACTTCACCTCGCGCCGCTGCGGATCCGATTCTTTTTACTGATCCGGTTACCGGCCGCACCTTTGCCGATCAACTTGAGGGTCTCACGCCATTCTCGACGCTGGAATACACCGACGATGACGGCAACCTGTTTATTCCGAGCCAGGGATCCGGAGTCGTCTCTGGCATCGATCACCAAACAATTGGCGGTGGACCACTCGCGGCGCCGCTCACGCTGGATCCGAACACGCCGGGTCCTTATCCGCATGCTGTTTATTACTGTGCTCAGGCTGCGGGACCGGCGAATTGCGCTCTCAGCCTGGACGGCGGTCTGACTTTTGGTCCCGCGGTTCCGATGTGGACTACGGAGTGCGGCGGGCTTCATGGCCACCTCAAGATATCGCCGAAGGATGGCACCGTCTACATACCGAACAGAGGATGCGGCGGACGCCAGGGCTTAGCCGTTTCCACCGACAACGGCATTACCTGGGACATTCGGACCATTCCGAACACCGCCACCGGCGAAAGCGATCCGTCCATTGGCGTCGCGACTGACGGCACGGTTTATTTCGGTTTTGTTGATGGCGATGGCCATCCGAAGATCGCGGTCTCTCATGACAAAGGCGTGACGTGGGACACCTGGAACTCTGACAGAGGGACGGCATCGTTCATCGACGTGGGACAGCCTTATGGTCTTCAGAACGCGGTCTTTGCCGCGGTTGTCGCGGGCGATCCGGATCGCGCTGCCTTTACATTTCATGGCAGTCCGACAGCGGGACCATTCCAGGATGCCAGCTTTGACGGCGCATGGGATCTGTATGTGGCCCACACGTACGACGGAGGCAGAACGTGGACGACCGTCAAAGCGACGACCGATCCGACACAACGCGGTTGCATCTGGCTCGGGGGTGGGAGTAATCCGTGCCGCAACCTGCTCGATTTCATGGATGCCACGATCGATGTGCAGGGTCGTGTGCTGGTGGGATATGCCGACGGCTGCACCGGCGCATGCGCGTCTGATCCCACCAACACGGCCAAATCGGTATGGGCCACCGTCGCTCGCCAGTCGAATGGTCTTGGTGTCTTCTCGGCCTTTGATCCAAAAGGTCTGATCGAACAAAACGTGAATTCGCTGGTTGCTTTGCAAACGAGCAATCCCGCCTGGGCGTCCGGGTTCAGCTCTTTCAATCTCGCAATCAAGGACACATCGTCGCAGACGATCTTCAATCCCTTGCGACTTGAGGTGGCGCAGATCAGTTCAGCCTCAGGCAAAGTCGCGGCCGCTAACGCCGATAACGGCTTGAGCGGATCGGGCGCGAACTGGAGTTACAGCAGCCTGGTGGGTAACGACAACGCGCTTACTGCCGCTGAAGTGTCAGGCGCGCGCTTGCTGAAATTCCGCAATCCGAACAACGAGGCTTTCACGGCAACTTTCAGCGTCATCGGCAACTTGCCCTACACCGGCCCCAGTTGTTGCTCGCCGAACGGCTCTTCCAGTAGCGGGGGCAGCGGCGGCAGCGGAGCAAGCGCAGGCAGCGGCACATCCACCTCAATTCCATCTATCACCAGCGCGACAAAATTGGTTTACCAACTGACTTACAACCCGTTGCTGAATTCCGTGACGGTGCGACTGATAAGCCCATGACGCTTGGCGCTCTTTAGAGATAACAACCAACCAGGCGTGGGTGAATGCGATGCAGGTTATGAGAAAAGGAGACTCGGAAATGACTAGCAAGACACGCGTCGAACGTTCCTTCTCGACTTCAGGACGCTTCAAATTGGTTTTGATCGTCATGTGTTGCCTGCTCGCTACGGCGATCGCATCGCCGGTTCTGCTATCTCATAGCGTAGCTGCGCCCTCAGCGGAATTCGGCCCGCGGCTGCTGCACTTCAATGGCAATGCGCCTGAGGACAGCGGTTGTACCGGAGTCGGGGCGGTAGACGCGACGGGTCCATCGGCAGGCAATTGCGCCACGCTGACTGAGACTGCGAGCTTGTCGTCCGGACCTGCGGCCAAATGGGTAGCCGTCTCCGCGGTAAATGATTCGGTCGACCGCAATGAGGTGGATCCTAATTGGATTTGGAATTTGTCAGCGCCGACAACGCTCAGCGGAGCGATGACAATCAATTGGTGGCAATCATGTAACGCCGAGTGTTTTGCGCTGGGCGGCACTTGGCGAGTCCGTTTGTGGGCGGACGGAGTACTAGTATTTACGAAGGAGAATGTCGACGGAACGCCCGCGCTGCCACACGCCCCTTCGTTGCTCACGACGACTGTGAATCTTCCGACGATTACCGCAAACAGCAAGTTCGTACTTCATCTCGACACTCAATATAGCGACACAGGCGCCGGCGCGACCATATTTTACGATTCGTCGTTGGCTTGTCCCGGAGGTACCGCGGGTCCCTGCGATTCAACGGTGATCATGCCGGTGGTTGATCCCAATGCGTCGCCGACTCCGACACCCGAGAGCTCTCCGTCTCCATCGCCGATGCCGCCCGGACCGGGCACGCCGAGGTTTCAGAACTACGTCCCCTCCTCGAGTTCTTTCAGCGGCGGGGAACCGTCCATCGGCACGAATTGGAAGACAGGTAACGCGATGTACCTGGCATCGTACAACCCAATTCGCATCACCTTTGACGACTGCTCATCTCCGGCAACAGATACCTGGACGGCTACAACCATTCCCACGGCCGTCTCTCTCGATCCGATTCTGTTCACAGATCACATGCTGCCGGCCGGCACGCCGAATCGTACGTTCGTTTCGCAGTTAACCGGGCAGGATAGTATTACGTTCTTTACCGACGACGATGGCGAGACGTATTCGCCGAGTCAGGGCGGCGGCATTCCTTCGGGTGTCGATCACCAAACGCTCGGAGCGGGCCCCTACAAACCAAACACGACGCCATCGGCGGGTCCGCGTGGCAGTTATCCACATGCCGTCTATTATTGTTCACAGGATGTCGCCACCGCTTTCTGTGCGCGGAGCGACGACGGTGGGCAAACATTCGGCGCCGGTATCCCTATTTATCAGGCTCTGCAGTGCACGGGTATTCACGGCCACGTTAAGGTCGCGCCCGATGGAACCGTTTATGTTCCCAATCGAGATTGCGGCGGCAAGGCGTCGGTTATTGTCTCAACCGATAATGGAGTCTCGTGGGCGGTCCGGCCCGCGCCGTCAAGCAGCAGGTCAGGTTTCCTCGTTGATCCTTCGGTGGGCATCGGCTTGAACAATGTCGGCAAACCAAACGGGCAGGCAAGCAACACGATCTATCTCGGCTATCAGGATCAAAACAGCCGTCCGCGCATTGCAGTCTCGCACGATCAAGGCGCTACCTGGGTTAACGATCAGGACGTCGGCGCCATCTTCGGCATTCAGAACTCGACTTTTCCGGAAGTGGTTGCCGGGGACGACAATCGCGCGGCCTACGCTTTCTTAGGAACCACTGTGGCCGGTGATTACACCAACCAGGCTACCTACAATCAAAGCGCGCCGTGGCATCTTTATATCGCCACCACCTTTGATGGCGGCCAGACATGGACCACAGTTGATGCCACACCCAACGATCCGGTGCAGAGGGGATCAATCTGCAATCTGGGCACGACGAGCTGCAACGGTCACACACCGAACGATCGAAATCTGCTCGACTTTAATGATGCGACAGTAGATGGCCAGGGCCGTACCCTGGTCGCTTACGCCGATGGTTGCGTGGGACGTTGTCGGACGCATCCGACCGGGGCTTTCCCAAATTCTTATACAGCACGGGCTTCGGTAGCTCGCCAATCCGGCGGCCGTCGCTTGTTTGCGGCATTCGATCCGGCTGAACCCAATCTGCCGGGTGCGCCAAAGCCGAAAGCGGAGATCAGCAGCGCCGGCGGTCCGACCGTTGTCTCCTGGCCTGCCGCTGACGATGCAGGCGCGGCGATCACGTCGTACAGAGTCTATCGGCGCGATGGCGCTAATGGCTCGTTTAATTTGGTCGGCACTGTGACCGATACGAGTTTTTCCGACAACGGATTCACCGCACCGGCGACCAGCAACGCGTATCGCGTTACTGCCGTCAATGACTACGGCGAAAGCCCATATTGCGGCGAAGCTGTGCCCGTTGTCGTTACTTACGAGAGTTCATGTGTCTATCCTTACATCACCGTCGGCGGTGAGGGCATCGCCGCTACCGTACCCGCTGATCCAACGGGCGGTTCACTAACAATTGAACGGCTCAACGTGGGTGAGCCGTTCGCCAGCTGCGGCGACAATTCGCTGACGTTCATCATGAAAGTGAAGTCACTCGACCCGCAAAACACGGGCAGGGCGGTATTGCCGCCTAATTCAGAGTGGCACATCCTTTTTGGGGTCACTGACACTGCAGGCAATGCCGAGAGAGTGTTCGTAGCGGTAGATACTTTCTCGCCTAATAGTCCCGTCAACCCGCGCGTCGTGATCGGCAGGCGAGATCCAACCGCCACGGGAACCATTGACGCGCGCGTCTGCACGAATGATCTAACGAACACCTGTCCGAAGATTTCGGCCAACTTCAACAAAGACGGGACGATAATATTCAAGCTCGATCTGTCGACGCCGATTAGTTTCGGCCCGCCGGGAACCGGTGGAACGGGTGCGCCATTTACGTGGGACGGCAGCGCCCCCGGCACGGACATTGGCACCGCCCAAGTCATTACCGGAACTACTTATATCCTCGCAGGCGTAGGCGCTGGATTCCTCGAGAGCGTCCAAACGACCAGCGGCGAGGAATACACCAGAGTTGGCAACACGACGTGCGGTAACGGAGTGCCTACGGCCAGCTTCACGGCTAACCCAACATCAGGCGCCGCTCCGCTCAGCGTTAATTTCGACGCTTCGGCCTCGAGCAACACACAGTCGTGTAACACCATAGCGACTTACACCCTTGATTTTGGCGACGCCACAACCATCGCAGCCCAACCAACGCCAACCTTCAGCCATACTTACAACAGTCCTGGTGACTATGTAGCCCGATTGACGGTAACTGACTCGGCTGGGCATGTCAGTAATCCAGCAGAGGTTGTGGTTCACGTAACCTCCGGCAATACGCCGCCACCGCCGCCATCAGGTGATGGCACAACTGTGATCCAAGGCAGTTACGATCCACGCCAATATCCGTGCTCGTCTGAGAAGCACCGCTTCACAGTTGGGCCGGGTAAATCGAGCATCGTGGTTCAGGTAAATGCCACAGTTCCCGCCAACGACATCAGCGTGAATCTGCTGTTCGGTTCCGATCCAAACGCCGTGCTGATTAAGAGCGAGGACACGGGTACCTGCTGCGAGGCGCTTCGCTATGCGCCGGCGGGACAAGTGCCTCCGGGCGAATACCAGGTGCAGATCTGTCAAACACCAAACACCTCGGGTGTTCCGCAAAATGCGCCGTTCACCTACACGGGTACTTTTAGCACCACCGACGGTGGCAGCGCGTCGCCAACGCCGACGCCGAACTCCAGTCCGACGCCAACGCCCACGCCTCGGGTAATTCCGCCCGCAAGTCAGGACACAGGTCCAAAAGTGGGATTCGAGAATTTCACCGCGCCGGGCGTGCTTAGCCAGACCCTGATGACTTCAGGCGGACAACAACCGAACTCAGTTGAGTATCTTGGCCGCAATGCAGGCGAGCCCTCGATTGGGAACAATTGGAAGACGGGCGTGACGGCTTTTCAGTCAGATCTGCAAACCTTATTCGTCACGTTCAATGACAGTTGTCCATCAAACGGCCAGTCATCGACCTGGGTCAACCGGCAGGCGACGACTTCACAAGCCGTCAACTCTGATCCGATCGGCTTTACTGATCCACAAACGGGTCGCACGTTTGCCGGTCAACTTACGTTGCTCTCGCCGTCATGTAAGACTTCTTACACAGACGACGATGGCCTTACCTGGACGCCGACTCAAGGCAGCGGTATTGCCTCAGGTGTCGATCATCAGACCATTGGCGGTGGTCCTTTTGCACCTCCTTTAACCAGACCGACCAACGTGCCTGGTGTCTACCCGAATGCGGTTTACTACTGCTCGCAGGAAGGGGAAGAGGACACCGGGTTCTGCTCGCGCAGCGATGACGGCGGATTGACGTTCGGTCCGTCAGTGCCTGTTTCGGTTCCGCTGGCCACACAGTGCAGCGGCCTGCACGGTCACGTGAAGGTCTCGCCCAAAGACGGCGCCGTGTATCTACCGGTGAATTACTGTGACGGCGTCGGCAGCGTACTTGTCTCGCGAGACAATGGCATTACCTGGACAGTTCGTCAGGTGCAAAGTGGCGACGTCAAAACCAAGCCGTCGGTGAGCTTCCAGGATCCGGCGGTGGCCATCGACGCCAGCGGCCGCGTCTATTACGTTATCGCCGATGACGATTCGGCCGCCGCGGTTCTGACCTCTACCGATTACGGTGCAACGTGGCAAAACCTCGGCGATGTCGGCGCCGCGTATGGGTTGCGGAACATCAGGTATCCCGCAGCTATCGCCGGCGATGACGGCCGTGCCTCGGTCGCCTTCTACGGAACTACAACACCGGGTGATGCGTTGCAGCCTACCTTCGATGGCGTTTGGCATCTCTACATCGCCAACACGTTTGACGGCGGTGCGACATGGACCACCACGGACGCCACACCAAACGCTCCGCTGCAACGCGGCTGCATTTGGGCCAAGGGCGGCGCGAACATTTGTCGCAACCTGCTCGATTTCTTTGACATGACGGTCGATCGCGAAGGCCGCGTTCTGGTCGGCTATGTCAACGGATGCGAAGGTGGAAACTGCGCACAGGCAGCGGCCACTGCGAAAGGCAATGCATACACCGCTGCCGCTACCATTGCGCGGCAGTCAAGCGGCCGCCGTTTACGCGCTTCGTTCGATCCAATCAATCCGCTGGCGGCGGTTTCCAGACCAGGTGTGCCGTCCCTTACCGCGCGGCGCGTCGGCAACGTCGTCAACCTGGGCTGGTCAGAAGCGGACACCGGCAACTCTCCGATCACGAGTTATAAGATCCTGAGAGGGACAACCAGCGGCGGTGAAACCCTGCTCACCACCGTGCCTGGAAGTCAGTCGAGCTATGCCGACACAACTGCTACGGATACGAGCAAGACTTACTACTACAAAGTCCAGGCAGTGAACTCAGTTGGCACATCATGCGGAGCGAATGAAGTTGCCGCTCCTTACATGGGAGACACATGCAGTGGACTCATTCTGCACCGGAACGAGCCCACGCATCCGGAAGCCAATGCCGGAATGAACACGCCGGCGTCACTGCTGATTGATTACATTGCCGTCGGTGAACCTCCGGGCACAGACACCTTCATGTTCAAGATGAAGGTGAACAGCCTGGCGAGTATTCCGGCCAACAGCAGATGGCGGATTGCGTGGAACTCATTCGCGGCCGAAGCCATCGATCCTAAGGCGCAGCAGTTCTACGTCGGAATGACGACTGGTCCAACCGGAGGCCCAACCTTCGAATGGGGAACTCTGGCTGACGCGGGCTTGCCGGCGGTGTACGCCATCTCGGAAACCAAACGTGGTGGCGCACTGGCGGGCAGCAACTTTAACACTGACGGTACGATCACGATTTACGTGTCGAAGTCTTCAGTAGGAAATCCGCAACCGGGCGATCTGTTGGGAGCGGTCAATGGCCGGACATTTACGGCTGACGTTCCAGGGACTCCTGAAAGCAAGCTGGAGCGTTCGAACCTGTTCATCGATCACACGTTCGTCAAAGCCCAGACCGACAACGGCGCTCCGGCGGCGACTTACACTGTGGCCGGAAACACCAACTGCTCGCAGTTTATCGAGCAGAATGTGAACTCACTGGTGAATCTGCAGGTGAGCAGCCCCAGCACATCCCTGGGCGTGAGCCAGTTCAACCTGGTCATCAAGAACGCCTCAACCCAAACTATCTTCGTTCCCTTGAGAGCGGAGGTGGCGCAGTTGAGTTCGGCTTCCGGCAGAGTGTCGGTGAAGAACGCTGACAACAATCAAGGCGGAGTCAACGCGTTATGGGATTACAGCACGTTGGTGGGAGCCGATAACATACTGTCGGCGAGTGAACTGTCTGAGTTGCGCACGCTGAAGTTTAATAACCCGGGCAACGAGGCATTCACTGTCACCTTCAACGTGATTGGTAATCTTACTAACCCCTATGCCGCCGGAGGTTCGTCAGGTGGCGGCGCATCAGGTGGTAGCGGCGGCGGGGGCGCCGGCGCGTCGGTAACGACAAGCACTGCGACCACGCTCACGAGTAAGGTCTTTCAAGTAACGTACAGCCCGCTACTTAATAAGCTGACGGTAACGCTGAAGTGAGTTGGGTTTACGGTGTGATTGGATCGCCTCTTGAGAGGCGATATCGGGTAGGGTTTAGTTGGCAGAGAAACGGAGAGGTCTCTCTGACACGCAAATCCCTCACCCCACGTCCGCGGGCCGGCACATCCCGCACCGTGATGGGGCCGGTCTTCGGCGCGAGACTACATTCGTTTCAGGGCCTTCAGCGCCAGTGCTTTGCTCTTCTTCAGTTTAGTCTCAACGCCGCCCGCGCCGCCGACGCTTATCCTTAGATAACGATCGCGCTTGAGGACGTACAGTGCGCCTCCCACACGGCTGGCCGACCAAAACGCTTCATCGCCAACGCCGCGCACCGGCTCCATCGGTGCTCCTTCTTCTTCCTCTTCGCCTTCGCTGCGCACTTCCTTCTTTCTCTCTTCGCGTTCGCGCTCTCGTTCACGCTCGCTTTTGTTTTCGTCTTTGCCGAAAGTCCTTTCCCAATAGTCGTGTATGCTCTCAGCGCCCTGCACATTCGGGTTACGCTCAGTAAGCATCACACTGACTGAATTGGATAAAGTCGGCAGCGCGTAATAACACTGGGTGACGATAAAGTTGCCGACCATGCGATTGCTCGGCGTAGTTTCTTTCACCGCGTTGCCCTGTACAGCCTTGATCTCGTCACTGGTGAGCAGGGTGCACGCCTCGATTGACGGCTTCACAGCCACCTGTGAACCCGGGCTCGGCGTCGCATTAGCCGCGGGGCTGGCCGAAATCGGTGACGACGACGCCGCTGGTGACGACGTCGTGGCGGGTGTCTGACTGGTCGATTGTGAGCTACATCCCACGATGAGTGCTAAAGAGCACAAGCAAGTTAAGAGAATGATGGCCGCCGGTCGCATTCGAGCCTCCCAATTGGTGGGCGATTTGAAATCGCGCCATTTTGGCCCCATCAGGCGTCGCGGTCAACCGCACGCCACATGTGGAATGAAAATAACGAGACCTACACCGGGGAGTGTGTTGGGATGATTTCTGGACTGGCAAAGCTCGACTAAGCCGGGACGGTCAGCGTTTTCCAAACACTGTCGCCGGATCGATTCGCAAAGCGGCGCGTGTGCCAGCTGGTGGCAGAGAGTTATTACCGCGATAGAAATCGATATGCGAATGTTTATATAAAGGCGAAAATCCACCCGGGCCCCCAATCTTTCCAATCCTGACTCGATCACCCTCATAGATAATTTGAAAATCCGCCACGTGAAATACTGCCAGCGTGACGTCAGTCAGGTTCCCGAGTTTCGGATAATAAAACAGGACGGCCGCATCGACGGGTGATGGCTGTTTGCTGTGTTCAGTAAAGCCCGCGGGTACATAGATAGGCGAATCTCCGCGCCCATCCGCGCTACCGTACAAATGCATCGCATGAGAAAGGTGGCCGGATCTCAATTTGCCATCATCGCCGAGAAAGTCGCCGCGATAGAGCGGGTACTGGGCGCCCAACCCTGGCGGCTCGAACCCATTTGCGCCGGCTACTGCGCCCGGACCACCAAAAATTTCCGCGAGCAGCCGATCAGAGGCCGCCATCTCAGAAGTGTATTCACGAATTGTTGCGTTTGCCGGGATCGACTTCAGGTTGGCCACGACCGAATGTGAATATCTGATCGAGGTATCGGGTTCAATTTGGTCGCCGACGAACCACGACCTGGTAAATCCCTCGGACTGGCCCATCCAGGATTGAGTTATCGACACGATTCCGCTCTTCCCATAATTGAAAGTAACGGTCCGGCCGGTCGAATCGACAATTCCATGAAGTGTCAGGCCATTCGCGGCGTACAGGAAATTCACCACCACGCCGTTCTTTGGCTTGATCATTGCGCAACGGAACTCGCCATCCGGATATTGCACGAAGAGATATTTCGTGCCATTCACAGTCACGACAGTTTTCAGATTGTCTTGATCGATCAATTGCATCCCGGTGTCCGCGTCTGTCGCATACTTGTTTGGGCTTCCCGCAGGCGCAAACTCAATAAAGTGAACTCCACCAGACTCCTTTGAAATCGTGGGCAGAAGATATTTCCCTTCGCGCTCGTCAAAGTTAAGAGTTCTAAAAACCAGAAAGTGAAAACCTTCCGCCGAATAGGTCAGTCTCTCTTCGAATGACTCCGCTATACGCTCTGCGGCGAAACCCAGCAGTGGCGCCTGGCGGTCGTCGAGGTTCCATCTATATGCGATTGTCGCATTCGCGCTGTCAGCGAATGCGGCAAATTGCACCGCGGCATTTTGCGGCTGATGCAAGGTCGTGCGGAAGGCTGAAACGCGCGGATCGGCGTAACCGTTTGCCAAAGCGGCGAGCAAACAGATTAGCGCTCGTACGAAGTGAAGGGAACTAACTTTGGAGACCATGTAAATTTCACCGTGTAATTTCCGGATGCACCGGTTGTGAAGCTTGCTTAGCAAGCACTTTGGATTTCGACTTCGGATGACGTAGATCATCCGGCTGAGCTCGATCGGCCGGACATCCTACTGATCAGAACTGTCGATTACCGTTGATCGGTTGAGGTTTTTTGGGGCAGGCTTGGTTGAATGCGCGGCGGCGAACCGGAAAGGCTTCGCTTCGCTATTTGGATCCGCGCGTTCCTATAAGACGTCAGTTCACTGAATGCTAACGCATCGCACTGACACTTCCTGTTTTGAGCAATCGATATGCCAGCAGCGCCAGAAGACGTTTGCGCCGGACTCCTCGTCTGTTCTGTTTGTGGCACGTTCGATGCTGACGCCGGATGGGGGCTCGCAAATACCCATCGTTGCTGATGTTTTGCATTGTCCAATGTCGCAACTCGCCGCAGCCAATCGCATCAGCGCAGCTTTCTACTCTCCTGTTCTGATTTCTCTTACCCCGACGGTTCGATCCATGTGCCCGATGATGTCCCTTGAACATACCATCGAGGTAATCCATGAACGGTCGCCGGAGATCGCCTACACCCTCGATCTGGATGGCAATTTCAAATTTCTTAACGCCGCCGGCGAGAGTCTCTGGGGCTACAGTTGTGAGGAGATTTGTCGAATGAATATGGCTGAAATCCTGGCCCCCGAGTTTGCGAGTTGCATTCACCACGACCCGAGCTTTTACTCAGCCGAACCGTTTGGTTTGGTGTACGAAATAGAAATTCTCACGAAGGATAGACGCCGCCTGAGATTAGAGACCAGCGCTCACCTGGAGATTCGTGAGCAGAACACTGTGGAAATTCAGGGGATCGCAGTGCTGATCGCCGAGGGAACCCATCGCCGGATCCGATGCGTTGATTCCCAGTTTGAATTCGGACCATTGTCCCCAATGCAGCCGTGAGCTGGGTCCTGCAACGGCTGTTCGATCAAGCAATACGTTGACAACGCTCTCAAAATGGGAATAGATCAGGTGAAAACTCCTCAGATTGTTATGAACGCTCTGGTAGTCGATGATGACGAGCTCATCCGCAGTAATATTGCGGAAGCGCTCAGCCACGAAGGCTGGATGGTCAGTGAGTCTGACTCCGCAGAAAGCGCGCTCGAGGCGCTGAACAGTCAGCAGTGGGCGCTTGTCTTTTGTGATGTTCGTCTTAGCGCAAAGAACGATCACGAAGGATATGATGTGCTGCGCAGCTTTACTGAGGAACAACCGGAAGCGCAGATTATCCTGATGACCGGCCACGCCTCAGCTGTGGGGGCGCTCGACGCTGTTTCATCGGGAGCTTATGACTATCTAATCAAACCATTCGAGATTGAAGACGTCCGCCGTATCTCGCAAGCGGTGCGGCGCGGAATCGAAAAACGTGCCCGCCGCGGCACCAGCGATGAACTGAAGTATCCGCCGGTTTATACCTCTGACCTTGACTTAATTGGGGTGAGCGCCGCCTTTGTCGAGGTCATGAAGCTGGTCGGCCGGGTTGCGGGTACCAGCCTCCCGGTGCTGATTACGGGAGAGTCGGGCACCGGGAAAGAGATTGTGGCCCGCGCCATTCATTGTCGCAGTCCGCGCTCGTCCAAACCTTTTGTGGCGGTCAACTGTGGTGCATTGCCTGCTGATTTGATCGAATCAGAATTGTTCGGTCACGTGCGTGGCTCGTTCACAGGCGCTACGGTCGATCGCAAAGGACTATGGCAGGAAGCCGATCGAGGAACGGCTTTTCTTGACGAGATTACTGAGACCACTCTCTCTTTTCAGGTAAAACTGTTGCGGGCGCTGCAGGAGGGCGAGATCCGCCGGGTTGGCTCGAACCAGACGCAACGCGTTGATGTGCGCATCATTGCCGCTACCAATCGGGACCCGGAGCAGGAAGTTCGCGAAGGACGCTTTCGCCAGGACCTGATGTACCGTCTCAACGCCGTTGCTATTCAACTGCCGCCGCTACGTGAGCGCCGTGAAGACATTCGCCCGCTGGCACGGCACTTTGCCGAGCGCACGATCGGGCTCAATGCGCGGCCGATTAGTTTTTCAGTTGAGGCGATTGCTTTGCTCGAGAACTATGATTGGCCGGGCAACATCCGCGAGCTGGAAAATGCGGTTGTGCGCGCCGCCGCTTTGTGTGATCAAATCGTTCGCCCTGAAGACCTGCCGGAACGTGTTCGCAATCATTCACAAACAGCGAGCAGGCCAAGTCCCATCATCACTGGCCAGGAGGAAGACGAGCAGGTCTTGTTGCCGCTCTCAGAGATCGAACGCCGGCACATTCTCCGGGTGTTGGTGCGCACGGGCGGCAACAAACAGGCGGCCGCGCGAATTCTCGGCATCGATCGCACCACGTTGCAGCGCAAACTGGAACGCTACGACCTGGAAAAAGGCAACGGCTTAAACCTCGAGCGCAAGTAAAAACTCAGGCCATTGGCGCCGAGCTTGATTCGACAATTGCCGAGCGCCGGCGGAAAACTTCATGCGCCATTTCGACTATTTGCGGAGTATCAAAAGGCTTCGCTACGACCCAATCGACTCGTGCCGCGTCACGTTCGTTTGTGCCGACGACTTCGCCCCAACCGGTGATCACGGCGACCGGTATTTTTTCGTTGCGTTCGCGCACGGCCCGTGACAACTCCCAGCCATTCATGCCCGGCATACCGATATCGGTAAAGACCGCATCGAAGTCTCCATCTTCAAACAGTGAAAGAGCCTGGTGCCCGCCTTCGGCCACGATCGCCTGACAGCCCTCGTTCTCGAGGATGTCGCGAAGCAGATCGCGGACATACTCCTCGTCATCCACCACCAGGATTCTGGCTTGAGCGCCGTCAACCGGCTCAGACTTACCGTGCAGCAAGCCGGCAATGACTTGAGGCCGGCGAGTAGCCGGGTTGGCGATGGGGAACCTGACGCGGAAAGTTGTGCCTACGTCAATTTCTGACTCGACATCAACAGTACCTTCGTGACGGCGAATAATTCCATAACTAACGGCCAGACCGAGACCCATTCCCGATTTTTCTTTTGTTGTGAAGAAAGGATCGAAGATGCGAATCCTGGTTGCTTCGTTCATTCCGGTACCGGTGTCTCTACAGGCGATCTCTACAATCTGGTTGTGCACATTTGCCGCTAGCGTAAGCGTGCCTCCTTCAGGCATCGCATCGACGGCGTTGAAAACCAGATTGACGAACACTTCTCGCAACTCGGATTCATCGCCCATGATCAAGACGCCGTTACCGCACTCGATATCGAGGTTGATATAGATGGTTGCGGCCTCGGCCCGGTTCTTCCAACGCGGCCGGGTGATTTCTCCAACATCGAGAAGCAGTTGCCGCACGTCGACCAGTTCAAAATCGTGATCGCGGCGTTGCCGCGCAAAGTCCTGAATGCGCTTTACGGTCTTCGCTCCATCCTTGGCAGTCTTGATGATAATGTTCAAGCCCTTTTCGATCTTGGCCGGCTCATGAGTTTCCAAAAGCAGTTGGGCACGCCCCAGTATGCCCGCCAGCGTATTGTTGAAATCGTGCGCCACCCCTGATGCGAGCTCGCCCAGCGCCGACATTTTTTCAATTTGTGAAAACTGTTCGCGTATGCGCTTTTGTTCGGCGATGTAGTGGTTCAATTCCGCGACGTGCCGTTCGGCTTGTTCCGCGTGCGCCGCCGCCTCTTCGGCTTTTGCTGTCGCAGCCATTACCTCGACGTTGCGCAGGTAAGTACGATAGGTGAAATAAAGGATAGTAAAGATCGGGGTGGTGACGATCAGAGCATAGAAGCCGACAATGTCGGTGAGCTTGGCGACAATCCCCGCGGCCGAAGCTCCCGTAAGATAGGTAATCGACGCCCAAAGATAATATTTCGTCCATGTCTGCCGCACCGGCTCGTTCATCTTCAGTGACGTGTGGATCGCTGCGAGGCTGGAATTCGTCACGTATTGGACGAGAGCCATCACGCAAAGCGCCGCGGCGAAAGTCCCCGAGAATTGACCGTGACGAAAAGCGGTCATCTCGCTAAACAGAAAGCTTACGACCACAGCGGTAGCAAACGTCGAACACGCCATCATGGCTGAGTTAAACGCCATTGTTAATGGTCGAATATGAATTGCTCTCTGTCCAAAACGCAGGGACAAACAGAGTGCTTCTGCCGCGGCCAATAGCACCGCCGCTTCGCCGCCATAAAGAAGAATCGT
>DATENS010000363.1:0-24686 GCA_035274925.1 Pyrinomonadaceae bacterium | reverse complement strand
CGAGCAGTAACGAGGATGAGATTTTTTTCAGCATTCTATTCCTTTGGAGAGGCGCCTGGCAGATCGAACTCCGAGACGAATGAGCCTCCGGTAAATTTGGACTAACCTTTGTTACCTTCTGCAACAATGGTGCCGGATGATTTTTGCAGTGTTCTGGCTATTGGGACGTTCGTCACCGCAGGATTAATCGGACACTTGGCTGGACGTTGCTGTCGAATAGCCCGTCGATGGCGTGGGATATACATTTCGCCTCCCTCTCCCAAACGGAGAGGGAGTCAAACTGTTCCACAACTCCCCGTTCTTCTTATTGAACTCTTAGGCTCTCGCGGTATAATTCGCACCATCAACTTGCTCTCCCGGCAAACCGTTACCCTTGCGCACAAGGAGATGCCATGAAACTAAAGCGCGAACGGATCATGAAAGGCGTGATCATTGCGACGTTGATTCTTCTGTTTGGCGGAGTCGCCGCACATGTCTCACAAGCTCAGGACGATCGGAATAAACCTGCGCCCGAAAGTCCCCCATCGGATCCGCCGAGTGCTCCGGCAGAATCACCTCGCGTTAGCGACCCCAGTCCGAGTTCGAACGACAACAGTAGCAGTAGCAGCAGTAACAGCAGCTCAAACAACGATAGCAATCGGGGCTCAGATTCGGGGAACAGCGGCAGCTCAAGCAACGACAGTGGCAGTAGCGGCGAGACTCGACGATCCAAAGACGATTCTGGTAAACCGCGTCGATCGGATAATGGAAACCGCAATTCGCGCGAACGAGTAGCCATGCCGAAGATGCCGGTCACAGCAGCCACGAGCGAAAATGGTGGAAGCAATTCCGGCGGCGGTCGCAACCGAGATCGAAACCGGGATTGGGACGGCAGCCGGCATCGCGACGGCGCACGCGGCCATGATCGGCATCGACATCGGCACCGCCAGGACGATTGTTATCGCGTGCCGCTTTACGACGACACGATTAGCTACTCGGCAGGGACCTACGGCCAGTCCGGTGGCGGTACGGCCCAGGTTAGTTTGAGTGCGTACGATCGCGGTTATGAGGACGGCTTGTACACCGGGGCGAACGATGCGCGGCGCGGCCAAACTTACGATCCGGAGCGCTCGCACTTCTATGACGATACGCCCGGCTATCAATCGGTCGTGGGAAGCCGGGATGTGTACAAACGCGCCTACCGCGATGGTTTCCTTCGGGGTTACCGCGAGGGCTATCAAAACTGGCAGAAGTATTTCTCCGGAGGCGTCTTTCACCGTTAACGGCTCGCGGAAGCCTTGCTTTAGTACGCATTTCCGATCGCGCGCGCACGATATCGTGCCGTGGTCCTCACCTTAATGTGCGATTTCGGCGGGTCATCATTGCCTAACGCATCAGATCTGAATCGGCACGGCTCTTGCGGAGTCGGCGGCGGAGGCTTGGAAATGAAATCACACTATCTCAGTAACAAACTTGGCAGAATCGTAATGGCATTGTTCTTTCTGATAAGCATCGGTGTCGTCGCGGGAACCGCGGTTCAGGCTCAGACGTGGCCGAATGATTCAAACGGCCGTAATCGCGACTGGGAAAACCAGCGAAATCGCGATCGGGACCCACGGAATCGCGACTGGGAAGACTGGAACCGCAATGGCAATCGCAATGATCGTTGGCGCAATAACCGCCGCAACGATGGTTACAACCAGAATAATATTTATCAAATTGCCGTGAATGATGGTGTTCAGGACGGCATTTTCACCGGGCAGCGAGACGCACAGCGAGGCCAGAGCTACAATCCGCAGCGTTCTCACTTCTATCGCAATGGCCACGGCGATAATGGCCGTTACAGCAACAACGGACGCTACGGTGGCGGCGCTAATTACGAGCAGGCGTATCGTCAGGGTTTCCTGCGCGGATATGATCAGGGCTTCCGCCAGTATTCGAGAAACACTCGCCGGAACGGGAACTATGGCCGCTGGCCCTGGTAACCTTTCGTAGTGCCAATCTAGAAACCGAGAAGCAGAGTCGCAGTCGCGGCTCTGCTTTTTTCTTGCCAGGTGGCACGTGCATCTTGCCCGTTATTTCACGAGCGAGACGCCCTTGCCACTCGCTGACGGCCACGATTTGTGTTATCAATTGTCCTGCTAACCCCAAATCTAAAAAAGGCTCTGCTGTAATCTTCGAGGTGAGCGAACTATGAAGACAAAGACGGTTCTCTTGTCAGTTACGGCTGTATTGTTTTTCGCGTTTTCGATTTCCGCGCAGGACATGAATGGACATCATCACAGGTCGTCCACCCCTGCCGACAAAGTGGATCTGGAAAGCGTTCAGGACTGGGCTAAACAGGCGCTCGCCAAATCGCCGAGGCATCACGAGTGGGTGAAGATAAAGAACGGCGATCGTGAAGTAAACACTTTTGTCGTGTACCCGGAATCAAAAAAGAAGGCGACAGCCGTTTTAGTGATTCATGAGATCTTTGGCTTAAGCGACTGGGTGCAGCAACTGGCGGACGAGCTGGCGGAAGCTGGTTATATCGCCATTGCTCCCGATCTCCTTTCAGGCAAAGGCCCGAATGCCGGCGGGACCAGCGACGTGGCCACCCAAGGCAACAACGCGGTTGGCGCGGCGATTCGCGACTTGCCGCCGGATCAAATCACGGCGGACTTGAATGCGGTAGGTGATTACGTGATTAAGCTTCCCGCGGCAAATGGAAAACTGGTCGTCACCGGCTATTGTTGGGGCGGCACGCAATCATTTCGTTTTGCGACCAACCGGCCGTCTTTGAAAGCTGCCTTTGTCTTTTACGGCGCCACCCCCGGCAGTAATGCTCAGGGTCAGCCGTACGCCGTAGACAAAACGGCGCTCGCGCGCATCACAGCGCCTGTCTACGGTTTCTATGCCGAAAACGACATGCGGGTGAACGCAACGGTTCCACCAACGACCGAAGCGATGAAAGAACTGAATAAGAAGTACGATCCGGTCACCTATCCCGGGGCGGGACACGGTTTTATGCGCCAGGGAGAACCAAACGCTCCGCCCCCTGCTGCGCCGGTCGCCAAGGGCGACGAGGCCGCTGATAAGAAGGCCGCGGACGATTACAAGAAGGCATCGGATACGTACAACGCCAACCGCAAAGCACGTGACGCGGCCTGGGTGAGATGGAAAGCCATACTGGCAAAGATCTAGTCTCTGGAAAATTCATGAAACGAAAATTTGTGTTAGTCGCTGCGATCGTTCTGGCGATTGTATGTATGCCTGCGGCTGTCTTTAGGCCGGATGGCAAAGCGGCACCGAAAGCCGAGGACAATTTTGAACTCGTCAAAGTCGCCGAAGGTGTTTTTGCCGCGATCGCCAAGCCGGGCGGATTGGCTTCAGGCAACGCGGGTTTTGTTATCGGAGACGGTGGCGTTTTGGTTTTTGATACTTTTCTGACTCCGGCAGCGCTCAGCGAGTTGATTGAAGTCATCGAATCCCAGACAAAGCTCCCGATCAAGTACGCCGTCAACAGTCACTATCACCTCGATCACACCGGAGGGAATCAAGTGTTGCGGGCGCGCGGCGTGCCCATCATCGGCCATGACAACCTGATGAAGTGGCAGGTCGAAAAGAACAAGCGCTTTCTGCCGGCGCCCGCGGACCTGGAAAAGAGACGCGCCGACGCGGCGAAACAACTGGCTGAGACGCCTGCCGACCAGAAAGATAAACGTGTACAGCTCGAGCGTCAGATTCGGCGACTTGAAGCGATGATGACCATCACGTTGACGAATCCCACTGTCACTTTCGGCTCCGGATCGGTGCATCTCTATCTTGGCAAACGCGAGGTCGTGCTGGTGACGATGTTGGGGCACACCGGCGGAGACGTGCTCGCTTATGTGCCGGATGCAAATGTAGTTTTCACGGGCGACCTGGGATGGTCAAAGACGCTGCCGAACCTGGTGGATGCGATTGTGAACGAATGGGTCCCCACGCTCGATAAGGTTTTGGCTGAACACCCGTTGGCGAGATTCGTTCCTGGTCATGGGCCGGTTGCTGAGGTTGCTGACATTCGTAACTTCCGCGATTACCTCGACGATTTACGCAGCCGGGTGAAGCAGGGAATTGCGGACGGCCTGACGATCGATCAAGCGAAAGAGAAACTGACCTTACCAGAAAAATACAAGAGCTTCGCCTTTCAGAATTTCGCCACGCCCAACGTGGAGGACATGTACAAAGAACTGAAAGGGACAAAGGGAAAGAATTAATAGGATATCGTTATCAATTGGAACGGGCGGAAGTATCAACCCGAAGGGTTGAGAGCTAGTAGCCGGAGGTCGAGCGGAGCGAAGACCTCCGGTAAGCGGGTTCACTAATTTGCACCCTGAAAGGGTGCCACAACTCATTACCTCGCACCCCTTCAGGGTGCCAACGAATCAATTGGCTCAGGTTCCGGTGGTCTGCGGACCACCGGCTACTAGCTCGCAGCCCTTCGGGCTGCCCCGGGGAAGATGCCTGCGAGTCCTTTATCCAAGCCAGTCTCCAAAGCAACCCAGCGCAAATCAGCTTTTTCGTCTCTTCGTCATCGTGACTTCCGGCTCCTCTGGCTGGGCCAGATCATCTCTGTAACCGGATCGCAAATGCAGTTGGTGGCAATCAACTGGCACCTGTATTTGCTCACCAACTCGGCGCTGGCATTGGGATTGGTAGGAGCCTGTCGCGCAGTGCCGATTATCGCGTGTTCACTGATGGGTGGCTTGGTCGCGGACGTAGCGGATCGCCGTCGCGTCATGATCGTAACTCAGTTTGTCATGCTGGCGAGCAGTGCGGTGCTGGCGCTTCTCACTTTTAACGGACTCAAGCGTGCCTGGCCAATCTTCTTGTTGACCTCGATCGCTTCCGCCGCATGGGCCTTCGACACTCCCGCGCGACAATCACTCATGCCGGCCCTCGTGCCGGCGGAAGATTTTCCCAACGCGGTGAGCCTGAGCATGTTGATGTTTCAAATCGGCATGATCCTCGGGCCGACACTCGCGGGATTCCTGCTCGCCAGCCGAGGTCCGGGTCTTGTCTATGCCTTGAATGCCGCTTCGTTTGTCGCCGTGATCGTTGGATTGTTATTGATGAGAGCGACCGCGCGGACCATCAGTGACGATGAAAAGAGGACAACGATCAGCGTCGATGCCTTGCGTGAGGGACTGCGGTTCGTTTGGCGCACGCCGATCATCGTGCAAACCATGACGCTGGATTTTGTGGCGACGTTTTTCGCTTCGGCAAATCAGTTGCTGCCGATTTTTGCGAAAGACATTCTGGTTGTGGGCGCGCGCGGTCTTGGCTTTCTGGCGGCGGCACCCGCCAGCGGCGCAATCATCGCGGGAATCGTAATGGCGCGAATGGGGACTTTGAAAAGACAAGGCGCGATCGTGATCGCCTCGGTGGCGGTGTTTGGCGTGGCCACAGTCGTCTTCGGCTTTTCCCGCTTCTTCTGGCTCTCGCTGCTAATGCTTGCTATCACCGGCGCCGCCGACACGGTCAGTACGATTCTACGCCAAACGATCCGCCAGCTTTCCACGCCGAACAAGCTGCGCGGGCGGATGACCTCAATCAACATGATCTTTTTCATGGGCGGGCCACAGCTCGGCGAAGTCGAGGCGGGCGGCCTGGCCGCCTTGATTGGCGCGCCGCTGTCCGTAGTTACCGGCGGCATCGGCTGCGTCGTGGCGGCGGCAATCGCGTTTGTCAAAGCAAAGAGCCTCCGGTCTTATGACATTGCGCAAACTCAAAAGGCGATGGACCAGGAAGTAAAAACCGAAGGTGATCCTTGAGCGTTTCAGACAAAGAACGAATAGGGTTTCTCAAGTCTCCATGATGGTGGTATAGTGCTGCCCATCGACGAAGCTCGCTCGAATCTGGATCGAGGACCGATTCACTCCTCGCACCATCTAATAACCCCTGCAGGCGAGAGAGAGTTAGAAAACTGTTTTTCCCCCGGGAAAGAGGCGGCATGAAGGTCCTACTTGTCTATCCAGAATTTCCAGATACTTATTGGAGTTTTCGCCACGCGTTGCGGTTCATCGGAAAGCGCTCGGCTTTTCCGCCGCTCGGCCTGCTCACCGTCTCGGCAATGTTGCCGGATTCGTGGGAGCGCCGCCTGGTCGATCTCAACGTTGGACCGTTGAAAACGTCCGACATCGAGTGGGCCGACATGGTTTTCGCGACCGCGATGTTGGTGCAGCGTGATTCGCTGAACGACGTCGTCAACCGTTGCCGCGCGAAGGGGAAGCGGGTCGCCATCGGCGGCCCATACGTGACCACGAGCCAGGAAATGGTCGACGCCGATCACATCTTTCTGGGCGAGGCGGAAACGACCGTGCCACAGTTTGTTGAAGATCTGGCGCGCGGCGAAGCCAAGAAAATCTATCAAGCGGCTGAACGCCCACCGCTTTCAATCACGCCGGTCCCGCATTTTGGACTGGCTGAGTTAAAGCGCTACAGCTCGATGTCGATTCAATTTTCGCGCGGTTGCCCTTTCAACTGCGAGTTCTGCGACATCATTGAAATCTATGGTCGCGTTCCGCGCACCAAGAGCAACGCGCAGATGATTTGTGAGCTCGACGCCTTGCTGGCAGTTGGTTGGACCGGCCCGCTCTTCATCGTCGATGACAATTTCATCGGCAACAAGAAGAACGTCAGACGTTTCCTTCCCGAGCTCGCGGACTGGCAGGAACGCCACGGCCATCCGTTCGCTTTGTTTACTGAGGCCAGTGTGAACCTGGCTGACGATGACGCCTTGCTGTCCGAGATGCGGCGCGCGGGTTTTTATCGCGTGTTTCTGGGAATTGAAACGCCGGTCGAGGAAAGTCTGCAAGAAGCTCAGAAGACGCAGAACCGAGGAAACCTGCTGGAATCCGTCAAGAAGATCCAGAGTTATGGAATGGAAGTAATGGCGGGCTTCATTGTCGGTTTTGATAATGATCCGGAAGACATTTTCGAACGCCAGATTAGCTTTATTCGTGATAGCGCGATACCGCTGGCGATGGTCGGCCTGCTGAACGCACTGCCTGACACTCAACTCTGGCGGCGCCTCGAAAAGGAAGGGCGGCTGCTGGCCGAAAGCGACGGGAACAATACGAATTGCTCGCTGAACTTTATTCCCAAAATGGATGCCACGCGCCTGGTCGAAGGTTACAAGGCGATCATGCAAACAATCTACAGCCCGGCGGAATATTATCAACGGGCGTTGACTTGTTTGGGGTGGTTAAGACAAACAATCTCGCCGATAAAAACGCACAACAAAGTGACTCTTACGAACGCCGCGACACTGGCGCGCATAGTATTCAAGCTTGGAATCCGCGACCGCGAGCGGAACGAGTTCTGGCGCTACATGCGGCTGGTGATCAAAGAACATCGCTCACGTTTTGAGCAGGCGATGTCGCTTGCCTGTGCCGGCTATCACTTTAGAAAACTCACCGAGGCGTATTGGAATTAAGCGCGAGCGAATTTAGTCACTATGTCGCAGGCACAGTCCGACCTCAGCAACTGGAGCGAGACTGAAACCACCACCCACCAGGATCATGTCATCAAGCATGTAATTGGGGCGACTGTGCTCGGTTGGTTTGTGGCGGGCGAGGCCGCGCACCTGCTGCTGGACATCGGATTTGTGTGGACGGTCTATCTCGACGGCGAGATGAATCTGTTGCCGCAGGGAGTGGCTATCGCCGAGCTCGATGCGGACGACATAACGGCAATTGACAGAACTGAACTCGCTTTCGACGCCGATCTGTTATTGAGTGAAGGCCGTGACGCCACCGGATTAAAACGGTTTTCAGCCGCGCCCGACACTTGTTTGATCGATTCGGTTGAATTCCTTGCCCTGAATTCCCAGCGGCGCATCGAGGTCATCGGCGAGTTGGCGACGATCACGGTAGAGACGTCGCTGGAGTCCGCGGAAGTCAGCGTGCGTTGTCAGCAACGAACGGGCTAAGACTCCCCACCTCATTGACGGTGCCAGGCCGTGCCGGAGACCAGCTGCCAACGGCCGTCTCTCTTTTCATACGTATTACGGTAAAAATAGCTGTCGGTAAACGGTTGGCGTCGCATTTGACCCTTGCTGGAGGCGCGGGCCGTTAGTTCGGCTTTGTTCACGTCGTTATTCACGTCGATCTTCGGATCAGTTGTCGTCAGGTATTCGTAACTCAAGTTTCCCGTCCGGATCAGAATCAACACTTCCATTTTGTTCAGGGTCAAGCCGACGTCACTCACGTAACGATAGTCGTCCGCCAACAGGCGCTCGAGCGCGTCGGGATCGCCCTGCACCAGCGCGTTTCCGACCTGATTATTAATTCGTTCGACGTCCTGCTGCACGCTTGCGATTGATTCCGCCGGCGATGCGGCTGGCGATGCCGAAGAGTTACGCGTGTCAGAGCCCGGGGGTGAACTAGCCGGACTAATCAGGAGCAGCAGAACAACTGCAGCCACAGCAACCACGACCATCAGTCCCACGCCGCCAAGCACAATCCAAACAATTCCCGTACGTCGTTTCGGCACGAGAGCGGCTGCCGCTGGTTCAGTCTCGCGGGCGCTGAGACGCAGCGTTGCCTGCGGATCAACCAGGGTAACGTCGGCTGCCGGCGCCGGGGTCAATACAGTTCCGTCATCGAGACAGAATTTCAGCGAATCAGCGTACTGTCGATTGCAAATGGTGCAGACTTTCATGCGTTTGCGACGTTTTGGCTGGGCATCCTAACACCTGATCAGCCGACTTCAAAAAACATTTTCGTCTCATGACCAATCAACGGCCTTAGGCTACAATCGGTCCATGGCAAAAATCACTTTGGGGTTTACCGTTCTTCTTTTGGCGGCCGTCTCGGCGTTCGCGGCGCCGCAAACCATGAGGGTGGATTACTTTCACACCGGCGATGCAAAGCACGAAGTCTTCAGCCTGGATCGCGTGAGCATCGAGCCTCTGCCGTGGCCCGGCGATATGTCCCGGACGATTGATGACACAAATCTGGGCAAGTACTTTTTCGAAGTTCGTGATCAGCAAAGCAAGCGAGTGCTCTATTCGCGCGGCTTTGCTTCCATTTACGGCGAGTGGGAAACGACAGACGAGGCGACAAAAATCATGCGCACGTTCAGCGAGTCGTTCCGCTTTCCCGCGCCAGGCGCACCGGTTGAAATCGTCCTGAGAAAGCGCGACTCGAAAAATGACTGGAAAGAAATCTGGAAGACCTCCGTCGATCCGAAAGATATGTTCATCGACCGATCCAAAGGAAGTGCGCCCGCGCGTTTGATTCCCATTCAGCGGATGGGCGATCCCACAACCAAAGTCGATCTTTTGCTGCTCGGCGACGGCTACACCGCGCGTGAAACTGCAAAGTTCGTCGCAGACGCGCGGCGCCTGATCGCCGTGTTGTTTTCGACTTCGCCTTTCAAAGAGCATAAGACCGATTTCAATGTTTGGGGCTTATGCCCGCCGGCGAGCGAGTCGGGAATCTCTCGCCCTTCGACCGGAATTTATCGTGATTCGCTCTCAACCTATGACGCCTTTGGTTCAGAGCGGTACATCCTCGCTTTTGATAATCAGCGGCTGCGCAAGGTCGCCCAATTTGCTCCTTATGAGTTCATCGAGATCCTCGCCAATAACCGCACCTACGGTGGTGGCGGAATCTTCAATTTGTACAGCACGGTATCTGTCGACAATGCTTTCGCGCCGTACGTCTTTGTCCACGAATTCGGTCATCATTTTGCGGCGCTCGCGGACGAATACTACACATCGCCCGTCGCGTACGCGCCCACTACGGATTTCATCGAACCGTGGGAGCCGAACGTCACTGCGCTATTGGATAAGAAGAAGCTCAAGTGGAAGGATCTCGTCAGCACGGACACGCCGCTTCCGACACCCTGGAACAAAGAAGCTTTTGAGGCCTATTCGCGCGAGTATCAGAAACGGCGCACGCAACTGAGAAAGGACAATCGTCCTGAGGCTGAAATGGAAGCATTGTTCCGCGAAGATCGGCGGAAAATCGACGCGATGATGGCCGCGGAAAAATACAATGACCGCGTGGGTGCTTTCGAAGGCGCGAACTACGAAGCGAAGGGATACTATCGGCCGCAGGTGGATTGCATCATGTTCTCGCGCACAAATTTCTTTTGTCAGGTGTGTCGTCGTGGGATTGAAAAAGTCGTGGAACTCTACGCGCGGAGAAACTGAGGGAATCAGGCTTATTGCCCACGCCAATCGAAGAGCACATTGACGACAAAGAAGGCCACCATGCCAAAGCCGATCACGGCGCATGTGGCCACCGTGCGCCACAACACATCGGTGCCGGCAAACTGCCAAATCGCCAATAGCGAAGCGCCAACGGCCACCATGATGCAGGCACTCGTGGTCCAAAAGGCCACTCTTCTCACCGATTCCGGGTTAAGGTAACCCCGTCTTTTCGGTTTCTGCTCACCGTTGGACAAATTCACTCTCCAGATTGTCAGGGGACGATCAACTTTCGAAACTCAGCGCGCGGCTCCGGGCACGATGGCCAAATCTGCGCGCACCGATCCAAGGGGTGTAACGGCGGAGATTCGCAAAGGCAAGTGTCGCGAATCATCTCCGACCCATAAACGCAGTTGCAGCCGGTCCGCCTGTGCATCGTCAGTCGTCAACGTTAATAACAGTGCGGGGATCTTTTGGCCGCCGAGCTCGATTGTCTCTCGCCGCTGCGAGGTAATAAACAGAGTGCGCGGTTGGTTGATCGCGAGAATTGAGATGGCATTCCTCTTAAGCGGCGATAAATCGAACGTGCGCAGTGCGTAGATCAGCGAGAGAAGATCGTGCGTGCCCACCGGCACTTCGATCCTGGCCTTTTTGTCCGTGATCACAGCGCCGCGGTCCTGATCGACATTGTAGGCCCGAGTGGTGCGCCACTTGCCCTCAGCCAGATTGATTTCAGTGCGAAACGGCAGCAAAGTCTCGGGATCAACGTACGAGACGATCTTATCATTCACATAGAACAGGCGGCCTCCGTCGCTGTTTGTCTGCGCGGTCACGGTAAACATCAGCCCGTTCCGATTGAAATATTTTCCGCGAGACGTGACGCCTAAGGTCAAGGTGCCCATCGATTTGGATCCGTCGCCCAGGTAAACCTGGTAATTCAGTTGTTCGCCGACGCTGAAAGGCAGATTGAGGTTCGAGGCGTTCGGGCCGGTGTTATCGCCGGGAACGACTGGCGGCGTCCGGCCATCTGTAGGCAACGGCCTTACCGGCTGGATCGTCGGTCCCGTGGGCGGCGATGTGGGCTGGATCAATTCTGACGCGGCCAACTCGGCGCGAATCTCACCCTCTCGATGCTTCGCGGTAATCAAAACCGGAACGTGCCACTCATCCTCGCTGAAATAAACTCGAATGTCTGAGAGGGGAGCGCCTTTGGCTTTTATCTTCCCCACGATTGTGTTGAAGGAACCCACGCCGGTCTTAATCATGGCGCGGCCGGCGATCCGCATTTCAGCCGGAAACTCCTGAGAATCGCTGACCGCACTGATCAAAAATGACGTGCCTTCAATCATAGGCACGGCGCGCAGCCGGTAAACTGCCGACAGCAAATCAAAAGCGCCCGTCTCGCCGCCGAGCGACCTTGGCGGAATGGCTTCGGTTCCTGCCGGGTGGTTATTACTGCTGGTGGCTTCCGAAGACTTGCCGGGCTGGCGGGCGACCTGTTGTGAACGGTACGGCAAGCCGCTTACCGCATCGATGTAGGTCGTGTAGTCGTTATTGAGCGCCAGCAGGGCGACATTGATTACGCCCGTCGTTTCCACGTGAGCCCGCAATTCAATTCCATCGCGGTTGAAATATCTTCCCCGCCCGGCGACCAATAGTTCGACGTGTGCCGCGCTCACAAAGTGCGCGAACGACACGTCATACGTCAGCCGCTCACCGATTCGATAAATTGCCGGGTTAAATGGCGGTGGAGCCGGTTCAGGTTTTTGTTGAGCGCCTGCGGGAGAAATCAATGAAAAAAGCAGAGCTGCCAAACAAGCCGATTTCCACACGAAGGTCAGCTTTAGTCGCACGTTTGAATGATAATGGCAATTTGCTGCAAGGCGCAAACTCATTCTAACTCAACGCTTTGATACGGAATTTGTTCCGCGAGATGGAGAGGTGAGTTGGGAATGTTATCAGCGCCCTTCGCTAATCTCTTTGACCAGTTGTTCTGCGGCATGGCGGGGATTCTCGTCGGCGATCACCGGTCGCCCAACCACCAGATAATCTGCGCCGGCGCGAATTGCATCGGCAGCTGTCATCGTGCGCCGCTGGTCGTCGCTCGCGTTCCGGGCGGACCGGATACCGGGCGTGACAATCAGAAAATCCGAGCGCGAAACCGCTTCGCGGACTATTCGGATCTCTCGCGCGGAAGCCACCACACCGTCGAGCCCGCAATCCGCAGCAACCAGCGCCAACTTGGCTACCAGGCTTTCTGCTTCCGCTTCGATGCCCACCGCGGCCAGCGCATCCGTATCGAGACTCGTCAGCAGCGTCACGCCCAATACCCTGGGTTTCCTCAGCCCCTCGCGCGCAGCAGTTTGCGCCACAGCCTCCGCTGTGCGCAGCATCATTTCGCGGCCGCCGGACGCATGCACGTTGAAAAGGGAAACGCCCAGGCGCGTGGCTTCGACAGCGGCGAGCCCCACCGTGTTCGGTATGTCGTGGTATTTCAGATCGAGAAATACCTCGCTGCCCTGGTCAACGATGCGTCGCACGATGTCCGGACCAGCAGCAGTGAAAAGCTGCATGCCGATCTTGAACATGCCCACAGTGTCGCGCAGCCTCTCGACCAGCTCGAGTGCCCGTTGCACCGTATCAACGTCAAGAGCGACGATCAGTTTGTCTTTGGCTTCCATAGTTTACATACCGGCCTGAGAACCAACCGCCTCATCCAGAGATACAAATCCTCCTTTCGACACCAGCTGGCGTAATCCTTCGTTGATACTACGCGCAACGCCCGGCCCTTCGTAAATAAAGCCGGTGTAAAGTTGGATCAGACTTGCCCCGGCGCATATCTTCTGCCAGGCATCTTCCGCGGTGAAAATTCCACCCACACCCACGATCGGAAGGGAACCGTTCGTGAGTCGATAAATGAGGGCAATGATCTCGTTAGACCGATCGCCGAGTGGCTTGCCGCTGAGGCCGCCATCACCAATCGCCTCGAGTTTGGCTTGAGATGATTGCAATCCATCGCGCCTCACGGTGGTGTTAGTTGCGATAATTCCCGCCACGCCCTTCTCCAGGGCTATTTGCACGATTGATTCGATTTCGTCCTCAGTAAGATCGGGGGCAATCTTTAGCAGTATCGGTTTTGGACTTGGCAGGTATGTTTTCTCAGCTAGTTCGCCATTCCGCTTTTGCAAGGCGCTCAGCAGTTCAGCGAGCATCTCAGGCTGTTGCAGTTCGCGAAGCTGCGGTGTGTTCGGGGAACTGACATTAATGGCCACGTAATCGGCGGTGTCAAAGATTATTTCGAATGTCGTTAGGTAATCCGAAACAGCATCTTCAATAGGAACGCGCCGGGATTTGCCGATGTTGATTCCCAGCACACAATCCGGCCGGTGCTTTTTCAGATTCTTAACCAGGGACTTCGCGCCGCAGTTATTGAAACCCAGTCGATTGATCAGGGCGCGGTCGCGCGGCAAGCGAAAGAGGCGCGGCTTCGGATTACCGGGCTGAGATTCACTGGTGACGGTCCCGACCTCGATGAATCCGAACCCGAGTGAGCTGAGAAAATCGGCGGCCGTACCGTTCTTATCAAAGCCGGCCGCCAAACCGACGGGATTTCGAAACGTGAGTCCGAATCTTTTTAGTTTGCCAAACGGCGACCGTTGAAAACGGTTCTCGGCGGAGCGGCGCACGGCCGCGTTTTGCATCGCCATCCTCAACGAGTTCAACGCAAACTCATGCGCTGATTCTGCCGGCAGGCGAAACAGAATGGGACGAAGTAACGAACGATAGATCATAAAATACCAATGATCACGGCAGGTCTCGAAATCCGAGACTAACAGAGCCTCGCATCTCGGACAATTGCCTAAGAGTGACTGCACTCTGGGCGAAGATCTATCTATTGACGCTGCTAACCGAGCGGAGTATAACGAGCGCAGGTCTTCTCACTACTACTACCGAAGGGTACCCCAGTTTTAACCCAGTGTTGTTTTCCGGCGGTAGCTCTAACGACTCGCAGGAAATCCGATGAGAGGATCAAACCGGGGATATAACCTGCAAAGAGCACTATGAGCAATTCCTCTGATTCATCAGTCGTGCGATTTCTGATGTCTGACGACAACGAAGCAGGCTACGGCCTGTTGATTTCTGATCAACGGATTCTGGCTTCGGTGGACGTGGTGGCCGAAGCTTTGGGCATCCCGGCGAATCTCCAAACCATACCCGATCAGCCGGTACGCCTCGACTTCCCGTTCGTCTCTCCCGGCACGATATTCAAAGCGCAAGTGCTCTCGCTACTCCAGGTATCGACGAATGTCGAAAACGGAGAAGCGCAGAAAATGGCACTCCTCGAGTTGAAAGGACAGGCGCCCACGAAGCATAAGACAGATAGCCTGGTTCGGCCGCCGTCCGGAACTCATTATGGAGCTGTGGTTGGCGCTATCAGGGATGGGAAATTGATCCCGTTTTTCGGCGCTGGAGCGAACCTGTGCGACCGACCTGAAAAAACCAAGTGGCAGCGAGGACGTTTCCTGCCAAGCGGTTCCGAATTGTCGGATTACCTGGCGCGATGGGTCGAATATCCATTGCCTGACACGCACGACCTCGTCCGAGTGTCGCAGTATGTGGCATTGATGCGAGGCCTTGGTCCGCTCAACGATCGGCTACGGGATGTCTTTAGCGATGACTATCCACCGACGTCACTGCATCAATTCTTCGCTCGGTTGCCCCGGATCCTGCGAGAAAAGGGATATCCCCCCTATCGGCTAATTGTCACGACTAACTATGATGACGTTCTCGAACGGGCATTTCAGGCTGAGAACGAACCCTTCGATCTCATTACCTATCTCGCAGCAGGGGGTGAAGGGGAACGAGGACGGTTCTTTCATAGGCGTCCCGACGGCACCTCTGGCGTAATCGATAAGCCGAATAGTTATCTCTTACCGCTTGATAACGAATTCCGCACGCATCTCCAACGCTCGGTCATTCTAAAAATTCACGGGGCCATTGACCGGGTCATCACGACGGCCGAACCCGATGATGAGTCAGACACCCGCACTCGTGACAAGACAGAACAGCCAACCAGCGGCTATGTGATTACCGAGGACGATTTTATCGATTACATGACCAGATCTGACATTTCGGATCTTCTGCCAATTACCCTTGCCGGCAAGCTGAAAAACAGCAACTTCCTTTTTCTCGGATATCGTCTGCGCGATTGGAACTTGCGTGTGATTCTGCATCGTATCTGGGCCGAACAAAAAAAGAAAAAAGCGAATTATCAATCGTGGGCGGTGCAACTCAACCCGGAAGAGTTAGAGCAGAAATATTGGAGCAAGCAAGATCTCGACATCTTCAATGTCCGGCTGGAAGATTACATTGCTGAACTCGACCGGCGGATCACAAATCTACCAGATAAAGGTGACCTATGAGCGCGAGCCCTACGCCTCTGAAGCCGTACGTCGGCCTCATTCCGTTTTATGAAGAAGATGCGCAATTCTTTTACGGGAGAGAAGAAGAGCGTGAGATCATTACCGGCAATCTGTTGGCCAAGCGGCTGACCTTGCTTTATGGCGCCAGCGGCGTCGGCAAGAGCTCTGTGCTTCATGCCGGGGTGGGCACTCACCTGAAGCGGCTCGCACGCTATAACGTGGCACAGGGAAAGGCGCCCGAAAACGTTATTGTCATCTTCAGTTCCTGGCGCGATGATCCACTGACCGGATTGCTTGATGCAGTGGGCAAGTCCGTAGCCTCAACCACGAACGGACAAGTCCTTCCCCCCGCTCCCGCAACCCGTTCTCTAACAGCCGCCCTGGACGAATGGGCGCAACGGGCTCGCGGGCAACTCCTGATTGTGCTCGACCAATTCGAAGAATACTTCCTTTACCATCCTAATGAAGATGGTAAGGGAACCTTTGCCTCAGAATTCGCGCGCGCCGTCAACACGCTTGGGCTGCCGATCAATTTTCTGGTCTCTTTTCGCGAGGACTCGTTAGCCAAACTCGACTATTTTCAGGGCCGCATCCCGACCCTCTACGATAATCTGCTTAGGATCGACCGGCTGGATCGAAACGCGGCACGCGAAGCAATCAAAAAACCTCTCGAACAATACAATCGGCTGCAACCGACCGACGAAACCAAGGTCGCGATCGAGCCGGCACTCGTAGAAGAGGTCCTGAAACAGGTTCGCGCCGACAAGAAATACATTGGCGCCGAAGGTAAAGGAGTCGTCAACGTCTCCGACGCCGACGAGTCAGGCAATTGGCCCATCGAAGCTCCTTACCTGCAGATGGTGATGACGCGCCTGTGGAAGGAAGAAATCGAAAAAGGTGGGCAAACGCTCACGTTATCGACTTTCCACTCACTGGGCCAAGCGGAACATATTGTTCAGACTCATTTGGATGCAACTATGCGGGACCGATCCAGACAAGAACGAAAGATCGGCGCAAGCATCTTTCATTACCTGGTGACGCCGTCCGGTACGAAGATCGCTCAGACGATTCCTGACCTCGTCGGCTATGGAAAATTGCGGGAAGCGCCACTGAAATCTTTACTGAAAGAGTTGTCGAGCGGCGACTCGCGAATTCTGCGGGTAATTGAAGCGCCGGCAAACCAGCCAGACTTTCCACGTTACGAGGTCTTTCACGACAAACTTGCCGAAGCAATTCTCGAGTGGCGGCGTCGATATCTGTACCGGCGGCGGATGGAACGACTCCTAATTGGAGTGGGGGCGCTCGCGATCTTTGGACTGTTCATGAGCGGTGTGAGTGTTTATGCGCTTCGCCAGCGCAACGCGGCGCAACAGCAACGTGCACAGGCGGCTCAGGAGCGAGACCGTGCACTTGAAGCCGAAGCGAAAGCACAGGACTCAGCGGCGGAAGCCTTTCGTCAGAAAGGCCTGGCCGAAGCTCAGACAGTCTTGGCCCAGACTGCGCGGCGAGATGCTGATACCCAGAAAGAGATAGCGTTAACGCAGCGTGACGCTGCCGATAGGGCACGCCAAGCACTTGCGGTTAGTACCGACAAACTCAAAAACACCGTAGCGACTCTGGCGAAAACACAAAATGATCTCAAACGGACGAATGATCAGCTCAAAACGCTAACAGAGAGTCAACAAACACTCATCGGTAATTTAGAGAAGGCAGTCGAAGCCGAGAAAGCCGCCACAGCCCGCGCTAAAGAACAGGAAGCACTTGCCGAGAGACTACTAGAAAGGGCGGAGTTTGCTTACGGGACGGTTTTGGACATCGATCGCGCGAACGCTTACTACAAGTCCGTCGTGCGCGCGAAGGGCACAATGATAAGCGCATCGTTTAGTGCTGACGGGTCCCGAGTTCTTACTATGAACAGGAAAACCCAACAGGATCTTGAGTTGAGTGCTGTTCGCGTATGGGATGTCAATGACCAGTTGGAACCAAGTAATCAGTTGTTGCCGTCCTACGAGGGAAATACCGCCGTTTATTATCCTGGTGCATCCATTAGCCCAGACGGCAAGACTTTCGTAGCTATAAAGGTTGTTGCCGATGAAAGCCAGAGAGGCGAAGTTCCCGAGGTTAACCGGAAGACGTTTAGCGTGGAGATTCGCGAAGTGGGCCGCCCCGAAGGGACAGCGGACGGCCGGGGAACGATTCTAGCGGAGGTCACGGCAAAGGACCTCGACGGCAATACCCTTTTAAAGAATGCTGAGTTCAGCGCTGATGGACGCTACCTGCTAATCCACGGGGCAACCTTCACTTTTTGTAAATGGGATCCGGTGAACCGGAAACTTGGCGTATGCCGGTCGTTGAATAGTCCCGAGATGAATCCGACATGGAGCGCAACCCTTAGTCACAATGGTAAGTTCGCCGCTTCGGCTAATTTCAGCGGTGTCTATTTGTGGAACGCCGAAACAGGCAAGTGGGATGACACTACACAAACGGCGCAGCCTGATTTGGGCTCGGCTAACGTTGGCATTACAGTCTCCTTCAGCCCAGACGATAAGTATCTGGTTACAGCGACGGCGGATGACACTGTGAGGGTGTTCGATACTGCGACGGGGAAACTAGTGGCCACTTTGATGAATGACCATTTTGTTTCGAAAGTCGCGTTTAGCCCAAACGATGGGGGCGCCCGCTTGGTCACGGCGAATGCGGACTATACGGCTAAGGTGTGGAATCTTCGCACAAAAACCGTGATAGCGACGATGGTGGGACACGAAGCTCCCATCAAAGACGTCGGCTTTAGTAAAGACGGAAAATATGTATTGACGGCCAGCGCTGATCGCACTGCGCGGTTATGGGACGCCCAAACCGGACGGATGATTGCTCAATTGCGTGGGCACACCAGCGAAGTGCAAAGCGTTATGTATAGCCCTGAGACCGATTTGATTTTTACCGTCGGCAGCGAAACAGCTCGGGTCTGGGACGTGGGCGGCAGCAGGTCTACAGAAATCGGACAAGACGAGCAAACTCTAACTGCGAAAAGCTATCTGAATTTCGATGACAGTACGGTGCAAAGACAGATAGCGTTTTCCGATGCCGGGGAAGTACATCTCCGATATGAGACAACGGGACCGGACTCAGCAGAGCTGAGGTTTTTCAACGCTCAAGTGGCTTTCCTGGATCCAGCAACCGGCTGCACACCAAGCCAAGTCAACGAGGGCTTTGAGAAGATCTTACCCATTGAACTGGAAGGATTGAACTACACTGCTATCGATTCCCTAGTTTGGCTGGCCAGAAAAAAGGGAACTGCGCGTCTAAGGCCGGGCGCGATTTTTGCAGTGCGCACACCTGCCGGAAACCACGCCAAAGTAAAGATTCTTGCCATTGACAATGAACGCATTACCATACGATGGGTAACGTATGGCAAGAAGACTCCATCGTCGAAGACGGATTG
Organism: Pyrinomonadaceae bacterium; assembly: GCA_035274925.1. GTDB lineage: Bacteria > Acidobacteriota > Blastocatellia > Pyrinomonadales > Pyrinomonadaceae > UBA11740. The sequence continues at coordinate 5,662 of DATENS010000363.1, read as the reverse complement.
ATTAGCTGTACAGTGACCGTAGCAGTAAAAAAGATTCAGTATAAACCGCATCACTTGTCACATCGCAGTTGTCTTGCTAAGATCTCGCACCGGTGGAGTTCACTGAAAAGGCCCGCATCATGGACGAGGCGCGCATCAACCGCGCGCTGGCCCGTCTGGCTTCTGAAATCGTCGAAGAAAATCACGGCATAACTGATTTGGTTTTGGTAGGCGTGCGCCGCCGTGGTGTGCCGCTGGCCAATCGGCTCGCCGATAAAATTCAGGATTTGGAAGGCACGCGCCCACCGGTGGGAATTCTGGACATCACGCTTTATCGCGATGACCTTTCGACTGTCGGCGCCAAGCCGATCGTCAGTGGCACTGAATTACCGGGCGACATCGAAAACCGCACCATTGTTTTGGTGGACGACGTGCTCTACACCGGTCGCACGGTCCGCGCCGCGCTGGACCAATTGATAGACTTTGGCCGGCCCCGCCGCGTCCAACTCGCGGTGCTAATCGATCGCGGAAACGAGCATCGCGAACTGCCGATTCAGGCGGACTACATCGGCAAACACGTACCGACCAAGAAGAGCGAGATCATCAAAGTCATGTTGACAGACTTTGATGAGGACGAAGGAGTAGTAATCGTTGAACGACCCGCAGCCGAAGCTGCAGCGTGAAGCGGCCCGCAAGGCCGCTTTTTTTATGCGCAAAAACCGAACTTTGTACTTTGATCTTTGTGCTTTGACTTTGTCGAAGTGTAACTTTGAGGTGAACTCCAGGCTTGATTAGCGGACAAAGTACAAAGACCAAAGAACTAAGTTCAAAATGGCCACTAACTTCCAAATGAAACACCTTCTCGGAATCAGAGAGCTGTCCGTCGATCAGATTGCGCATTTGCTGGACACTGCCGAGTCGTTTCGAGACGTTTCAAAGCGGGAAATCAAGAAGGTGCCGGCCCTACGCGGGCGCACCGTCATCAATCTCTTTTTTGAACCGTCCACGCGCACGCGCACGTCATTTGAAATTGCCGCCAAACGCCTTTCGGCTGATGCCGTCAACATCAGTGTCTCGACTTCCAGCGTCTCCAAGGGCGAGACATTGCTCGACACGGCGCGCAACCTGGAAGCGATGGCGCCCGACTGTATCGTCATTCGGCATTCATCGGCGGGCGCACCCCTGCACTTGTCGCAAGTCTGCAGCGGCGCAATCGTAAATGCGGGCGACGGCGCCCACGAGCATCCGACCCAGGCCCTGCTTGATGCGCTCACGATTCGCGAACGCAAAGGTCGCATTGAAGGATTGAAGATCGCCATTATCGGCGATGCTCTGCATTCGCGCGTGGCGCGATCGAATATCTACCTGCTCTCAAAGTTGGGTGCCTCAATCAGCCTCTCAGGTCCCGGAACGCTGGTGCCGCGCGAGTTCTCTGAGCTGATTGAACAAGGTGTTCGCGTCGAGCAAAGAATCGAAGACGCGATCAACGGCGCTGACGTGGTCATGATCTTAAGGGTGCAGCGCGAGCGGCAAACCGAAGCGTTCTTTCCCTCGATGCGCGAGTACGCGGTGCATTATGGTTTGCACCTTGATCACCTCGAGCTCGCCTCGCCCGAGGCGATTGTGATGCATCCCGGTCCGATAAACCGCGGCATTGAAATCTCGTCAGAAATCGCTGATGGCGGCCGCTCACTTATCCTGGATCAGGTAACAAACGGAGTCGCAGTACGCATGGCAGTGCTGTATTTGCTCGCCGGCGGCGCGGGTAAGAGTGAGAACGGCGCAGTTAAGAACGGCAAGAACGGACGAAAGAAAAAAGGTAGTGAAGCACCAAGTAACTAATTTCGAGTGCGGCGGCAAGCGTAGCGCGACGCCGCTCTGGATAAGGCCTGAGTAGAACGAAAAGGAAAGCGCCGTCGTCGCTTCGCTCTGCCGGCGCACTCAAAATAACGAGTCTCGCAAAACCGATGCGCTTACTTATCAAAAATGGTTACGTCGTCGATCCGGTGCAGGGAATAAACTCGGGCCGGAATATCTTAGTCGAGGACGGGCGGGTCGTCGGACTGATGAGTCATCGCGACGAAGCACCTGAAGGCGCTGAAGTGATCGACGCAACCGGATTGATTGTGGCGCCCGGCTTCATCGACATGCACGTGCACCTGCGCGAACCGGGCCAGGAGTACAAAGAGACCATCGCCAGCGGCGCGGCGGCTGCGGTTGCCGGCGGTTTCTCGAGTATCTGTGCGATGCCGAACACTCAGCCTGTAAATGACAATGCCGCGGTAACTCGCTTCGTGATCGAACAAGCAGAGCGTGCCGGGCTGGCGAATGTGTTTCCAGTTGGCGCGATCACGAAAAGTTCTGAAGGCTCAGAACTGGCCGAAATGGGCGAGATGAAAGAAGCGGGCATCGTGGCTGTTTCCGACGACGGCCGCCCGGTCCCCACCGCCGGAATGATGCGCCGCGCGATGGAGTACGCCAGAGGTTTTGATCTTCCCGTCATCGATCACTGCGAAGATAAATCTCTCGCGCGTGGCGGGGTGATGCATGAAGGCCACTGGTCACTGGTGTTGGGCATGCGCGGTATGCCGGCGGCTGCTGAAGAAGTCGATGCGAATCGAAATTGCCAACTCGCGGAGCTGACCGGTGCGCGCGTGCATCTGGCTCATCTTTCCACGCGCGGTGGAGTTGACGCCGTGCGCCGCGCGAAAGAGAAAGGATTGCGGGTGAGCTGTGAAGTAGCTCCGCATCACTGGACGCTAACTGACGCAGCGGTCCAGGACTATGACACGAATACCAAGATGAGCCCGCCGTTGCGCAGCCGCGATCATGTGGAGGCGCTTCTGGAAGGCTTGAGTGACGGAACCGTCGACGCGATTGCCACCGATCACGCACCGCATCACGCCGATGAAAAAGCGCTCGAGTACGATCAGGCGCCATTCGGCATTGTGGGATTGGAGACTGCGGTAGGCTTGAGCTTTGACTTGGTGCACAGCGGCGTCATTGATCTCGAGCGGCTGGTGAGTCTTTGGACGAGTGCGGCGAAGATTCTCAATTTGAGTGACCGCGGCCACTTGAAAGAAAATGCGCATGCGGATCTGACTCTCCTCGATCCGGAGTGCGAATGGACATTCGATTCGCTTCGCTCTAAATCCAAGAGCCGTAACACCCCTTTTAACGGACGCCAGTTCAAGGGAGCAGCAGTGGCTACGATAGTTGGCGGGCGCGTCGTCTTTCTTCATCCGGACTATTCGCGCATAACCGCCGGCCAGCAGCGAGCAGCATCAGCGAGGTAAGACCGGTGAAAAAGTTTAATTGGGCAATCTGGGCAGGCTTTCTCCTGACAGTCGTCGCGTTTCTGAGTTATCCGTTCTTCTTCATCAACTGGCCGGTAACGCGGGACTTTCCCTGGGCCAGCCTGCTAATTTTTGCTGCGGCTGCAGTCTTTTTGTTCGTTGGGCTGCGCCGCGCATTCAAACCTGGACGGCGTTTGATCTCGAAGATCGTCGCTCCTGTCATGGCGGCGCTGAGCGTGTTGATTCTCGCCCTGTTTATCTTTATTTCGTTTATTGAATCGCGCCGGCTGCCAGCCTCTCACGGCGCACCCTCAGTTGGACAGAAAGCACCGGACTTTACGCTGACGGACTCGGACAACAAGCCGGTATCTCTTTCCGAACTGCTCACCAAACCAATCGAACCCTTGCGTCCGGCCATGGTCGCCGAGAAACCGCGCGCGCCAAAGGCTGTGCTGCTGATTTTCTATCGCGGTTACTGGTGAATCATTTGTAACTCCGAGTTGCGTAGCATACAAAAGAACCTCAATGCACTGCACCAGGCCGGCATTCGCCCCGTCGCCATCAGTGTTGACACGCCTGAGCAGTCTCGAAAACTGATGCAGCTGGCCGGCTACACTTTCCCATTCCTCTCGGACGCCAAGCTGGATGCGGCAACTCGTTACGATCTGATTCACAAGGGTGGAGGCGAGAGCGGCGGGGACATCGCGCGGCCCGCGGAGTTTCTGATTGATTCTTCCGGGATCGTCCGCTGGCGAATGCTGACCGAGAATTACTGGGTGCGAGCGCGACCGGAACAGGTTCTAGAAGCAGCGAAGACGTTTCAGTGATATGTTTTTCTAGCCTTTGCTTTCACCACCGGCCGCCGCATTTGCCGCTGCCGGCGCTTCCGCAGTAGTTGACGCATCAGCTTTCGCATACTTATCCAAACCAAATCCTAAAAAGATCGTCGCCGCGATGATGGCGCTGGAAAAATAGTAAGGCGACGCGACACCCAGCGAGTCAAAAGCCCAGCCGTAAAACAATGGCGCGATGATACGCGCTACTCCGCCGTAAGTTTGCTGCATTCCCATGTAAAGACCGCGCTCGCGCTGACTGACGACGCGCGACAGCAGCGCCGTCACACATGGGAAAGTGAACGCAGTGCCCAGCGGAATCAATGCCACTGCAATGGCTAGCATCCACAAGTTCTTTGAAAGTGGCATTCCCACTACACCTGCCGCGAGCAGCACGAGGCCGAGCCGGGACAGTTTTGCTTCGCCCAGCCAGTCAACCATTCGCCCCAGGAACAACACGCGCGCGAACACTGAGATCGCGCCCGTGTACATGAAAAAGTAGCCGATGGTTAGTTCAGTCACTTGAAAGCGCGCGTTCAAGAACAACGCGAGCACGGAAAAGCTCCCCTGAAAAGCGCCGATGGCGATCGCGTAGATCCAAATCAGGCGTGAAGATGGCTCGCTCGAACGCGACATGATTTGCCAGGCGGCCTGACGAGATTTGCGCGGAGCTTCGCCCGTCGTAGGGTGCACACGTGATTCAGTCAGATAACGCGCCGCGAAAATTATGTTGAGCAGGCACAGCCCGGCCGCCATAATCCCGGGCGCTGCATGGCCCAGGCTCAGCGTGCCCGCACCCGGCATCAAATCGCGTTTGCCCAGGGCGATCGCGAACGAGCCGAGTACTGGGCCCAGCGCCACGCCGAGATTCGTCGTCGCCGACAACCATCCCAGCGCGCGCGCGCGGTCTTTCGGATCGGTGGAGTCGGCTACATAAGCCTGAATCACTCCGACTGTTCCGCCACCAGCGCCCTGGACAATGCGCGAGAGAAACAGCACGAGCAGAGAAGTGGCAAACCCGAAGATCAGATAAGAAATGCCGGCTGCGGTCAGCGCAATAAGCAGTGTCGGCCTTCGCCCGACGCGATCAGAAAAACGTCCCCACATCGGCGCGCTCAGCAACTGCGCGACCGTGAATGCGGCGACAATGATTCCTGAAATCGTCCCGATGCCCAGATGAAAGCCCAGCACTTCAATGCCTGCGCCGCCGAGCGACTTCACATAAAACGGCAGCAGGGGAATGATCATCAGCAGGCCGACCATGTCGACGAATGCCGTGATCATGAGGGTGAAGAGCTTCGCCGGTATCTTTCGCACCTCGCGCCAAAGCACGTACAGGAGTGTGATGGCAATCGCTCCGAGCGCCACGCGCACGATCGGGGATTGGAAAGACTGGGCGATATTTGACTGGATCAGAAACATTTCAAGGGATTGAAACGTGCCCCATAATACACGACTGCAGGGAACTTCGGGGCAGGATGAATGCTTAACGGTGGTTCCCCTGTTCGTATCTGTGTAATCTGGATAATCTGCGGATTGAACTTTACAATTCTT
>DATENS010000362.1:0-3288 GCA_035274925.1 Pyrinomonadaceae bacterium | reverse complement strand
CTTGCGTTTGTCATCCTCCTTCGTATCCGGAGAGAGCAGTTTGTCACCAATATCACGCAAGCTGGTATTAAGTGACTGCACCGATCGACGCAAGAGAGCGATTTCATTCGCTACCCCTGCGGTCGGTTCCTGGGTTGCGGTTGATTCACGGCCGGCGTTTTGAGCGAATGCGCTGATGCTGAAGACCGTCACGAGACAAACCAAGGCAGCGAGTGATTTTCCGACACTGATCATTTCATTGCTCCTTCCGAAAAGGTGACTGGCGTTGCGGAATCCGCGAACTCAGTTACTAGAGTATGTGTTTACGCGCAATCTACTCTTAACTTTAATGCTCAATGTAAGTCTTTGTTCCGGAAATTTCTACTCGCCAATGAAATAGAGGATGAAGGCGGAAGGCGCTATTGGCATCCTTTATTCTTCCTCTTTCTGTGAGTTGTAGGGAAGGGGTGCCCCTATCACGTTGAGCGATCTGGGGATTGTTACTCTGCTTTAGAAACAACCCACGTAGTCATGCATCTGAGGTTCTCGACATTGGTTGTTTTCAACGGCTCTACCTTCCTGGCTCTCAATCGTTCCGTGGCTGAAGCGAGCATCTCCTCGTCTACCAGAAATCGTTCTGTTCCGTCCGGTAACAAGTATCGTCCTTTTCCCGCCGGCTTGACCAGCGCCTCGATCCCTATGGAGCTGGCCAGTCGCGCAAACAACATTCCCCCTGTCTTAAGCACGCGCCACATCTCATCAAGCATTCGGTTAAAGTGCTGCTCATCATTGGCAAAATGTAGCACCGCGCTGCTTATTAACAGATCGAACGTCGCGTTGGGGAGTGGCATGTCAGCCACATCGCCGACGATGAAGTTTTCTGAGGGAAGGTTAGGCGCCAGACTGGAAGCAAGCATTTGCACCTGCTGAATTGACTGCGGATTTGAATCAACCGCAAATACATTGAAGTTATGGCGGAGAAAGTAGATGAGATTACGGCCATCGCCACACCCGGCGTCTAATATGGACATCGAAGGTGTAATTCTCCCCTTGAGAAGCTGGTCGAAGAGGTAAATATCGATACTGCCAAACTGTTCGCGAAGATCCATTCCTTGATACGCGTCCCTCTCCTACTCTCCCAAAGTCACAACCTGACCGACACGAAGCTCTCCCGTTCGAACCACAGTGCCGTATACGCCGGCGTAATTCTGGTTCAGGCGAACCACAGTCTTCATCACTTCAGAATCTCGCTCCGCTGTGTCCGGATCAAAGTTAACCATGACGCATCTCTCGTCTTTCATCGTTATGCTGATGGCTGCGCCGCTGGCACTCTCACCAAACACCAATGTCCGGCCCACCCATTTGTCTTCCGCAAATGGCTCGCCGTTGTCTGTTTCGATCAAGACATTCGGTCTGAATCTCCGAAGATCGAGGTCGCGTGCTGATGCGCGCTCGATGCCGCGTATCGTGCCCAGGGTGATTATCGAGATTGGAGTCTCGTCAAAGATGCCACCTTTCAGATTCATCAATTCCACGTCGCTGCCGTGCCGGCTCGAAATTTCCTGGCGGAGTTCGTCGCTGCGGAGTTCGTACTCGTTTCCGTCCGGCGTGCAAACATGTGTCGGGATTGACGCGGCCGTGTGGTTGTCGCGCACGAAAGGCTTGTACAAGAGCAACTGCGGTAGTTTGCTTGCGGTGAGCCATGGGAACGCGCTCTTGTCAGTGAGTCGCCGAAAAGCAAATCGCCGGTCACCGTCGATGCCATGCCAACCGAGCTTTGCCGCAGCCAATTGTTCACCGGCCATTGACTTAACCGGGTAGCGAAAGATGGCGGTAATTCGTCCTGCTTCCATCTGAATCTATCCGCACTTTGTTTGAGAGTGAGTAAACGAGCCCGACCAGTCTATCGTGTCTAGTCGCAGTTCGGAACGCCCAGAAAGCAGGGCATCTGGTCGCGTATAATAACGCCCCAAACCACCATAATGAGCGCCATCACGGCTACGCTGAGTAACAAACGGATCGGATTCGCCAGGATGCTGTGGCTTTCGCGCGGTGCGCACTAACAGCAGAAGAATGACGATGAAAGTCGTAGCAAAAAGCCACAACAGGCCAAATAGGACGATCAGTCCGAGGGCATTCCGTCTCGTTACCGAGTTATTCAAAAATTCAAGGACTGCAAAAGGCAGCGTGAGGAGCAAGCCGACGAGAACGGCCGATCCTAGGCCAAGTGAAGTGCTCTTGGGCAAATCTTGATTTTGCAGAGAATCTCGCATGTTTCTTGACGGCAGCGGGATATTATTCATCGCTCATCCGGCATTTCATATGACCCGAAACCTTCCTATCATCTTGTCGATTTCTAAAAGCGCTTCATCTCGAAGCACAGCGATGCGCTCCACATAGTCGTCATGCTGTTGTTCCAATCGCGCTAACTCTTCCCACGCCGGCCCCTGTTTACTACCACTGCTGTTCGCCATCGCCAGCGTCGTCTCGGCCTTTCCCTTTCGGTGGTCCAGCAGGTGTATCTCATTATTAAGCCAGTTCAACTCAGATCTGAGGATCACTGCCCGCCGTGACTTTAACTGACTAAGTGCTTCATCCAGCCTTACCCTCGACATTGTATGGCTACAGCCCAGCCTCTCGTTACGTTCGTCCGGGTCGCACAGTCCTACTCGCATAAAGTGATTGGGCGCATCGCCCTCGGAAAGGTTTGTAGGCAAGGTTGGTCCGACAATCCGCTCATGGACCATGCGGCATTTGACAATGCGCATCGACGCGATTTGATCGCGGATGGCGGTGAGATGCTCCTTATTTGACTGTTTTGGCATGCTGGTCAGCGGGATAAAATCGTGTGTGCCTTCGTAGTCTCAGAGCGCGCTGATCGTGACGTAGTATCCGTCCGGATCTCGGAGCGAGAACTCCATGGTTTCAGTGCTCGGATTCAAGTGGGGCTCCTCTTCCAGCTGCGTCGCGAGAGTGCGCGCTCTCTGCAGGGCCATGTCAAAGTCATCGACGCGAAAAAACAGGAGGAGACCGTTACCGGGAGTCGCCTGATCGGGACTCATCAGCGAGGGATGGTCATGTTCGCCCCACGCGTGCAGGCAGATTAAAACAGTTCCATCTGAATCGAGGATTTGCCCAAAGTAATCATGGGCAGGAAGCGACGCGGGCTGGCCGAACAGCGTCTGGTACCAATTGAAGCTCTTCCTTACGTCGCTTACCGCAATGACCGTCCACGTGCGCTTCATGGGATTTCCTTCGACCTATAGGTTAATTGCTCGATTCGTCGAGATCCGCGCGTACAAGGTAAAA
>DATENS010000361.1:0-8464 GCA_035274925.1 Pyrinomonadaceae bacterium | reverse complement strand
ATTCCCGCGATTCAGCAGGACTTTGATGTGCGCCGCAAAGATGAAGCCCTGATCCTGCTGCGCACTGTAGCTTCACCCGACGGACAGCGCGCCCTCGCGCTCTACAGCACACAGGACGAATCATCGACCACGTTTCATCTCGATCTGTATGCCAGTGATGGAACTTTTCTGCGCAATGTTAGTCCGCCTGAGCTGACCGCGGTTTTCCAGGATTCAGTTGTGTGGTCTTCGAATAGCGGCTACGTCGCATTCATCGGCCGCCGCGCGCCCGCGCAACCCACTCCTTCGCCCGAAGTCATCGAGCCACTGCCCGAGGTGGCGGCGGGATCGCCCCTGCCTTCGCCGACGACGATGCCTGCGTTTGCGCCGGTAGCAACCTTCGCGACCGAACAGATTTATCTTTGCGATCGTGACGGCTACAGTCTCAGGCCGCTTACGACGCGCGAAGGGTTGATCTATTTTGCCCTCGCATGGGCGCCGGACAATCACGCGCTGGCGGCGTTGGCATGCAAAGAGAGTGAATGGGACGCGCGCGAAAGGGAGTTAAAAGTCCCAGCCGGCCGGCCGAGATTGATTACGCTGGACGGACAAGAGCGACTGCTCGACGACGCTTTGGCGGAAGCGCCTCCCGTCTGGTCGCCTGATTCTTCCAAAGTCGCGACCACATTTGGTGTCGACATTGGAATCTATGACGCGGCGGGTAACTCGCCGACCCAGGCGCGTATCGTGCTGCGCGAGCGCTTGTTAACAGCGTCAGCAGCTTTCGACGCAAAGTCGTCGTCAACTCCGAACGGAACTGCTCCCTCACCCGCTCCGGCGACCGCATCCGATCCCGTGTCATTCAATCCGATCGTGCGAGTGGAGTGGCCGGTACCTGAGAAGCTCTATGTCGAAACAGCATACGTGACTTTTCGTAGTGAGCTGATCAAAACATTTTCGCGCTGGCATTTGATAACGCTCAGTCCGCAGGCGGCGGTGCTTCGCGGTTGATGTGTCAGAACGGGGAGCGGTAGCGACCGTTCATAGAGTCAATTTAAGTGGCTGGCGAGTCAGGTTTTTCAGTTGCCTGCCAAATAAATGAGAGACCCTTTCCGATCAGCCAAAGTCCAAGCGCGGTGACTGCGGCCATCACAAACCAGAATTTCCAATAGCTGCTGAAAAATCTTTCCCAGCCGGGCTGAATGCGATGAGCCACGTTCACATTCAGCTCAGGCGAAGTAAACAATCGCGCCGTCAACTGTGTGAGCAGATACCAGGCGAACGCGTAGAGCCAGGCCAGTCGATCCATGCGCACGCGGCTGATGGCGATCAGGCCAATCGTAATTCCACCGACATGCGCGAGGGTGGTTGAGAAGTAGAATCCGCTGGCCAGTAACACGTAGCGAATCCAGATTCCGAGACCGGGAATGGTCCAAATCGCCGCGGCGCGAATCAGTTCGCGATGGCCGAGGAGCAGGCCAACTCCGAGCAGGATATTGCCGACGTTGCACATCCACAGCAGATTTCCCATGCCCCCAAATCGCCAGTAATGAATCGTTTGCACGAGGAAGAAGAGCAGAGGAAGTATGCCCAACAGTCGAAATCGTACGTCGAGCGCCGGCTTCATGGCCGGCAAGAATATCACGTTAAGGTTGGGAAAAGTGGCACGCGCATCTGCGCGTAGCTCACGGGCGAGACGCCCGTGCCAGTTGAATCATCTATCTGGACAGCAATGCGCTTTTAGGCTAGATTATGACTCCCCCTGCAGTCAGTTGTTTTAAGTTTGCACCTGCGCGCCTGAAAAGATCCCCTTATGGAAGCGCTGGCATTTACCGCCGCCCCCCTGCGGCAACTTATCCCCGCTTTTGGATGAAGGTGTTCGGGCCGATCAGCGCACGATATGACAATCGGGCACCGACCTCTCTTGCACGTAACGACCAGGGGACGCGCAATCTTGCCATGAACCACGTTGACGCTCAGCAGCTGTTCGGGTCAAAGAATCCCAAACCACGCTCACGAATCTCAAAACAACCGACCAAAGGTAAAGGCGAGGACAAATCGCGCCGGGGAGCAGTGTTGATTGTCGATGATGTCCCGGATGTCACCGAGATGATCGGGCTATTGCTGAAGCATGCCGGTTACGAAGTTTCGACAGCCGACTCAGCCAGGTCGGCGTTGCGGTTGGCGCGGCAGACAAACTACGACCTGGTAATCTCAGATATCGGCATGCCGGAAATGAATGGCTATGAACTGGCCGAAGCCTTGCGCGGACTGACTAACTACAACAAAACCCCAATGATTGCGGTGACCGGATATTCCGAGTACGACGATCGTGGGCGTGCAGAGCAAGCCGGCTTCAATGTTCATCTCACCAAGCCCATCGAGCCGTCACAATTGCTGGACTTAATGAGCAAGTTGCTTTCACGCGCTGAGCCCGGAGCCGACCACTGAGTATTTCCTGTTGATTTGTTTTTTTCCTTCCGGCATTCTCTTTCTGCGATGGAAGAGATTCAGCCACCCTCGATCGAAGCTGAAACCAATCCCAAACGAAATTTTAATAGTTGGCTAAAGTCGGAATCAGCCGTGCGCCTCAGCGAATTGGGCGTGGGCGCGCTCGCGATCGGATTGCTGTTCTGGCGTCTTCAATTTGCCACCCAATCAATCTGCTGCGGCGACTATGACGGCTATTACCACATGAAGTGGTCGCGCCTGCTTTGGGAAAACATGAAGGCGAAGCATTTCTTTCCGCCCTCGTTCACCTGGCTGCCGCTCACCACCCTGAATCCGAAGAACTATGTCGATCACCATCTGCTTTTTCACATTCTGCTGATTCCCTTCACCTGGTTTCGTGACATGCAAACCGGCGCCAAGGTGGCCACGGTGATCTTCGCGAGTGTGGCTGTCTTTGCCTGTTACTGGCTGGTGGTGCATTACGAGATCAGGTATCGCCTGCTGTGGCTGCTGGCCTTGCTGGCGTCATCGGCGCCTTTCTTGTACCGGATGAACATGACCAAGGCGCCTCCGTTCGCCGTCATATTTCTGGTGGCCGGCACGTTTTTCATGTTCGAGCGAAAACACTGGCAGTTAGCGCCGCTGGCGTTCGTCTTTGCGCTCACCTATGACATGTTCGTGCTGCTGGCATTAGCGGCATTAATCTGGACGGTAGTAGTGGGCTGGACCGAAGAGCGATTCGAGTGGCGGCCGCTCGCCTATGTAGCGCTGGGTTGTGTGCTCGGCCTGATCATTAATCCATATTTTCCGCACAACCTCTATTTGTTATGGGAGCACGTGCGCGTCAAGATCACCGCCGTCGATTTCGCGACCAAAGTTGGTAACGAATGGTACCCGTACGACACGCGCGAGTTTCTCGTGAACTGTTTCGTCGCGCTCGCGGCGATGCTGGTTGGCTACGTCGCTTTTGACTTCAATGATCGCAAGCGCTCACAAAAGTCCTTTTACTTTCTCATGCTGTCCACGGCGCTGTTGCTGATGAATATGCGTTGGAAGCGTTTCGCAGAGTACTTTCCGCCTTTTGCGATTCTGTTTGCGGCTTTTACGCTCGAGCAGTTCTGGCGCGGTCGCGCGGTTTTCACTCACTTGCCGGACGATGTGCTAGAAGACTTACAGCCATTTCTGGATCGTCAGGAGCCGACGTTAATTGCCAAAGCGCGTAAGAGTGATGAGGCCTGGCGCATTATCAAACTCGCTTTCGTCGCAGTGGCCCTCACCGGGATTCTGGTCGCCAACGTTTATCGAACCTCGCGGGATATCAACGAGAGCGATCCGCGTGATTACTATTCGAAGGGCGCCGCCTGGATGCGCGCTAACATTCCCGCAGGCGAGACCGTCTTTAATACCGATTGGGACGATTTCCCGCGCTTGTTCTATTTCGATTCCAGCCACGCCTACGTCACCGGTTTGGATCCGACTTACTTGTTCGATCAAAATGCTGAGCTTTCGCGGCTCTACGATCAGATCACCACGGGCGAAAAGGAAGATCCCGGGCCATTAATTCGCGAACGCTTCGGCGCGCGTTGGGTTTTCAGCGACAACACCAGCGACCATGATGCTTTCTATGACAATGCATTGCGCAGCGGCTGGTTCGAACGTGTTTACGAAGATGGGGATTGCAGTATCCTGCGTCTGCGCGACGTGAAAGGCGATCCTGTGCCCGATGGGAGCTCGGGTCAAAGCAGCGACGATATTAATGACAACGACAACTCACCGTAACCGGGGTGAAAACATGAAAAAGCATTTTCAGCTTGTTGCCCTCATCGTAATCACTATTGTCATCGGGAATATTTCCAGCGCGTGCCGTCGCGGCCCTGTTTCCGAAGACGACACACCTGACACTTCGACTTACCGGCCGCTGCCAACGCCCGCTACTGAGTTCGAGCAGAAACTAAAAATTGTTCAGGACGCGCACTTCCAGCACGTTTGGGTGTTCACACGGCTCGATGGGAAGGAATTTACGCCCGAGGACAGCGAGATCCTGCGCACCAACGCGCCGAAAGTGGTTGACTGGGTGGGTATGGATGACAAGAAGAAGTTTATCGCCGGCTCTAATATTCCCATTGAGCCGAGTAATCTCGCGGTGCTGCAAAAGCGATACAAGATCGAAGACTACTCAGGGAAGTGAGGTTTGTTTGCGACTTTTCGCCTTTGCGAGAGGATGATTTCACGCAAAGCCGCAAAGGCGCCAAGTCCGCTAAGGCACCAGCACCAGTTTTCCAAACTGCGCCCGATCCTCCATCAATTCATGAGCCTGGCGCGCCTCGACAAGTGGCAACGCGCGATCGACAACCGCTTTGATCTGCCCTGACTCAATAAACTTCATCGCCGCCAGAAGATCCGCCTTCGAACCCATCATCGAACCCAAAATCGTCAGATGGCGATAGAAGACGTGGCGCAAGTCTGTCGACGCGGCAAAGCCGCTGGTCGCTCCGCAGGTCACCAGCCGCCCGCCTTTCTTCAAAGACAAAATTGATCCGGGCCACGTGGCCGCGCCGGTGTGCTCGAACACGATATCGACGCCGCGTTTGCCGGTGAGCCGCTTCACTTCCTTAGGCCAGTCTTCGCTCGTGTAATTGACAGTTTCGTCAGCCCCGAGTTCGCGCGCCTTTGCCAGTTTTTCATCGGAGCTTGCGGTGGCAATCACGCGGGCACCGTGCAGTTTCGCGATCTGAATTCCGACTGAGCCGACTCCGCTGCCGGCGGCGTGAACCAGGACATCTTCGCCCGGCTGAACCTGCGCGCGCGCGACCAGCATGTGCCAGGCCGTCAAAGTCACCAGAGGCAGGGCCGCCGCTTCCGGCCAACTCAAATGCTGTGGTTTGGGAATCAGGTTTACGCCCGGCACAGCAAGCAGATCGGCGTAACCACCGTCGCGGCGAGAGCCGATGATGTCGTACTCGTCGCACATGTTGTCGCGTCCCGCCAGGCACTCGGCGCAATGGCCACATGAAACACCGGGTTGAATCATGACCTCATCCCCGGCCTTGGCCCACGTAACCAACTCACCGGCTGCACGCACGACCCCGGCCACGTCATTGCCCAGGATGTGCGGCATGGAGACCTTGATGCCCGGCAAACCGCCACGCACCCAGACGTCGAGGTGGTTCAGCGCGCACGCCCGCACCTCAACCAAAACTTCATCCGGTTTGATCGTGGGATCGGCAACCTCGGCAAGTTGCAAAACTTCCGGGCCACCGTGTTGAGAGAAGATGACAGCTTTCATATGGACGACGAAGGGCAAAGCGGTAAGAGCACACTTTGTGACCGCGCGGCTACCGCCACCCTCCACCGATGCTCTGACCTCTTTGCCCTATGCTCTTTTCTCTAACTCCTTAATGCGCCGCTTCAATGCCTTTTTTCACTTCACTGATCGCGTCCTTCACCAAATCGAGAGCTCTCCCCCGATGCCCACCCTTATCGGCGCTGGCGCGCTCGAGATTGTTCTTCGCACTTTCCAGCGCGGCGAGCGCGGCCTGCATGTGGGGTTGATCCGCTGCCGCAGAGATAGTGTGATTGTGGCGACGATCAAAAGCAATGCCCGCGTTCACCTGAGCTATTGCCTGATTCACGAGAGACACGGCCTTGGCGCGATGTCCGCCTTTGTCTCGGGTGGCCTGCTGCAATTGATTCTTGGCCGTCTGTAAATCGGCCCGCGCCGCGCGCATAAAAGGTTGATCCGGTGCGGCCCCGGCGATGGCTGCGGCCATTAACAATGTGACCAGGGATAATGCGACTCGTACTTTCATTGACTACTCCTTATCAAATATAGAATTTGGGAGTTTGGTCAAAACGCCGCCTAAATTACTACAAACCTCAACGGGGACACAAAGAATAGTTGGCGAGTTACTTCAGTTCGACATCAACGCCTTCGAAACGCGTCTTGCCGCTGTTTCGGATTGCATGCGTCAGCGCACCGGGACGCCAGCGCGCCTCGCCGGTGGCAATCTTCACGGTCTGAATTTTGTCACTGCCTGCCGTGGTGACCGCGATTTCGGAACCGGAAAGGACCAGGCTTAGACCGGCTTTCGCGTGCGTGTGCATCGGAAGCGACTCGCCCGGCGCGAGTGAAATCCGATAGACAGTAACTCGCTCGTTTTCAAACACCGGCTGGCGCGCCACATCATTTTTCGACTGAGTTGTTTTGGCCGCCTCGGGCGATTTCAGAAATTCGATGAGGAAATTGTGATAGGTCGTGGTCCCCACACTCGAGGCTCGATGAACGTAGGTACCGCGCCGGAACGCGACGTCACCGGTTTTGGTTTCACTCTCAGACGGTGATCCTTCCAGAGGTTCCACACGCAGCTTCGCATCCGCAATGGTCACAGCCAGATTGTCAAAGTTGTGGCGGTGCCAAAGCGTTGCCTCGCCGGCCGGCAACACCGTTTCCCAAACGCGGACAAATTCATTTTCAAATTTCAGACGATGATGAGGCTCGTTCTTTATTTCGACGCCATCAGCCTTTTGAGAACCCGCAGGCAACGCGACGGAAAAAAGGACGCCGGCGGCCGCGCCGGCCAACGCCACGACAAGTAATCCGCAACGGATCTTCATTTTTATCGACCTACCTCCTTCGGATGGCAAAAACGTTTATGCTTCGGCGGCCTGTGTGTCAACCCTAATTCCCCATTGTGATCATTTTCGGAACCAGATAGCGCTTACCTGCGTTACAATCCCTAAGCCAATCTCTCCTGAAGTCCGGCAAACAAAACTGAAAAGGAGTTTCGCCATGAGCCTGAGTCGCCTTTCGCTCTTAACGATTGTCTTGATGGTCATTTCGGGTGGTTCGGTCTGCGCGCAGGAAAGGTGGCAGCGGCTGCCGCGTCAACGCGATGCTGAGTTCTACGCGCCGCGAAACAAACTCGAAGAGTTCGAATCGCGAAACTCGAGGCTTTTGATAAAGGGACGAACCTGGGTTGCCACATTGCGTGCAAATGGTGGAACCGCCCGCGTAGAAGCCACTGAGATCCATGAATTTGGAAACGCGGCAGCGGCGACCGGAGTCACCATCACTATTCTCGCATCGGCGACCGAAGTGCGCTGTCTGATCGACTACGAGGAAATTGATGCTTTGATCGCGGCGTTCGACAAGTTGGCAAAAGCCGAGGACTCGGTCACTAAGCTGAGCCACTTCGAAGGCCACTATCGTACGCTGGGGGACTTTGAGATCATTGTCTTCCGGCAAACGACAGGCGGCATCGCCGCGGCGATCGAAGGCGGTTTCTACGACCGTGCGCGCCTGTTCCTGACGCTCGACGAATTGACCAAGCTTCGCTGGATGATTGTGCAGGCGAAGGAAAAAGTGGACGAGATGAAGTAATCGCGCGACGAATACCTAGCTTTCCTTCGACAGATATTTTCTGACAATTTGACTGGTGGGCACGCGCGCCCCGAGGCGATGCAGCGTCTGGTACAAACCCATTTCCGCCCGGGCCATCAGAATGTACTCAGGCATAACGCCTTTGGTACGAAACAGGTTGCGGGACTCGCGCATGTAGTCCTGGAGAAATTTCCTGTCCGAAAAATCAAACAGCCCCTCGCGGTCCTCACCCGGCGGATAAACTTTGCGGTAAAAGTTGTCGGCGAAACTAATCAGCGACCGCCGGGTTGCGGGAACCAATTTGCGGCCCATTTCCCGGTAATAGATTTCGAGTACGCGCCTGAACTCGGGCGATTTCGTCGACCCGGGATAGAGGAAGACACTCCTGAGATAGGCGACCGATTCCGGAGAAAGGAATTTCGCGCAGCCAAAATCCACCAGGCCGATGTCGGCGTCATCAGTAAATAGGTAGTTGCCCCAATGAGGATCGGCGTGAAGCGCTTCGACGCGCAGTACCTGAAAATAGAAAAGGTCGAACAGGCGTGTGCCGAGCTTGTCTCGCAATTTCTGTGACGGCCGCCGGGCAAGAAACTCTTCCAGGTGTTTACCCGCCACGAGCGACATGGTCAGGACCTTATCAGATGAGTACTTGCG
>DATENS010000360.1:0-6558 GCA_035274925.1 Pyrinomonadaceae bacterium | reverse complement strand
ACCTTTTACACTGCGCGACGCGATCGGCGCCGGTGCGTCTCGCCGATGTGTGGCGGGTACTTCGTCAAGCGCGTCAATCTGTCGTACACGCGTTGCGCCAACGGTCGATGGTCGCGTGAGTGCTATGTGGCGGAAATCGATTGGAACGGTCAGCCTGAGAACGATAGTGATGACCTGCTCATGCGTGGCGACATCGTCGCGAAGCGTTACGCAAGATTCGGCAATCTCGGCGAGTTTCGTGTGATTGAGTCGTGGAAGTCGTTGGGCGATAACCAGCCGACCGGCACTTTCTATCTCGTCCGCGATCGCGGAGGTCGCTGCATTACTCATCCTTGTCCGACACATAGTGAGATAAAGCTGAACTCAAACTTCAGCCGGAACATTGCCGGCCTTAACCTGCAGGGTGCCGGGCTGGAAGAGAGCAGTGCGTCCATCGTGAACGCAGCGCTAACCGGACGGGACGGCGTGATTGTCAGCGGCGATGATGTTCGCGTCACTGGTCCCGGAGGCAGATCGTTTGAGCTGAGAGCGACGCAAGTCTATGTTCGCAACCGGACGGGCGGTGTTCCCGACAAGCCGGACAGCGGCTCGATGAAACCATGTTTCAAGACCGGCTGTTCGAGTCAGGTCTGTGCCGATCAAACCGTCGTTACCACCTGTGAGTTTCGACCCGAATATGCCTGCTATCAGAAAGCCACCTGCGAGCGACAGGCGGACGGCAACTGCGGCTTCACCAAAACCCCGGAGTTGACTGAATGCCTGGTGAAGAAGTGACGCTCGAAGGAATGAGCAAAATGCAGATCTCGATGTCAGCCAAACCGCAGCCGCATGGTCCTCGCTGGATGGCAAGGTCTAAGTACCGCACTCCGAAGAAGAGTATCGGCGGCTTGTCGCCCTCCTCGATTCTATGATCGATGAAGTGGGCGAGAGTGAATCGCACCCTCTCGCGTCATTGATGGAGATCGTTGGAGTCCTGATTGAGAAGTATAAAGATGAGCACGTTCCACAGTTGAGTTAGGCGACACCCAGCCTGGCGTCGCGCCTGGATTGTTCTATTCCCCACAATCTACGGTAATCTGTGGACTTCACAAATCATGTCTACAGATAACAAAGTCATCTACTCGATGGTCGGCGTCAGTAAGTTTTACGACAAGAAGCCGGTCCTGAAAGACATCTACCTCTCCTATTTCTATGGCGCGAAGATCGGCGTCATCGGTCTCAATGGCTCAGGCAAGTCCTCTCTGCTGCGCATCCTCGCCGGCGTCGACAAAGATCATCTGGGTGAGACTGTGGTCTCGCCGGGTTACACTATCGGCTATCTCGAACAGGAACCGCTGATCGATGACGCGCGCACGGTGCGCGAGGTCGTCGAAGAGGCTGTCAAAGAGACCGTCGACTTGCTCCAAGAGTTCGAAGAGATCAACGCCAGGTTTGGCGAAGAAATGTCCGACGACGAGATGAACGCGTTGTTGGAGAGACAGGGGGTTGTTCAGGAGAAACTGGACCACCTCGATGCATGGGACCTGGATTCGCGACTTGAGATGGCGATGGACGCACTCCGGTGCCCGCCGCCGGAAACCCCGGTCAAGATCTTGTCAGGCGGAGAGAGAAGACGGGTTGCGCTTTGCCGGCTGCTTCTGCAAAAACCCGACATTCTTCTGCTCGATGAGCCGACCAATCATCTCGACGCGGAATCGGTCGCCTGGCTCGAACATCACTTGCAGAGTTATCCCGGCACGATCATCGCCGTGACGCACGACCGCTATTTCCTCGACAACGTAGCCGGGTGGATTCTGGAGTTGGATCGCGGCGAAGGCATTCCGTGGAAAGGGAACTATTCCAGCTGGCTCGAGCAAAAGCAGGAACGGCTGCGGCGTGAAGAAAAGTCGGAAGGCGAGCGGCAAAAGACCCTGCAGCGCGAACTGGAATGGATTCGCATGTCGCCAAAGGCGCGGCGCGCAAAAGGCAAGGCACGTATAAACGCTTACGAAAGCCTGCTCGACAAGCAATCAGAAAAGCGGCGTGAGGATTTGGAAATTCACATTCCGCCCGGCCCGCGCCTGGGCGATGTGGTCATCGATGCGGACAAAGTCAGCAAAGCCTATGGCGACAAACTACTTGTCGAAGACATGACATTTTCTCTGCCGCCCGGTGGCATTGTTGGAGTCATCGGCCCCAACGGGGCAGGGAAGACAACTTTGTTTCGCATGGTCACCAAACAGGAAGAGCCCGATGCCGGCACAATCAAGATTGGCGAGACCGTACAGCTCGCTTACGTGGATCAAAGCCGCACGCTCGACGGCGATAAATCCATCTGGGAAGAAATTTCCGGCGGCGAAGATACTCTCAAACTGGGCAGCCGCGAGATCAATTCGCGCGCGTACGTCGGCCGCTTCAACTTTTCCGGTTCGGATCAGCAAAAGAAGGTCGCAAAACTTTCGGGCGGCGAACGCAATCGCGTGCACCTGGCGAAGATGTTGAAAGAGGGCGCCAATGTTTTGCTTTTGGACGAGCCGACCAATGATCTGGATGTGAACACGTTGCGCGCGCTGGAGGAGGCCCTGGAAAACTTTGCCGGGTGCGCAGTGGTTATCTCCCACGATCGTTGGTTCTTAGACAGGATAGCAACTCACATGCTGGCGTTCGAAGGTGACAGTCGCGTGGTTTGGTTCGAAGGAAACTATTCCGATTACGAAGAGGATCGCAAAGCACGTCTGGGGGCGGAAGCCGAAGTCCCTCACCGCATCAAGTACCGGCAATTGACGAGATAAGAATCCCCAACTACGCAGATGGTAGAGACTGAAGCCCCCGAACACTGTCCCAACTGTGGCGCCGAACTTAGCGGAAAGTATTGTGCAGCGTGTGGCCAAAAGAGAATAGATCGCCGCGATCTTTCAGTCAGGCGCTTCTTTGGCCATGTAATCAATGAACTCACGGATCTTCAGTCGAACAAGATCCTGCGGACGTTTGGAGCGCTGCTCTTCAAGCCCGGACTCCTGACAGAGGAATACCTCGCGGGAAAGAAAGGCTTTCACATTGGTCCGGTTAGGCTCTATCTGACTTTCAGCGCCCTCTACTTTCTTTTCGCGTGGGGAGCGCTCTCAGATGTTCGCGGTGGCGGCGCGCAACGAACGGCCCGCAGCCGGGTGGTGGTTGAGATGGCCCGGCAGAGAGGCATTGAGCCGCAAATCTTTGCTGATCGTATTCACCAGCGAGCGGAAAAGATCGCTGCGGTGCTGAGGTTTGCGAGCGTGCTGGTGTCGGGCGGGTTTCTGGCCCTGCTGTATTTCAGCTTCAGAAAATATTACGTCGAGCACCTGATTTTCTCGTTTCACTATTACTCGTTCGACTTTTTCTGTAAAAGCGTCTTTGCGTTGTTGTTCATCGCGACCGCGGCATTCGGGAAGCGAATGCCCCCGATGGTCTTGAACTTCTTCTACCCGGTTGCTTTTCTTTATCTGGTGTTCGCCCTGCGCCGCGTCTACCGGCAGACGTGGCCGTGGACGGTTTTGAAGGCGCTGATACTCTTTGCGTGCGAAACCGCTCTGTTTATCGCGGTGAACATCGCCGGATTTTTCGCGGCGTTCGGGTTGGCGTGAGAGGGACTCAATGAAAATGTCCGGACTCAACAAGTCCGCGGAGCGGATGTGTTAAGCGTCCTTCCACAAGAGTCTTAATCCAAACGATGTCCACCCGCGCGGGCGGGGTGTGAATGAGAGGTACATACTTTGATTAGTAAGAGGAAACTAAGAGAACGCTCGGGTCGCGGCTTGTCTTTATGCATCGCTGTCCTTCTGCTACTCGCATCGGCGGCGATTTCGATTAACTCCGCCACCGCCGCCCAGCACTTCAGCGTCCGGGAGTATGACCACTTCCATGACGTGCTTCACCCGCTTGAGCACGAAGCATTGCCGAGCAAGGACTTCGCCCGGATCAGGTTGAATGCGGCTGAATTGGTCAAGCGCGGCAAATCAATCGTGCGCGTGGGTGTACCAAAGGGCACGGCCGAAAAGTATGCGGAAGACTTTCGCAAAGAGATGAAGAAGTTCAAAAGCGCCCTCGACAGATTCAAGAAGCACTCACGATCCGGCACGGACGCGCAACTGGAAACATCATTCAGTGAAGTGCACGATTCGTTCGAGATGCTTGTGGGTATGCTGCCGCGAAAGTAATCCTGCTGCATGGCGAAAGACTACCGCATCTGGCAAATCATCAGTGCATCCTCGGTCGGGACGATGATCGAGTGGTACGACTTCTATATTTTCGGCAGCCTGGCCACCGTTATTTCGCCGCTCTTCTATCCCCAGGGAAACAATACCATCGCGCTAATCGCTTATCTTTCCACTTTTGCCGTCGGGTTTGTGGTGCGTCCCTTTGGCGCGCTCTTTTTTGGCCGGATTGGTGATCTGGTCGGCCGCAAGTACGCCTTTCTGGTGACACTGCTGATCATGGGCGGCGCGACGGCGCTGATTGGTTTCTTGCCGACCTACGCGACCATCGGTATCGCAGCGCCGATTATTCTGCTGCTGATCAGAATTCTTCAGGGACTGGCCCTGGGCGGTGAATACGGAGGCGCTGCCGTCTACGTTGCCGAGCACGTGCCTGATGAGCGGCGAGGCTTTTACACAAGTTTCATTCAGATCACCGCGACCCTCGGCTTGTTTGTTTCTCTTGTGGTCATCCTGCTCATTCAAAACATGATGAGCAAGGAAGCCTTCGCTTCGTGGGGCTGGCGCCTACCCTTCATCGTCTCGATCTTTCTGGTGGCAGTTTCGCTTTACATTCGTCTGCGCATGAAAGAGTCGCCCATCTTCGAGCACATCAAGAGCACCGGGATGACTTCGGCCCAACCGCTCAAGGACGCCTTTACCAAATGGGACAACGTCAAGCGCGTGTTGATTTCGTTGTTTGGAGCGACCGCCGGTCAGGGTGTGGTGTGGTATACCGGCCAGTTCTATGCGCTCTTCTATTTGCAGACCATTCTCAAAGTGAACACCACGTCGGCCAATTATATCGTGGCGACGGCGCTGTTGATGGGTATGCCGTTCTTTGTTTTGTTCGGGGCTCTTTCGGATCGTCTGGGACGAAAGCGCCTCATGATGCTCGGCTGTATTCTTGCGGCGATGTCTTATTTGCCGATCTACCATGCGATGCAATCGGTCACCGGGTCTAACATCGTCACCGCCATATCGCAGAAGAACCCGGTCACGGGCGCAATCAATCTTACGCCGCAGACGTCGGTCAACGGAGCATTACAGCCCGCCAAGGAAGTTCTCACCTACGCCGGCATTGGCGCGTTGTTTGGGAACAGCATCGCCTGGAAGCTGGTCCTGCTCGTATTCATCCAGGTTATTTTTGTGACGATGGTTTACGGTCCCATTGCGGCTTATCTGGTCGAAGCCTTCCCGGCCAAAATTCGGTACACATCGCTCTCCCTGCCTTATCACATCGGCAACGGCGTCTTTGGCGGATTGCTGCCGCTGATCGGCCTAACGGTGATCGCGCAAACCGGAAACATTTATGCCGGTTTGTACTATCCGATTGCGGTGGCGACCCTGACTTTCATCGTGGGTTCGCTACTACTGCGCGAAACCCGGCACGTACGGATCTGGCACGAGGTCGAGTCCCGCCCATCGAGTCCAACAGACGCCGGCTAAACTGGTATGTTTGGAACACGCCTATTCTCCCGGGCGTGTAATGATTCTCCACAGATAAAACAGTCAATAGTCGGTAGTCAGTAGTCAGTGGTCAGTTTTATCCAAAGCTCAAGGTCATCCGTGACAACGCCCAACGAACTACTGACAACTGACAACTGACAACTGACAACTGACTGTGTAATCGGCGTAATCTGTGGATAAATATTTTTTCTCAACGAATTTCCGGCGGCGTAGGTATATGTAAGTGAGAAGTGGAGAACTTGAAAAGTTGCCGAGTGGGGCTCACGAAATGGCTTTGGCCATCGAAATACATTTGCCGTTAAACGCCCTGACTCAACCTCAGCCAGCCCTGACGCGCCTCATTGAGCGCGCCGCCGCCGGCGACTCAGCAGCCTTTGAGCAAATCATGATTCATTCGCAGCAAAGAGTGATGGCGCTGACCTGGCGGATACTGGGGAACGAGTCGGACGCCCGCGACGCCTCGCAGGAAGTCTTCCTGCGCGTGTTCAGGTATCTGAAGCGTTTCAAGCAGGACCAGGACTTCTTTGCGTGGCTTTACGGAATCACGATTAACGTTTGCCGCGACATTGCCAGTAAGCGCCAACGACACCAGGCGCAGTTCACGTCATTAACGGAAAGCGCCGAAGCGTTTGCGGTTCAAGCAGATCAGCAGGACGCCGAAGAAACTATGCTGCGCACGCAGGAACTTAGCATGATCTCGAAAGCTCTGACCGCGTTGTCATACAAAGAGCGCGTGACCATTGTGCTGCGCGATATTGAAGGTCTTACGACCGAGGATGTGGCGCGCATCATGAAATCCAGCTCTACCACAGTGCGTTCGCAGATTAGCTCAGGTCGAAGGAAGATTAGACTGTTTTGCCGGCAACAGATGGGAAGAAGG
>DATENS010000359.1:0-2961 GCA_035274925.1 Pyrinomonadaceae bacterium | reverse complement strand
CTTTGGTAAGGACAAAAAAAGAAGCGGCACATTAATCCCCGCTGCTGAATTGAAACTCGAGAAGGACGGTAGCCTGGGAGTTGAAACGTTTCAGTTCCCCTGGAAACTGATGAACATTCAACTTCGCTAGGCGTGAATGTTTGCTTGCGGCGCGGGCCGGCTTTCGCATTCAGATGATGTACGACACAGCATTTTTCGACGGCCAAAACGCCAGGCTGGATGACGAGCTGCCTGAGTCATTCTCGCCGCAGGTCGACGTCGACGTGTTTGGTACGTCTCACCGCGGACATGTCAGGAGCAATAACGAAGATCACTTCCTGGTTATTCGGGGAGGGCGCGCGCTTGAAACCGTCCACACAAATCTTCCGCAGATTCGCCCCGGCGATCTTTTTGAAGAGACAGCTTACGCGCTGATCGTCGCTGACGGCGTCGGCGGCGAGGTTGCAGGCGAAGTGGCCAGTCGCCACGCGATTTTTACGCTGCTGAATCTCGCTTTGCGCACGCCTGACTGGCAAGTGCGCTGGGGTTCAAAAGAGAAGAACACGGTGATGTGGCGAATGCAGGATCGCTTTCGGCGCGTGAATGCCTCGCTGCTGCAGGAAGCGACCGCGCATTCGGTGCTGAGAGGGATGTGCACGACGATGACTGCCGCCGTTACGCACGGCGACAACTTGATTGTGACCCACATCGGCGACTCGCGCGCTTATCTCTGGCGGCGCGGGCACTTGAAAAGGCTGACTCGGGACCACACGGTGGCTGAACGGCTCAACGAGGATCTGACGAGCGCTGAAGAAGATCGACTTCTCTTGGAGCTGCGAAGCGTTTTATTGCAGGCGCTCGGATCTCACCGAAATGAGTGCCGGATCGATGTTGGCGATTTTGTCCTTGAGGACCGCGACTGTCTATTGCTGTGTACCGACGGACTGACAGACATGGTTGGTGAAACCGAAATTCAATCCGTGTTGGCCAAAGAAATCGCGGCGAAATCAGCCTGCCAGACTTTGGTTGACCTGGCGTTGGCCAATGGAGGCCGGGACAACGTGACAGCCATCGTTGCCCGTTACTCGATCCCGCGACGGTAAGCCAGGTACCAATGCCCATTTTTCTTTATCAGGTTCATCCTCTCATCAGCGCGCTCACTCTGATTGTATTCATTGAATCGGTTTCATTGATTGGCCTGTTTCTCGCAAGAAAGTTTGTCTTGCCGCGACTGCGCTATGACGCCGAGATCAACGACGCGGTCAGCGGCACGGTACAGGCGATCGGCGTCTTTTACGGAATCACCGTGGGCTTGATCGCCGTGGGCGTTTGGAACAGCCACTCGCAGTCTGCCGACCTGGTATCAAGAGAAGCAGCATTGATCGGCGCCTTGCATCGAGACCTGGGCGGATATCCGTCGCCGCTGAAGGAAGAATTGCGCGGGAGCCTGCGCGCTTACACGGTATTCGTGATCAATGAAGCCTGGCCGGCCCAAAAAGCCGGACGGGGACATTCCGTCGGCCGCGGCACGGCCGTCATGGATGAATTCCAGGCCCGGCTCCTTGCATTCGAACCGGCCAACAGTGGTCAGCAGGCGATTCACGCCGAAACGCTTCGCGCCTATAACAACCTGATTGAGTCTCGTCGGCTACGGATTGATGCTGTGAATGAAGGTCTGTCCGGAATAATGTGGGCGGTGATTTGGGTCGGCGCCGTGATCAGTATTGGCGTGGCGTATTTCTTTCACATCGAAGACGCAAAGATACACTTCATTCTAATCGCGTTGATGGCCGGCTTTCTGGCGATGGTCCTTTTCATGATCATTGTCAACGACCGGCCGTTCTATGGTTACGTCAGCATCCCGGCTGATCCGTACCAAATCATTCTGGATCGGGTCCTCGATCTTTCAAAGTAGGTGGTTCGTTATGCGTAATTTCTGCACCAGTATAGTCAGCGCTACGTTTGTTCTGATGGCGCTAAGTTGCGTCGCCTCCGGCCAGTCTTCACCGAACACGCCTCGAAATGAAATCGAGTTACGCGGTTCGGTTTCAGTCCCTTCGGGCGAAGCCAATTTCTCCGGTACAAACGATGCCGAATCGACTCTCGACTTCAATCGCGACTTTGATTTCCAAAACAAGCTGGGTTTCCAGGTCCGTTACACGCATCGGAGCGAAAACGGCAAGCACAAAATCGTGGCCTCCTATGAGCGGACCAGTTGGAATCGCACCACTACCTTGACTCGCAGCTTTACTTTCCGCGGCGAGACTTACACAGCCAACGCGACTATCAACGGCGATCTGGACCTGAGAACGTTTCGCGTGATGTATGCCTACC
Source organism: Pyrinomonadaceae bacterium (assembly GCA_035274925.1). GTDB lineage: Bacteria > Acidobacteriota > Blastocatellia > Pyrinomonadales > Pyrinomonadaceae > UBA11740. The sequence goes on along the minus strand of DATENS010000359.1, from coordinate 648 downwards.
GCTGGGGCAACGAAAAGTTTCGTTTTGGGCCGATGGTCGACATGGGTTTGATTGCTGCCGGTCTCGAACTCACCGGAACTACCAACAACGGTACGCGAACCGCCGAAGGCTCAATTAACAAGTTCGCGGCCACGGTCGGTTACGACCTTGATTACGATCCGACGCCGAAGGTTAACCTCTTCAATAATCTCGGCGTGATCGCCTTCCAAAACGATCGACTCTTCCACACCGAGGGCGGCGTCAGATACTACCCGGCCCGACAGTTCGGCGTTGTTGGCGGCTATCGCTATCAGCGTTACCGATGGGTGGACGAGCAAAACTTCCTCAGATTAGCCCCGCAGGGACCGTTCTTTGGCGGTGTCTTTCGCTTCTAAAGCCCACAGGTTTGTTTGCGCCGGGCTCACACTGCCAGACACGCTCATATCAAGACTTTCTGCATGGCCGTTCCGTGTTGTTTGGCTGGTAGTTTTGACAGTGGTGGCCCTTCCAACTGCATTCAATACTTGCGCGGAAGAGCGAAAGAGTGTCGGAGCGCCGGTCACCCCAGCCTTCCATTTCGAATCGCATTCAGTCCACGGAGAAACTATGAAAAGTGTCGAGATTTCGAGTGTGCAAAGTGGTCCTCAGACAGGAAGATCGAAGATATGC
>DATENS010000358.1:0-5491 GCA_035274925.1 Pyrinomonadaceae bacterium | reverse complement strand
AGCCGCAGGTCGTCAACACAATCTGTTCGGCCACGCGCGATCGGCAGGATGCCGCGCGAGCACTCGCCGGACTGGTCGATGCCTTTTACATCATCGGCGGCAAACACTCGTCAAACAGCATCAAGTTGCTGGCCGTGTGCCAGGAACAATGCGAGCAAAGCTTTCTGATCGAAACCCAGGATGAGATCAACCCCCAGGACCTGATCGGCGCCCAACGCGTCGGCGTCACCGCCGGCGCTTCTACGCCAAACTGGTTAATCGACCAGGTAGTTAAACGTCTGCACGACATCGGCGGTCAAGCTGCTGCGGCTTGATTTGGGCGCAGTCTGAAAGCCTACAAATCAGGAACCATCGTGCGGCCCCTGCTTTAGGATGCAGATGCTCCCCACGATACTCAATGAATTAGATCCCTTTCTTCATCTGCTCTATTGAATGTTACGTCGGGCGGCGGCCAAACCGCGCTGCTCGTGTTGGAGGATATGTAACAGTGGACATCGAATCCGTTCGCGCCTATTGCCTCTCGTTCCCGCACGCGACTGAGAATGTGCAGTGGGGAAACGACCTCGTCTTCAAGATCGCGGGCAAGATGTTCGCGGTGATTGGCTTGGATGCGGCGTCAGATCACGTGATGTCTTTCAAGTGCACGCCGGAAAAATTCGCTGAGTTAACCGAAAGACGTGGCATTGTTCCCGCGCCTTACGTGGCTCGGTATCACTGGGTAGCGCTGGAACGCTTCAACGCGCTCAGCGACAAGGAATTGAAGGCCCTGCTGCGCAACTCGTATGACCTCGTATTCGGAAAACTCCCGAAAAAGATCCAGGCAAAACTCAACTGATTTTGACTCAGGTTTGACGAAATTGGCACTGGCAGTCCGCCCGTGAAGTCAGGCGCAAATTGCGCGTGCCGCCCTGGACTCAACGAGTTTGGAGTTGGCATTCAAATCTGATATGAACTAACGCGAAGCGAACATCCCCTGTTTTGAAAGCGCCGCGGAGAAATCATGAGACGACTCTGTCTCATTGTGTTGCTGCTGATCGCCGGGTTTGGTTTGGTGGGCTGCCATCAGGCATACAACCGCAATCAGTCGCGAACCGCGCGGACCAGTAACGGCGAAGGTCAACTCGTCGATTTGAATCACGCTACAAATCCGAGTTAATTCGTTTGCCGGGTATTGGCGAAGCTTACGCGCAACGAATCATCGACCATCGACCGTATCGAGAGAAGACTGAATTAACACGGCGAAACATCATTCCGGAAAATACCTATCGCCAAATCGCCGATCGGGTAATCGCCAGGCAAAACTAGCAACCATGCAAAAGGCGGAGGCTTGATTAATGGAAGACTTCGAGAAGCTGGGCGCATTTTATTTGGGACGCCCGTATGACCTGAAGAACAAGAAGCCGAAAGACGGCCTGGTGCTTTACGATTCGAAGGACCTCGTCACTCACGCTGTTTGCGTCGGCATGACCGGCAGTGGCAAGACGGGGCTTTGCATTGGGTTACTCGAAGAAGCGGCCATTGACGGTATCCCGGCCATCGTGATCGATCCCAAAGGCGACCTGACTAATCTGCTTTTGACCTTCCCCGATTTACGCGCTGAGGATTTCGCGCCCTGGGGCAATGAAGAAGACGCGCAGAAGAAAAATCTTTCGACCGCCGAGTACGCGGGTGCGCAGGCTGAGCTGTGGAAGAAAGGGTTGGCGGACTGGGGCCAGGATGGCGCGCGCATCAGGCGCCTGCGCGATGCCGCTGACTTTCGCATCTACACACCGGGCAGCAATGCCGGAATTCCAGTCTCGATTCTAAAGTCCTTTGCCGCACCGCCCGCGACGATTCGGGACGATAACGAGCTAATGACTGAGCGGGTGAACACGACAGTCACCAGTTTGCTGGGGCTGCTGGGCATCGATGCCGATCCAATCAAGAGCCGTGAACATCAACGCCTGGACAGAAGGAAAAGACCTGGACATTGCGGCCCTGATTCAACAAATCCAGAATCCGGCAATAACTAAAGTAGGCGTCATGGATCTTGAATCGTTTTTCCCGTCAAAGGACCGATTCGAGCTGGCCATGTCACTCAACAATCTTCTGGCCGCGCCGGGTTTCAGTGCCTGGATGGAAGGCGAGCCGCTCGACATTCAAAGCATTCTGCATACTCCGGACGGAAAGCCACGGCTCGCGATTTTTTCGATCGCCCACCTCAGCGACGCCGAGCGGATGTTTTTTGTTTCCCTGCTGCTAAACCAAACGCTGGGATGGATGAGAACGCAATCAGGCACAACCAGCCTGCGCGCAATTCTCTACATGGACGAAATCTTTGGGTACTTTCCGCCGGTAGCAAATCCGCCGTCGAAACTTCCGCTGCTCACTCTGCTGAAACAAGGCCGCGCCTTCGGTCTCGGGGTGGTGCTGGTTACACAAAACCCGGTGGATCTGGATTACAAAGGACTATCGAACACGGGCACGTGGTTCATCGGCCGCCTGCAAACTGAACGCGACAAGGCGCGCGTCCTCGAGGGTCTCGAAGGTATCGCCGCGGGAACGGGTCAGAAGTTTGATCGGCAGTCCATGGAGCAAACTCTCGCCGGACTCAGCAATCGCATCTTCCTGCTCAACAATGTGCACGAAGACGGCACAGAGGTTTTTGAGACTCGCTGGGCCATGTCTTATCTGCGCGGCCCGCTGACGAGAACACAGATCAAAGCGCTGATGGAACCGGTAAAAGCGCAGACCAAAACCGCGGCGCCAATGGCGGCGGCCGCGGCTGTCGGGAGTGCGACAGCACCCGCTCCGCAGACCGATGCGGCGGTAAGCCCCACATCGATTGCCAGTCAGCGGCCGGTTTTACCTCCCGAAGTCTCGCAGTTCTTCATTCCAGTGCGCGGCAGCGCAAGCGGCGCCACGTTGACTTATCAACCGATGGTGCTGGGCGCGGCCGAGGTCCGCTTCAGCGATTCCAAAACGCTCGACATGACGCAGCAGTTGTCGCGGCTTGCGGCAATTAATGAGGGGCCCATCGCTTTGAACTGGGACCAGGCGAACCCTGTGGACTTGCCGCTGGAAGATCTTGAGCAAACGCCCGGTGACGGAGTGCGATTCGCCGCGATCCCGCCGGCCGCGAGCAAAGCAAAGAACTACGAGGTCTGGAAGAAAGACTTCGCCGCGTGGCTCTATCGGAATCAGCGGCTCGAGCTTTTCGAGAGTCCGAGTTTGAAACTCGCTTCAAATCCCGGAGAGAGTGAACGAGATTTTCGCGTTCGTCTGCAGCAGCTTGCGCGTGAGAAGCGCGATGAAATGGTCGAGAAGCTGCGTGAGAAGTATGCACCGAAGGTGGCTGCGCTAGAAGAGAAGAAGCGCCGGGCCGAACAGGCTGTTGAGCGCGAAGCTGAGCAGGCAAAGAGCCAAAAAATGCAGACCGCCATTTCGTTCGGCGCAACTTTGCTCGGATCTCTTTTCGGACGCAAGACGATGAGTCTCACGAACCTGGGCCGGGCCACCACGGCTGCGCGGGGCGTAGGCCGTTCAATGAAAGAAAGTGAAGACGTCGGGCGGGCTCAGGAAACTGTCGCGGCGGTCGCGCAGCAGCTCGTGGAGCTCGATGCGAAGCTAAAAGAAGAAACGGAAGCGCTGCAAAGCTCGACTGATCCGCAAACTGAAACATTAGAAAAAGTTAGTCTGAAGCCGACGAAATCAAACATCTCGGTCAAACTCGTAACGTTGGTTTGGGCGCCTTACTGGCAGGACGGCCAGGGACTTGTCACCTCGGCGTGGGAATAACCAGCCGAGCATCAGGAGAAATCATGGACGAACTTATCAAACAAGTAACCGCCAAAGCAGGTATTTCTGAAGATCAGGCACGTACAGCGATTAATACTGTGACCGGATTTTTGAAAGACAAACTGCCGGCTCCGATTGGCAGCCAGATTGATAACCTCGTCTCCGGCGTGGGCGGAGGAGTCGGCGATGCCGTGGGCGACATCGCATCAAAAGTCGGCGGTATGTTTGGAAAATAAGTGGGCTGCGCGATTTTTTCCGGAGGTCCGAAGGACCGATTCACATCAAAATCGCTTCGAGCACAATCTCATCCGACGGGCTCGCGCACCGCTGACAACAATTATTACTTCGCAACGTTGATTTCGCGTGACGTTGAATTGTAACCGCCGTTCTCAACTACCTGTCCGCTCTTGTCGACCAGCTCCAGCTTCACCGTGTGTTTTCCGGCAGTCCAACCCGACAGCCAAATCGGATTCCAGGTATCGATAAACCCCGGGGTCCCGCCATCGACTGTGTAGCGGACGCGATATTCTCCGCCCTCGCTTTGCAGCTTCCCGTTGGTCAGCCAGAAATCGATCATAATCGCTTCGGTGTCGGCGCCCGTGTACTCACCCTTCGGCCGGCTATAGGTCAATAGCGGCTTGGCCACATCAACTTCGCCGGCATTGCTCTTCGTGGCGTAATCTTTTCCTTCTTTGGCGGGAGTGGGACTCGCACTTGCAGCGGGACTCTGGGCGGGACTCGCCATCGTCTGACCATCTTTCGTGGTCGTCGGTTTTGAGGCGTCACCGCCGCCTTTCACCTCGAACGTTACCATCTGGAAAGCGCCTTCGTTCTTGTAGCTTTCGTGCCACGGCCGCGATGGAAACACGCGCAGAGTGTGCTTGCCTTCGGCGACATTTCTCATCTCGAAGGGCTGGCCCATTTCGTAGTACGCCTCGTAAGGCTGGTTATCCAGGATCACGTGAATGTGATTACCTTTGCCGGTCGCCGGATCCTTGTGCGGCATGTAGCCCTTCAGGTCGCCACTCACTTCCAACTTCACTTCGACCGTCGAACCATTGATGACCGCATTCTTTGCCGGCGACAAAATGCGCACGGCCGGCTTTGCCTGATCCTGTTCGCCGCGCCCTTTCATCAGGTCTTCGATCGATTGCGGGCGCGGGACCACCTTCAGCTCCTGGGCAACCAGCGGAGACGCCGTCGAAGTAGCGGTAGTGTTTGTGTTTTCATGAGCCGGCTCGCAACTCGCAATCATCGCGGCAAGAGCCAGCACGGGCAGCAAAAGAGCAGACTTCGGGATTCTCATAAGTCCTCCGGACTGTTGGATTCAGTGATCGCTTATCACAAAAAGCGGGCAAGGAACAAGCTGAATTTGGAGTGCGGTGGCAAGCGAAGCGCAACACCGCTTTGGTTTCCTTCAAATTTCTCGGAAGACAATCCAAAGCGCCGTCGTCGCTGCGCTCTGCCGGCGCACTCCAAACCTACGCCGCGACGGGCTTCGCCGTCATCCGGTGCAATCTTCGCTCAACCGCGCTCCAATCAATGTTCGAGAAAAACGCTTCGATATATTTGGGGCGGTCCGCTGGTTTGTAATCCAGGATGTACGCATGCTCCCAAACATCCATCACCAGAATCGGGTTATAGCCCGCGACGTTGCCTGTCTCGTGCAAAGTGATCCAGTGATTCGACAGGTGGCCATTGGCCGGATTCTCGT
>DATENS010000357.1:0-8716 GCA_035274925.1 Pyrinomonadaceae bacterium | reverse complement strand
AGAATCGCCGCCGGAATGATGCCGATCAACGCTTCGTCAGAGCTGACGCGATTGTCGGTTAAGGTAGGCAGCATTATGGAGATGACGAGCCCTACGCCGGACAACACCATCCCCAAAATGCCCAGTCCCAAAATTATTTTCTTCCACATGTCTTACTCGACCTCTGAGATTCCGAACCTCGGGCGTGCGTAAACCTACAGGGATCTCACGGTCGCCGTCAATCAGATCGCAAAGCTAGTAAGACGGGGAGCCGACTACAGGTAAGTTGTAAACGTCCGCCAGGGTGTTCAGATCATAGCGCAATGCTGACCAGCGGCTCTCGACCTTCGGTCCGAGCCGGCGATTGCGCATGGCCACGTTAAGTTTCGAGGCCAGCGACAAGCAAGTTCGTACTTGATCTTTGTTTTCGATCCACTTGTCGGTGCGGTCGAAGTGCTTCCGCAGATCGTCGGTGGCATGCTCGAAGTCTTTGGCGTAGTCATTCAGCCGATCTTCGCGGTTCGTATTGTTGAGGCGGCTTCGATCGAGCGCCTTGTCGAATTCCTTCTTGAATTTGTCGCTACTGGTTTCGACGCGTTTGATGATGCGATCGACGTCTGCTTTGGTATACAGATGGCCGCGGGCTTCGCGCGGCTGTGCTGATGCGGTTGCCGCCAGGAACAAAAGCGCCGCACAAAGTGCGGAAACCGTAGTGACGATTCTGAGGCGAGTTTTCATGTTCAAGTCCTTTCTTGATAACGCATTTCTTCTGACGCAGAAGGACGAAGCTTGGGCGAAAAATTTGCTGACTTCTTGCCCTGGACGTTCCAGGATTTACGATCAATGGCTGCGAATAGACAAACTTGACAGCGAGTTTGCGCCCGCGTACGGTCTTGCCTCTGGCCGATAACCGCGGCCAGCCATCCCCCGCCTGGAGGCGCATCTGTTCTGGTGAACGGCTCGGTCTTCAAAACCGGCAGTGAGACTGCGAGAGCAGGCTCAGGTAGGTTCGATTCCTACACGCCTCCGCCAAAAAAGTCAGCAGTAGGCAGTAAGCAGTAGGCAGTAAGCAGTAGGCAGTAGGCAGTAAGCAGTAGGCAGTAAGCAGTAAGCAGTAGGCAGTAGGCAGTAAGCAGTAAGCAGTAAGCAGTAAGCAGTAAGCAGTAAAAGCTTTGACCGCGACTGCCAAAAAAATGCCTTGCTTCCATCTTCGTCTTGATAAAAAACTTGCTATTAATAGTTGGTTGACGCTTTCAGCCCGAAGTGTTATCCCCACTCCTCGCGCACGGGCGGGTATTGGTCTTTCTACTGTTAACTGCTCACCGCTAACTGCTCACTGTGAAAGATTGGATCGCACTCAACATGACTCCCGGCGTTGGGCCACGCGTATCCGCGCGCTTACTCGAACACTTTGGATCGGCGGAGGCAATTTTCGATGCGCCGCGGCGCGAGCTCGCTTTGCTTAGATTGACGCCCGACACGATTGAGAGCATTGCCAATCGCGAGTTACATGCGCGCGCTGAAGCTGAAATCGCAAGTGCGCGCAAACTTGGCGCCGAGATTCTGGTGCTTGACGACGGAGTTTATCCGGCACTCCTGCGCGAGACTTATGATCCACCAGTCGTTTTGTACTTGAAGGGACAGTGGAGCGAATGTTTTGACCGGCCATGTGTGGCCATCGTGGGTTCGCGTCGCTGCTCCACCTACGGACAGAACGCAGCGTTAATGTTGTCACGCGAGCTGGCGCAGCGCGGGGTGACGGTGATCTCAGGCTTGGCGCGCGGAATTGATGCGGCGTCACACCGCGGCGCCCTGGAAGCCGGCGGTCGCACGGTGGGGGTGATGGGCACGGGACTCGATCAGATTTATCCGCGCGATCACAAAAAGCTGGCGGATGAAATTCTGAAAGCAGGCGGGGCCCTGGTCACGCAGTTTCCGTTGCGGACGCCTCCCGTCTCAGAGAATTTTCCGTATCGTAATCGCGTGATCAGTGGTTTGAGCTTGGGCGTGGTAGTGGTGGAAGCGGCGGAAAACTCAGGCTCGCTGATCACAGCACGGCTGGCGATGGAGCAAAACCGTGAAGTCTTTGCGGTCCCCGGAAATATCACGTCGCGCAATTCGTTTGGCACTAATTACTTGATCAAGGGCGCCGGGGCCAAGTTAGTGCAGCAATGGCAGGACATCGCCAGCGAGCTGCCCCCGGACATAGCTGCGCAGCTGTTGCCACCGCCGAGCAGGCGATCGAAAAAAGGAGAGTTGGTCGATCAACTCCAGCTGGCCCCTCCGGATCTGTCCGAAAACGAGCGTGCAATCTTCAAATTGCTCACCACCGACTCGCCGCAACAGATCGATACGCTGGCGGAAGCCACCAAACTTTCGATCACGCAACTGACCACGGCTTTGCTCAATTTGGAAATGCGCGAATTGATCCGCGCGCTTCCCGGCAAGTGTTTTGTGCGGCGCATGTAGCGGATGGCATTTCCTGAGCAAAAACCCGGGTTAAAGCCGCGTAGCAACTGAGGCGTTTTGGTGAACTTCCATGCCCCGCCGAAAGGTCCTCGTTTGACAGGCGTGGCGAGGTTAGTGCATTTTCATGCCGCCTTGATTCCCGCGAATGAATTAGAGGTCCAAGCAACCCCAAATCATCGAACGGTCATCAAGGCGTGACCGGTTTGTATCGATAAATGGCTAAGAATCTTGTAATTGTCGAATCGCCCGCCAAAGCGAAAACGATCAATAAATATCTCGGCAAGGACTTCGTGGTGAAGGCCTCGATCGGGCATATCAAAGATCTGCCTTCGAAAGGCCTGGGCGTCGACGTGCAGAACGATTTCGCCCCGGAATACGAGATTATTCCCGACACCAAAAAGCGCAACAACAAGAAAATCGTCGCCGATCTTAAGAAGACGGCCAAAACGGTTGACGCGATTTATCTGGCAGCTGACCCGGACCGTGAGGGCGAAGCCATTTGCCAGCACCTGGCCGAAGAGATTGTTCCCAAGAAGCCGGCCACGCCTCATTTTCGCGTGATGTTCAATGAGATCACGAAGCGCGCGGTACAGGAGGCGTTCGAGCATCCGAAGCAGATCGACGGAAACCTGGTTGACGCACAGCAGGCGCGCCGGGTGCTCGATCGGCTGGTGGGTTACAAGGTTTCGCCGCTGCTTTGCCGGACGATTGGCGGCCGCTTGAGCGCCGGTCGCGTGCAGTCCGTGGCATTGCGCATGGTGGTGGAACGCGAGCGAGAGATCGAAGCGTTCTTAAAGACTGAGTACTGGACGATCGCGGCGAACCTGGCCGGAAATCAACCGCCCGCCTTCGATGCGCGCTTGTTCAAAGTCGCGGACCAGACCGTGAAGACCAGCGGCTTTGATCAGGATCTGAAGAAGACTGAAATTCTGATCGGGAATGAAGCTCAGGCAACTGAGATCGTTGCGGAAGCAGAAAAACAGCCATTCGTCGTTGATGAAGTCACCACCAAAGAGCGGAAGCGAAATCCGGTACCGCCGTTCATCACTTCAAAGTTGCAGCAGGAAGCGTCCCGCAAACTTGGTTTTCCGGTAAAGCGCACGATGATGATTGCGCAACATCTTTACGAAGGTATCGAGATCGGCGCTGAAGGCTCGGTGGGCTTGATTACCTACATGCGCACCGACTCGACACGCGTGGGCGAAGCGGCCCTGGGCGATGTGCGCGGATTCATTAATCAGCAGTACGGCGCGAACTATCTACCGGAAAAAGCAGTACATTATCGCTCCAAAAAAGGTGCGCAGGACGCGCACGAAGCGATTCGCCCGACCGATGTAGCCCGCACGCCGGATTCCCTCGCGCAATATCTGAAGCCGGAAGAGCTGAAGCTTTACCGGCTAATCTGGCAACGCTTCGTGGCGTCGCAAATGATGCCCGCGCTCTTTGATCAGACGACGATCGACATAAAGGCCGGCCGCTTTGTATTTCGCGCCACCGGTTCGGTGCAAAAGTTCGACGGCTTCCTGAAGATTTATCAGGAAGGCCGCGACGAGAAGCCCGCCGAAGATGATGAAGACGAACGCACACTGCCGCTGGTCCAGAAAGGTGAAACGCTCTCTCTGAAGCGGATTGAGCCTGAGCAGCACTTCACTGAACCTCCGCCGCGGTACACGGAAGCGACGCTGGTGAAAGCGCTGGAAGAGAAGGGCATTGGCCGCCCATCCACGTACGCGGCCATCATGACCACGATTCAGGATCGCGAATACGTCGAGAAGAAGGAGAGCCGTTTCCATCCGACCGCGCTCGGCAAGACAGTCAACGACGTCCTGATCGACGGAGGCTTTGACGATCTTTTTAACGAGACCTACACCGCGCGCATGGAACAGGAGCTGGACGAGATCGAGGAAGGCAAGCTCAAGTGGACTGACGCGTTGCATGAGTTCTATGACAAGTTCAAGAAGGACCTGACGGAGTTTCAAAAGTACGCGAAGGACATCAAGGAAAAAGAGACGCCGACCGATGAAGTCTGTCTCAAGTGCAACACGCCGGGCATGGTCCAGAAGTTGGGCCGCTTTGGCAAGTACCTGAAATGCACTAGCTGTGGCGCGACCCGCGATGCTGAGCCGGTGGCCATTGACGGCGGAGCATCGCCCGGACAGGAAGGCGCCGATGGCGAAGAAGAGATTGAGGCCTGCGAGCTTTGCGGCAAGCAGATGCAGCTAAAGCGTGGGCGCTTCGGACCTTTTTACGGCTGTTCGGGCTATCCCGAATGCCGCAATATCCGCAAGATTTCCAAAAGCGGAAAGGTGAACGCGCCGCCCGTCCCGATCGATGAGAAATGTCCGCTCGACGACGCGCAACTGGTGAAACGGCAGGGCCGCTTTGGTGAATTCATCTCGTGTTCGAATTACCCCAAGTGCAAGTACATCAAGCGCGAAACCACGGGCGCCGCGTGTCCGCGGCCGGGCTGCAAGGGCGAGCTGATCGTCAAGCGTTCCAAGCGCGGAAAAGTCTTTTATGGATGCTCAGAATATCCCAAATGCGAGACCGTTTATTGGGACAAGCCGGTCACGGAAAAGTGTCCGCAATGCGGCGCGCCATTCCTGCTTGAGAAGACCACCAAGAAAGGCACCACGCGGCGCTGTGCTAATGAAGAGTGCGGATATAAGAGCGATGTAATGCCGGTGGTTGAAGTCAGAACCGGGAGCGGTAGCGACCGGGTTCCGACTAGTTCAGATCCATCCTTGTAATGATTTTATCCCGCTCGCTATCGCTCGCGGTTCTGTAACGTTGCAATCTCATTCCTTCAGATACATAGCCGAATACTTCACGTAGTTCTGCCAGAACAGATCGAGACTCGCTACTTCTTCATCAGTTAAAGGCCGCTTCACCCGCGCTGGCATTCCCATAACGAGTGAGCGCGGGGGAATGATTGTTCCCGGCGAGATCAACGAGCCCGCCGCCACCAGCGATTGCGCGCCCACGCGCACGTCATCCAGCACAATTGAACCGATCCCGATCAGCGATTGATGCTCGATGTAGCAACCGTGCAGCGTAACGCTGTGGCCGATAGTGACTTCGTGTTCGAGGATCGTCGGCTTCTCGCCGGTGCGCGTGTGCAGCACACAGTTGTCCTGCACGTTGCTGCGGTCGCCGATGCGAATGTAGTACATGTCGCCGCGCGCCACCGTCCCGAACCAAATCGAAGCCTGCTCGCCGACATGCACATCGCCGATGACTTGCGCACTATCGGCGATGAATGCGGTTTCGTGGATTTGCGGATGAATGCCGCGGAATGGTCGGATCATGAAGTGCGCTTTAGATAAAGCTGAGTCGCTCGCGGGTTGATAACATCAACTCGCTTTCCTTACTCGTTTCTTATGAGAGCTTGCCGTCTTCGGCTTGCCTGCAGCCGACGCGGCAACGTCTGCTAACACTCGCAAGGCCCGATTGACCGTTGCCGAGTCGGGAAACAATTCGTTGAGTTCCGGTTCGATCAGCACAAGATTAGTGCCGGCCGTTGCTTGCTTGTGGTATTTGCCTCGAACCCCGCCCTTTAATGTTGAAAGATCATATTCAGGCCTGAGTTCATCCTTGGCTTTCTTAGTTGACGCTTTCTTCATATTGTCTGCGTTCGTTTGATGTCGCTTTTCGGGCGCCGATTATTCGGATTCGGCCGCGCCGTTGCGTGTGATAAAGAAAGATTACTCTCTGTCTTGTTGAATGGCCAAGGGTTATTTCTCTTACTTCATCCCCTGAATGATCCGGGTCCGGATAGGTGACTGCGAGCGGATCGAGAAATACTGTAGCGGCCTCCTCGAAAGACACACGATGCTTTCGCAGGTTTGCTTTTGCTTTCTTCGGATCCCACTCATAGATCACAGCGGCTAGCTTAATCCTTTCAACGGCTGGCGGCATTGAACTCAACCAGCCGGCGCCGGACGAATTGCAAACAAACTCACATCATTTCAAAAAAGTGAAGCTCCTCCACGGACTCCTGATTCCAGGTTTGTGGTTCGGACCAACTGCCCAAACCCGCCAACGGCCGGGCTGCGCGCCTTTAAAGATGAATTCATAATTCGTGTTCCGCAAGCCGTACTTCTCTTCATACGAGGACGGGTTGATGCACTCACCATCATCGGGAAGGCGTTTCTTTTCCTCAGGCCCTCGCGGCCAGCACGATTCGATTTCGACTGCGTAAGATGTCGCGCCCGTGACGGGATTCCATTCGAGCCGCGCATTTCGTGGAAAAACATCGAATACTTGACCGTCTGCCGGTGACATTTGAATCGGCGCCGGTAAGCCGTTTGCGTCAGCCGCATCTGGCGGCAATGGGGTCTTTCGTTTTAAGTAAACCGCGAACTCGGTTCGCTCGCCCGTGGGCACGAGCAACGCGCCAGGTCCTTTCTTCGCGCCGGCCAGCGAAACCAATACACCTCCGCCCATTACCCAGTCTTCATAGCCGTCAGACACGACGCGCATCCTGATGGGCTCAGTCGGCGGCGCGAACATTCGGAACATGCCTGACTGCCCGTTGACGACCAAATGAGTGCGAGCGTTGGGATCGCGGGCCTGCCAGACCCAGACGACGAAGTTCGGCACGCGCCGATCGGTTGCTTCATCGATCACTTTCCCGGTGAGCAACCCACTTTGTGGAGGCATCTTGACTACAACAGTTTGACTGTCGGTCCCGCTGCCCAAAGTGACTTCTGGCGCCGGCCGCCTCGCAGTTTTGTAAAAGGGAAAGTAGGTGGGCATATAGCCTTCGGATACCTTGTCGGCGATAACCTGGTAGGTACCCGGTTGCGTGAGGCTGATGGTAAATTTTCCCTGCCCGTCCGATTCGCTGCACACCTTGTCACGAACGTTGAGGCCGCTTGGAATTTTCAGCAGCGCGCACACGTTGCCGTCGACGAAAAGTCGCCCCTCGTCGTCGCGCAATTCACCGCTGATCGTATACGGAGACTGGGCCAGTGCCGGAGCGGATAAAGCGACCAAGGCAATCACTAATGCTGCAAACCATCGAGTCATTTCACAATCCCCTCAATGGTTGCCCCGCCGTGAATTCCACGATGTGCCCATCCGGATCGCGCACCATGGCGAAGTAACCCACGACACCACCGATATCCACCGGCGGTTCAACCAGAATGTTTTGCTGGCGAGCAATTTCGGCGATGCTATCAACTTCTTCTTTCGACTCGCATTGAAACCCAAAATGATCGAGACGCGCTTTTACTTCGTCCTGAACAATGACGAGTACAAAGACGGGATCTTCTCCGGGTGGTGTGGGTGGGCCGAGCCAGACGTTGTGACGTCCTTCCAGACGCCGATCGCGAACAATTGAAAGGCCGCAGACTGAAGTGTAGAAATCGACGGACGCGTCGATGTTGCTGCAGTTGATGGTGATGTGGGTCCAGCGCGGCGGCATGAGCTATCCACAGATTACGCAGATTTCGCAGAAAGAACTACAGCTTGAGCTCGCGCTTCTGCTGTACTTCGAGATCTACTGTTCGCTCACTCAATCGAACCGTTTATCTGTGAAATCTGCGGATCCTCACGCCCCGGTGGCGCTCGCTTTCGCCGCCAGCTCGCCGTTCAGCTTCATGATTTCGAGAGTCATCTCAGCCGAAGCGTACATGTCTTTCACGTCGAGCCACTCTTTAACGGTGTGTATGGCGCGCATGCCGGTGCCGAGGTTGGCGCACTCGATGCCGCGCCTGTTGAAGATGTTGGCGTCGCAGCCGCCGCCCGAGGCCATCGTCTCGACCTTGAGCCCCATCCGCGCGGCCGCCTCCTTGACCAACTTCACGACGCGCGAGTCGTCCGACACGTCCATCGCGTAGTACTCGCGCGTCACGTCCGCCTCGACGCGCGCCTTCGTCGTCACGCCCTCGACCGTGACCTCGTACTTCGCCGCCGCGTCCTCGAAGCACTTGAGCATGTGCGCGGTCTGAGCTTCGAGCTTCTCGTCGTCGAGCGAGCGCGCCTCGCCCTTGAGCATGACGAAGTTCGTGATGATGTTCGTCGCCTCGCCGCCGCGGATGACGCCGATGTTGGCGGTCGTCTCCTCGTCGACGCGGAAGAGCTTCATGTTCGCGATGGCCTCGGCGGCGATCCTTATCGCGGAGATGCCGTACTCGGGCGCGACGCCCGCGTGCGACTCAAGGCCGTAGACGCGGAACTCGAAGTGGTTGGCCGAAGGCCCTCTGGTGAAGAGGAAGCCGGGGTCGTCCGAGTCGAAGACGAGCCCGAAGCGGGCGCGCACCTT
>DATENS010000356.1:0-7164 GCA_035274925.1 Pyrinomonadaceae bacterium | reverse complement strand
CCATCGATCTCGGAATTCTATCCGCGGACCATCGTGGTGAACGGTCTTTCCAAATCAATGCGCATGACTGGTTGGCGCATCGGCTGGCTGGCGGGAGACGAAGCGGTAATGAAGGCTGCGCTCGTCTTGCATGGCTATGTGGTAACTTGCGCATCGAGCATTTCTCAGAAAGCCGCGCTGGCCGCCTGGACGGACGAAGCGGCGGCGGCCCGGCAAGAGTATCGCGAAATTTTTATGCTCCGGCGCGAACACCTGCTCGGCTTGTTGCGTAACGAATTGGGCTTGCGCTGCGTGACTCCGGAAGGTGCTTTCTACACAATGGTGGACGTTAGCCGCTACGGAGATGAAATGCGCGTGGCCGAGGCCGGGCTCGAGCATGGTGTTGTCACCATTCCCGCCGCAGCGTTTGGTGACGAGAGCAGAGGCTACCTGCGAATTTCATTTTGTGCCGATGAAGAGAGATTGAGCGAAGGCGTTCGGCGTCTGGGAGCAGGGTTGAAGAGTTTGGAGGCGGGCTAATGCCCGCCCTCCTAGATCGCTAATGGCGGGTGGTAGCCCGCCTCTAAACGGTAATCGATTCCAATGACTAAAAAGTTTCGTGTGGGAATTCTCGGGGCCACGGGCGTGGTGGGCCAGCGCTTTATTCAGATGCTCCAGGGTCATCCGCAATTTGAAATCGCCGCGTTAGCGGCATCCGATCGATCGCAGGGTAAGACGTATGCCGAAGCCTGCAAGTGGCGCTTGCCGGGAGACATGCCTGAGCCGGTACGAAAAACTCTCGTGCAGCCGCCGGCGCCTCCCCTTGATTGCGATTTAGTCTTTTCCAGTCTGCCCACTGACGTGGCGACTGATGCCGAGCTCAAATTCGCCGCGGCCGGTTATCCGGTGATCAGCAACTCTTCTTCCCACAGGATGGGGTCGGACATTCCCCTGCTGATTCCGGAAGTGAATCCTGAACACATCGCGCTCATCGATGTGCAGCGAAAGAATCGCGGGTTCGAACGTGGCTTCATTGTTACCAATCCGAACTGTTCAGCGATCGCGATTGTGATGGCGCTCGCGCCGCTGCACGCAAAGTTTGGGATTGCGTCATGCGTGGTCACCACGATGCAGGCGCTTTCCGGCGCTGGTTATCCCGGCGTGGCATCGCTCGACGCAACGGACAATGTAATTCCGTTCATCGGCGGTGAAGAAGAGAAGATCGAAGCCGAGACTTTGAAGTTGCTTGGGAAAGTCGGCGACGGAGTTATTGACGATGCAAAGATGTCCGTGAGCGCTCAATGCAACCGCGTCAATGTTACTGATGGGCACCTGGCATCGATTCGCGTGAAACTCTCGCAACCGGCATCACTAGATCAACTAAAAGAAGCCCTGACTTCTTTTACGGCCGAGCCTCAGAAGTTGAAACTACATTCGGCGCCGGCGCGCCCGGTGATTTTGCGCGATGAAGTTGATCGGCCGCAGCCGCGTCTGGACCGAGACGCCGAAAACGGGATGAGCGTCACGGTGGGCCGCATCATGCCGGACAATGTTCTGGATTTCAGGTTTGTGGCTCTCGGTCACAACACAATCCGCGGCGCGGCCGGGGCGGCGATATTGAATGCTGAGTTGCTGGTGGCAAAAAACAGGTTATCGTGACTGGTCATGACTGCGATTGCGTTCATCTGTACCGCCAACAGGTGTCGCAGTCTGATGGCGCATGCAATTCTGGTAAACGAAGCCAGAAAAAGATCGCTGAACATCGAGGTTTACTCGGCCGGCGTGATCGATTTTTCGGATCAGCCGCCGTTGGAGAAGACTTTAAAGACTTGCCTGCACTTCAACACGCAGGCTCCTAAGACCACACCAACCTTTGTGCTGAGTCTTCCACTCGATGCGATAAACCTCTTTCTGGCGATGGAGAGACATCATGCTGATTCCTTGACGCGTGAGTTCGGCATTTCCGCCAGTCGCGTTAGTCTTTTGGGATCCTTTGATCCCCGAAAGCGCGGCGACGAAATCAGTGATCCGTTCTTCAGCTATGATGAGATGGTTTACCGGCGCTCGTATGAGCTGATTCGGGACTGCATTGTTGGCTATCTCGATACGACTGAGAACCTGGCGTGAACTAATGTGTTTACCGCGACCGTCGCAACCCGTACTGGGTTGATTTGATACACAATCTGACCCCAGGGTAGCTCGCTTTGCTCGCAACCCTGGGCTTTGAGTTGTAACCGCTTCGCGGTATCAAGGATTTTACTTAGAGTTTGCCCACTCGCTGATCACCCGCTTCAATTCATCCAACTGCTCGTCAAAGAAGTGGCCGGCGTCTTTGATGACTCTCAGCTCCGCAGGCGCCTTGATCTTTGCGACCAGCTCTCGCAGCTTCTCGACATTTCCAAACTCGTCATGCTCACCGTGCACGAAGAGGATTGGTTTGGGGCAACTCTCGAGAAAACTGAAATCATACTTGTCCACCGGCGTGCCGATGCTGATCAGTCGGCGAACGCGCTGGTCAGCGATGCCCACCTCGAGCCCGACGCGCGCGCCGAACGAGAAACCACAGAGGGTGATCTCCTTATCCGGATATTCTTGTGAAAGGTAATCGAGGCCCGCACGCACATCCTCGAGTTCGCCGCGGCCTTCATCGTGTTCGCCACTACTCTGGCCCACCCCGCGAAAATTGATCCGCAGAGTGATCAATCCCGAGTCAATCAATGCGGCGGCCGCACGAAACACCACTTTGTTGTGCATGGTGCCGCCGCCGAGCGGGTGCGGATGCAAAACCAGGGCGACGCCGCTGGCTGTTTCCGCGCGCGGCGTTTTGAGAATTGCTTCCAACCGGCCGTGCGGCGCTGGAATGAAAAGGTTTCCTGCCGGATACATAGAATCTGACCTTAACCGCCTGGCGCCTTTGCTGAAGGAATCTTTAGCGTGGACATAAGTTCTCACGCCAAGGCGTCAGGGCGCAAAGCAATAGAGGTTTGCCGGATTGACTCACGCGGAACAAAAGGATTAGCTTTCGCAATACCCGACCATTCGGCAATGAACACAAACGATCCTTTCAGCGGCCTCTCACCAATTTCCCGGGTCATTGCCGAAACTGCCTCGGACGCAATCATTACCATTGACGATCAAAGCACGATGCTGTTTGTGAATCGTGCGGCCGAAAAGATTTTCGGCTACACGCATGACGAGATGATGGGCCAGTCGCTGACGATGCTCATGCCGGAATATCTCAAACATGTGCATCGTGCCGGCCTGAAACGTTACCTGTCGACCGGCACGCGCCACATCGCCTGGGAAGCGGTGCAATTACCGGGATTGCGCAAAGACGGCAGCGAGGTCCCGCTGGAGCTCTCGTTCGGCGAATTCATAGACGCGGGCAAGCATTACTTCACCGGCATTGCTCGCGACATCACGGATCGAAAGCAGGCGCAGGAAGCCCTTCAGCACAGCGAAGAATACCTGCGCTCGCTCATAGAAAACGCCGTTGATGTCATCACGGTGTTAAATCGCGACGGCACACGCCGCTATGTCAGCCCGTCGGTCGAGCATTCGACGGGCTACCGGCCCGAAGAGTTAATCGGCAAGAGTCCGTTCGAAATTGTGCATCCGGACGATGCGCCAGTGCTGCGAAACCTGTTTGAAAGCGGCATCGCCCAACCCGATATCATCGTCAAGAGAGAGTTTCGGCTGAGGTGCAAGGACGGCTCGTGGAGAATTCATGAAGCTACCGGCCACAATCTGCTTAATGATCCGGTAGTCGCCGGCGTGGTGATCAACTCGCGCGACGTTACCGATCGCAAGCGATTGGAACGCCGGCTGGTCGCCCAGTACGAAGCGGCGCGCATTCTGGCCGAAGCAGAATCACTGAGCGTGGCCGCACCCAGACTCCTCCAGGCAATTTGTGAAAGCCTCGGCTGGGATCTTGGCCAGATTTTTGTAGTCGATCACGAAGCGAACGTGTTGCGTTGGCTCGCCAGTTGGCAGGTTTCTTCCCTTAATGCGAAAGAGTTTGTCGAAGGCAGTCGCGGCCGGCCTTTTTCACGCGGTGTCGGTTTGCCTGGAAGGATTTGGGCCGACAGCGCGTCGCATTGGATTAGCGAATTGGACGCGGATGAGAATTTTCCGCGCGCGGCGCTGGCCGAGAAAGCCGAATTGAACTCAGCCTTCGGTTTCCCGATTAAGCTGGGCGGTGAAGTTTCCGGTGTGATGGAATTCTTCACGCGCGAAAGCCAAACGCCCGATCCGTCGTTGCTCGAAGTCATGGATGGGATCGGAAATCAAATCGGACAGTTCGTCGAACGAAAGCGTGCCGAGGAAGAGTTGGGCGCGCTCTTCACCCGCGAACAACGCGCGCGTGTTGAAGTAGAAACCGCGATGGAGCGAATGCGCCAGGTGCAAACCGTCACGGAAGTCGCGCTGTCTCATCTCTCTCTGGATCGGCTGCTGGCTGAGTTGCTTGATCGCGTGCGCGACGCGATGGATGTGGACACCGTCGTCATTCTGTTGCGCGAAGAAGATAATTGTTTGGTGTCATGGGCTGCGAAGGGCATGGAGATCAATCTTGGCATTCGCGTTCCCATGGGGTCCGGGTTTGCCGGCCGCGTGGCCGAGAAAAAAGCGCCGATAGTAATTGACGACATCGACACCGCCGATCTCTACACACCGTTTCTCAGGGAGAAGGGGGTCAAGACGCTGCTCGGCGTGCCGTTGCTGATCGAAGGCCGGGTGTTGGGTGTGATTCATGTCGGCAGAAAGACGCACCGGGTGTTTACAGATGACGACACGCGTCTGTTGCAGCTTGTAGCCTTTCGCGTTGCGCTGGCAATCGACAATGCGCGTCTTTTTGAAGAAGAACGCGCGGCCCGGCGCGAGGCCGAAGCGGCCAGCCGCGCGAAGGACGAGTTTCTTACCACCATTTCGCACGAGCTGCGCACTCCGCTTACGCCGGTCATTGGGTGGGTGCATATGGTGCGTAACGGACTGCTGCCGCCCGAAGAAATTGATCATGGCCTCTCAATTATTGAGAAGAACGCTCATACGCTGAAGCGGCTGATCAATGACTTACTCGACATGACCGCCATCCTCAGCGGCAAAATGCGCATGGAGGAGTTGCCGGTGCACCTGGGCCAGGTAATTAACGAGGCAGTCGAAACCGTGCGGCCATTCGCAGCCACGCGAGACATTCATCTCGAAGTCGCGTTCCGCGACTGGCGCGATGAAATCGTGACCGGAGATTCGGCCCGCCTGGGCCAGGTCTTCAGCAACCTCCTGCACAACGCGGTGAAGTTTTCGTCGCAGGGCGGACAAATACGCATCGAGTGTGAAGTCGACGGGCCCAGTGCGGTAATCACCGTCACCGACACAGGCGTGGGCATCGCGCCGGAATTTCTGCCGCGAGTCTTTGAGAGATTCCTTCAGGCTGACGGTTCAAAAACCCGATCGCATGGCGGTCTGGGTCTGGGCCTGGCTTTGGTGAAGAGTTTTGTCGAAGCTCATCACGGAACCGTCGCGGCGAGCAGCGCAGGTTTGGGTAGCGGCAGCCGCTTCACCGTTCGCTTGCCACGTAAAGAGCGCCTGGCTGAAGCCGCTGCAGGCAAGCAACAAACCACGGGCGAGCCACCAGAGGCGCGCGGAGCGCACATCCTGATTGTTGAAGACGATGAAGACACGCTCGAACTGTTGCAGTCGACTTTCAAAGCAAAAGGTTTTCGCGTGACCACTTGTCAGTCCGCAGCCGAAGCGCTCGAGATTGCTCCCGCCAATTCCATTGATCTGGTTCTCTCTGACATCGGCATGCCGCACATGGACGGCTTTGAGATGATGAAGCAGTTGCGGCAACTGCCAAATATGCAGGACGTGCCGGCGATCGCGCTGAGCGGCTATGCCTCGACGAAGGACGCGCGTACGGCGCTCGCGGTCGGATTCAGCGCGCACATGTCGAAACCGGTGGCGCCGGCTGAGTTGCTCGCGACCATCGATCAGTTGCTGCAGAAAGCATCAAAGACAAAAGATTGATTTCCTGTCGCCTGCTCCGCCATCTCGCCCACAATGACTCTTGCCATTCATCTGCTTCGTCACGGACAGACAGCGCTCAGTCGCGATGACGTGTTCTGTGGTTCGGGGCTTGATCCGGAGTTGACTCGTGAGGGACTTGAGATGGCCCAGGCTTTTGCCGCCGCCTATGGCGCGACACCCTGGCGCGCGATTTACTCGAGCAGTCTGCGACGAGGTGTCGCTACGGCTCAGCCTCTTTGCGATGAGTTGGGGATCGCGATGCAGGTCCGGCTCGGTCTGAACGAAATCAGTTATGGCAAGTGGGAAGGATCCAGCAAGGCAGACGTCGATAAGCAGTATCACGATGATTACATCAGTTGGCTGGCAGATCCGGCCTGGCACGCTCCCACCGGAGGTGAGTCGGCAGTTGCAGTGGCCCGCCGCGGTTTAGGAGTAATTGATGAAATCAAGCAGGAGTTTGATCAGGGCAACGTCTTGGTTGTCTCTCACAAGGCCACAATAAGAATCATTCTTTGCAGCTTGCTCGGGATTGATGTCGGTCGCTTTCGTTACCGGCTTGGCTGTCCCGTAGGTTCGGTTAGCGTGGTTGAATTCTCTTCATCAGGCCCACTCTTGCACACGCTCGCTGATCGTAGCCACTTAAGCGACGCGCTGCGATCCTTGCCGGGAACCTAGAGAAATCCACCGATTACACAGATCGAGAACGGAGTAAGCAGACGGCAGGGAGCTGGACACCCGGGTGATCTGACTTTGCACTTCTCAGAGGTTTCCCCCCAGCTGTTACGCTTTGCCCTTTGCTCTTCGCCGGTTTTGAAATCTGTGTAATCGGTGGATATTTCCTTTCCTCGCAAGAACCCACCGGTCCGCTCGTTCTCCCCTCAAGTTCAAAGCTGGAGGGGTTCATGAAAAAACTTGCTCTCGTCGTTCTGTTTCTCGCCATCTCTTCATCCGCCTTGGCCCAGGGGACTCCGCGCGAGCGTCTGTTCGATGCCATCGAGGCGGGTGACAAAGAGGCGGTCTTGAAAATGGTTAGGGGACGCCGCCATGTAAATCTGAATCACCGGGAATTGTGGGATGGCGAAACATTTCTCATCGAAGCCATTCGCGCCGGGGAACCGGAAATCGTCTCTATCCTGCTGACCCATGGCGCCGATCCAAATT
>DATENS010000355.1:0-3037 GCA_035274925.1 Pyrinomonadaceae bacterium | reverse complement strand
AAAAGTCGCGCGCGCCAGCTCCCTGATCTTGGTAGTTGCGCGATTCGCCGCGTCGATATCGACGCCCGCCGACGCGTAAGTTGCCGGTTTAGTCATATAGGAAGTAAGTCGTCAATCGTAAATAGAAATCGTCAGGGAAGTTGCCAGTCCTGAACTATTTACGATTCACGATTTACTATTTACCCTTCTTGGGCGTTGGCTTTGGTTTCGGTGGCGGGCCAAAATCACCATACGCGATGAAACCTGAACGGCTGGAATCGTCCTTCGATCCCTCGCGGCCCAACCAAATATCTTCGGCAGGTTCCTTCGCGGTCTTTATCTCGTAGAGCCTTCCCGATTCCAACTTGCCTTTAGTCTTGATAGTAACTTCGCCCTGCAAATCTGTGCGATAGACTTTGGCATTTGCCGCTTTGATTCGATCCAACGTCGCCTGACCCGGATGGCCATAGCGGTTCCATCCGCCGTCAGAAATGATGGCGACTTCAGGTTGCACGCGCGTCAAGAAATCCTGCGTGGTCGCGTACTTCGACCCGTGATGCGCGACCTTGATGATTCTTGCTTTTAGATCGAGATCTTTACTCAGCAGCCGTTGCTCAGTCTGTAATTCCGCATCGCCCATAAACAGCATCGAAAAGTCACCGTAATCCAGCCGCGCCACGATTGAATTCGCGTTGGGCTCGTTGCCACCGGCCTTCAACTGATCGGCAGTGAAGAAGGGCTCAGAGGGCGCCAGAATAGTTAGAAATGCGCCGCCGCCCAGATCGTATTTTGTGTTCGGCTGTGCCTTTTCATGCTGGGCTCCATTCTGTTTTAGCGCGGCTGCGTACTCGTCAAAGAACCCGGTTACGGTTTTTCCTCTGCGCCGTTGCGGAGTCGGAGAAGGCTTCGCCGGTTTGCCTTTGGCATTTGCCGGAGTCGGTGGCGGCGGCGTCGAGAGATCCACTCCGTTATCGATCACAGTCCCGACCTTGATGCCGTTCAGCACTTCGTCCGCACCGCCGATGTGATCGGGATGGGGATGCGTGGCGATGAAATAGTCCAGGCGCTCGATCTTCGCCTGCTTCAACGCTTCGAGGACCACTTTGCCCTTGCCGGCATCACCGGCGTCGATCAAGACGGACTTTCCGGTGGGAGAAATGATTAAGATCGAATCGCCTTCGACTGGTCCTACGTCGAGCACGCGCACCTGCAGCTCGCCCTGCGGCTTTGGCGGGCGCGCCCGCCACCAGTTGATCAGATCGAACTTCCAGATAACGCCGCCGGCGGCCAGCCCCAGCACTGCCAGCACTGCAATTGCACATCCGCATCCGCGAGTGGATCGTTTCATATTAAGTTCGAGACGAATTGTTGGTGCTTATTTTCCAATAAGAATCTCAAACCCTGCCCGCTCAAAATCTTTATCGGCTGTTAACGATCGAGTCAACTTTAGATCTTTCATTACGATGGAAGAAATGCAGTCTACCAAGCCCCACGCTTTGTCGTCGTGGGACCGATACAATTCAAATGCCCGACGAAAGAGTTCAGTATTTAAGCCGACTATTTGGATTTCGTCTGAACTAATGAAGTGTTCGATGATTTGGACCGACTGCGCTTTAAAATTTCTCGCTAGCGCGTTTCCAATTTCCAGAAGAACGGCGTCAGTTGTTACTAGAGGTTGCTTGTCGAATCGAACCGCAAGTTGCAGGGCCTCGCTGTGATATTGATCAGTCTTATTGATCAGGGCAATGACGAACGAGGTATCAACAAATGCCTCAGTCAAACGACTTTTCTCCTGTTAGGTATGAGTCAATATTCTCAGCAAAGTCTTCCGGCCCCTCGATAGTTATCTCTTTCAGCTTTGACATGAAGCTGGGACCACCGTTTTGAGCCGGCCTCTCAGAATAGGTCTTGATCACGGAGTACAACTCCTCGAGCCTTTCCTCCGAAACCCTATCTATTTCTAACTTTATTAGCTCTTTGGAGATCACGAATCTGAAGATAGGCCTTTCCAGATTAGATATCAAGCGTCTCAATCTTAACCAAACTTCACACGCTCCAGCACCAGCAATCCGATCGAGACCAGCGCCAGTACATACATCACCGGATTAATGTCGCGGCGGCGTCCGACCATCAGGTAGAGGCCGACGTGTGAAATGAAGCCCCAGAGAATTCCCTGCGTGATCGAGAACGTTAACGGAATCAAAATCAGAGTCAGAAACGCAGGCACTGCTTCTTCGAGCTTTGAGAAACTGATCTGGCTCACGCTGCGAAACATGGTGGCCCCTACCAAAATCAGCACCGCCGCGGTCGCGTACGGCGGTACCATGCCCGCCAGTGGCGCAATGAAAAAGCACGGCAGAAAGCAGAGCGCGGTGAACACTGACGTCAAACCGGTGCGGCCACCCATTTGAATGCCGGCCACGCTCTCGATGTAAGCCGTTCCCGACGAAGTGCCGGCCACGCCGGCGCCCATGGTGGCGAACGAATCAACAATGAGGCCTTGCCGCAAATTCTTTGGATGACCGTTTTCGTCGAGCAGGTCTCCGGCATGCGCGACGCCGATGAAGGTGGAGATCGAGTCGAACAGGTCCGTGAACAGGATCGCAATGATCGAAGGCAGCAGGCTCAACTTCAGCGCGCCGATTACGTCGAGTTTGAGGAACACGCTTTTGAAATCCGGCAAGGTGAGAACCTGCGCCGGCACCGCCACCGAACCGAGCGCCCACGCCACCACCGTGACGACGACGATTGTCGCCAGGAACGCAAACGGATTTCGCCGCGACATGAGAAAGATTGAAATGGCGACACCGAGTATGGTGAGCAACGCGGGCTTGCCGAGCGCCCCGAGTTTCACCAACGTGACCGGATCGGCAACGATAAAGCCGGCATTCTTTAAGCCGATAAAAGTGAGAAAAATTCCGATGCCGGCCGCGGCTGCAATTCTTAATTCAGCCGGAATTGCTTTGGCGATGGACTCGCGAACCGGCGTGACGGAAATCAGCAGAAAGAAAACTCCGGCCCAGAAAATAATTCCGAGCGCCGTGGACCACGGCACGCC
>DATENS010000354.1:0-4444 GCA_035274925.1 Pyrinomonadaceae bacterium | reverse complement strand
GCGTACTTTTAGCGCATCGACCTGGGCCCTTTTGAGATTTGCCAGAGCTCGCAACTGCTGGATACGCGACTGTTGCGCGTTGATTTGGGCTTTCACAGATTTTCCGGCAATCGCCAGTCGTTGTTGTTCGACCTTGAGGCGATTAGCCAGATCTTCAACCTGCACCCGCGTAACTTTCAGATTGAGATCGGCCACTAATCCCTTTTTGGCCAGTGCCTCGTCGGTATCAAGCCGCAATTTTGCCTGGCGATATTCAGCGTTGATGCTGGCAATCTGAGACTGTTGCGTCATGCCGTCGCTCTCCAGGCGCACCCGCAGGTTTTCGGCTTCGGCCTCAGCTGTCTTCACCTGAAAATCCGCGTCGATCGACTGCTGCTGCATCTCCGGATTGGAAAGCTCCACAATTACACTTCCCGCGCTTACTTCGAGGCCAGGCTGGGCAAGGATCCTTTCGACGCGGCCGTCGGCCGGCGCCGGAATCCATCGCGTCACTTGTGGCACCAGCGTTCCGTTGCCGCGCACTTCGCGCACCATCTCGCCGCGCTTGACCGTATCGATGACCGCGGTGGATCGATCGAGGGTCGGCGCCGCAGGCTTCATCTTGGCCAGGCCGTAAGTGATCCCGGCAATGGCTACCAATCCGACCGCAATCAGAATTCCGGTGCGAATGCGTTTTCGTGATTTGGTCTTTGGGGAGCGTTTGATATCCATTGCTTAAATCCGTTGGGCTTATCCGCTGCGGAGCTCTCGGTGTCTCCACACATTTACAGTTTTCCGTACTCGCCTTTTCAAAGGTCGTGCCACACAACTTGAAACCAGAGATCACGACGATCTAGCGGTAAATCCTGATTATCCTGGCTTAGTGGAGTTGTCGGAATAACTAAACGGAAGGATCCGGTCAGGAACAGTGGGGATTACGTGCCAGTTGCGGGATAAGCAAATCCCATTTTCGCCAAAAACGCGTACAAATTCTTGTAAGGCTTACCGGAAATTGTGAAGCAGAGGAAGTCGGAGATGAGCCTCGGTTGCCTGAACCGAGACATCGTGGAGAGCACGACACCCAAAGAGAACCGATCACGCGTACCACCGGTTGAGTCGTTAACGAATACCGGGTTGTAATCCATGAAGGCACGAAAACTCATTCGGTTCGAAGCACGGATATCTAAACCGCCGCCTAAGCCATCGCAAAGCTGCTTTTTTTCAAAAGCAAATTGAGAGGTGGACCTGGGGTCGTGAAAGTTGCGCTGGTATGCGCCACGCGGACAATGCATGTCATCGCCAGCTCGGTGCGAGATCTTATAATCGAAATCAGGCGCTGCCCGCCCAGCCTTAGTGAAAGAGTATGCCGAGCGACAGCCTTATAAGGTCACGTCTGCCTCCAGATGAATCACCAATAAATATGGGGTTGTAATCGATCGATGCGCGGATGCCGGTTCTCTTAGTCGCGCGAAGATCCAGACCACCTCCCAAAGCCATAGCAAAGTTGTTAGTGCTTTTCCGAAGGAGCAGGTTAAATGTGGGTCCAGGCGTGTCGAAGCGTGCATGCGTGTGACCCAGCCCTCCCAACGCGTAAACAAAAGGCGTGAAGCGTGTACGGTTTCGACCTTTCAGTTCCGGGCCCGCGAGAAAGTTGTATACGCGGGAGCGAAATTGGATTGTCTGGGTCGCAGTCGTACAGGCAGGATTGCAGATGATGACGTTTCCCGGCCCGGTTTCGTCATTGAAGTGGGCTGAGAAGTCGGCTTTTAGTCCCAGATGGCGGTTGAAATTCCTGATGAGCGAAGCCTCGAGTCCAGTGGTGCCGGCATAGCCGTGCGGGACAATCATGTTACCAAAACTGATCGGCTTCTGGTTTTCTCCCACGGCTGAATATCCGGCAAAGATTTCAACCTTGGGATATTCGTCCGGGTTCGGACTTTGCGCCGAGGCCATGAGGGCCGAGCACAGTAGAAGTGCAGTACTGAATGCGAGGCGAAAAAGCATGTTCTTATTAGTTCGTTTCATTGATGGTCTCCTTATACACAATTAACTGCGCCGGTGAGCGGCTCGAATTCCGGCGGGAGAGGCTACGGGGAGACTCTGTTCAAAACACACGACGACCTTCAGACAAAAGCTCGACAGATCGACTTGCTATTGGTAATAACCGTGTACAGTCTGCGGTTATTACTATTAGAAGGAAGATTATTTTGAGTTAGACTGCAGAACGGCGTTTCGCATCAAACTTTCATTGTTACATCCTGAATTTGGAGCCGCTGCATTAACGCTGAAAACTATGCTCGCTGTTTGCTCACGTCATCACTCCTGGCTGGTAAAGGCGAGCCTGGTGTTTTTCCTCGCCTGCGGCGCCCTTACATCTGTGCAAGCACAAACAGCGGATGAGATGATCGCCAAACTCTCGCCATCCCTGAGTCCCGATGATGCGGAGATTCAGAAGTTAGTGATTCGAGGCTACGAAGCTTACGCGCTGAAAAATGCACCGGCACTGTTCTCAATGTTCAGCCAGCAGTCGCCATACCTTGATCAATTCAAAACGTTCGTCACGGAACAATATGCCGGAAATGAAGAGCTCAGGTTTGGAGTCTGGATCCGTCGCTTCCCCAATGTGCTGATTGATGGCGATAAGGCCATCGTTCATCTGGACGTCTCGATTCACGCTGTTAGTTTGAAAACCGGCAAGGAAGTAGAAGGCCCCGGCCGCTTGGCCCACACTTTTCGCTTCGTCAAAGAAAACGGAGTTTGGAAAATCTGGCAGTTCAGTGACACGGCCGAAGAACTTACCGTTGAGTTGTTGGCGGCCAGGACCGATGAAGAGCGCGCACTGGTGCTCAAACGCAGCGAGCCGTTTACCGATGGTTTGCTGAAGGGCTTGTCGAATGTGGCTGCAGAACTCCTGCACAAGAAAGGCAACGACGCCGGAGCCGCGATGATCCTCAACATCGTTCTGACGATAGCCAGGCGGGACAATTCACAACTGGGAACGGCCAATGCGCTTATTGGTCTGGGGGATGTTTACGCTGTCCAGGGTGACTACCGGCGCGCCGCGGACAACTACCAGCAGATCATGAAACTTGTGGAAAGCCTGGGCCACAAACCGGGTATCGCCGTTGTCTCCGTAAGATTGGGAGACATTCATTACTATCAGGGCAACTTTCCACAGGCGTTGGACTACTACCAAAGAAGTGTCGACCTTTATGAAAAGCTTGGAAGCAGAGAAGACATCGCCCACCCACTACTCCGCATTGGGGATGCCTACTTTGCGCAGAACGACAACACGCGGTCGCTGGAGTATTACCAGCGAAGCCTGAAAATCTGCGAACAGACCTTTGATAAAGGTGGTCAGGCCTTTCTCTTGAACCGAATTGCCGAGGTCTATACGGCACAAGGCCGCTACGAAGAGGCGGAGGATTTCTACCGGCGCAGTCTGAAGCTTCAGGAAGAGCTGGGCATCAAGTCGATTAAAGCGCACACCCTGAACGGCATTGGAGGTATTTATTACCGCCAGGGTAGCTACGGCGAAGCCGCAAGGCTTTCAGCTCAAGCCACTGAACTCGCCAAAGAGAGCAATGCACCAGAGATCTTGTGGAAGACGCTGACGTCGTTGGGTCAAGCTTATCGCGCGCTCAAGCAAATGGATCGGGCGCAACAGTCGTTCGACGAAGCGATCGCTATCTTAGAAAAAATGCGCGGGCAACTGGTGGGGAGCGAGCGAGACCAACAGCTCTTTTTTGAGAACAAGACTGTGCCTTACGTTGAGATGGTCGAGCTATTGATCGCTCAGAACAACGTAACTGAAGCGTTTCATTACGCGGAGATGGCCAAAGGCCGCATGCTGCTCGACGTGCTGCGTCAGGGCCGGTCAGACATCTCGAAAACGATGACCGCTGAAGAGCGCGATCACGAGAAGCAGTTGAAGGCCACGGTAACGGCGCTTAACTCTCAACAGCGCAAAGAGATTTCGATGCGCCAGCCGGATAAATCACGGCTTGCCTCCATCGATGCGCAACTACAGAAAGCGCGGCTTGAATACGAAGCATACGAAACGCGCATCTACGCCGCCCATCCGGATTTAAAGGCGGGGCGAGGCGGGTCTGAACCTTTGTCTTTGAACGAGGCAGGAGCGCTGATAAACGATTCGCAAACCGCGCTGTTGGAATACGTCGTTACACAAAATCGAACCTACCTCTTTGTTCTCACAAAACTCAACGGCACAGATCCAGTGAGGTTGAAGGTCTATCCGATAGAAGTTAGCGCTCGCGAACTGACCACACGGGTTGCGGACTTTCGCCAGAGACTGGCCGGCAACTCAGCTGATTTCAAAGAACCGGCCAGGAGCTTGTATGACCTCTTACTGCAACCGGCGCGGGACGAGTTAGAGGGTAAGACCGCTATTTGCATCGTCCCCGCCGAAGTACTCTGGGAATTGCCGTTTCAGGCTTTGCTTTCG
>DATENS010000353.1:0-5279 GCA_035274925.1 Pyrinomonadaceae bacterium | reverse complement strand
AAACATGTCTTTGCTCTCTCAAAGCCGCAGATCCACTTTGCTCCCGGCACTTCGCGTTTTAGACTAGCGCGCATGTCTCTCCTCCATGTCGCGCTGATGCTGGCGGCTGCGTTCTTTGCCGGCATGGTCAATTCCGTCGCGGGTGGTGGGACGCTGCTGACATTTCCACTCTTGATTTGGTTGGGACTCGATCCGAAAGTCGCGAACGCAACCAGCACGGTTGCTTTATGGCCGGGACTCTTCGGCGGGCTGTTCGGCTATCGCCGTGAAATTAACGACAGTTCGCTGATATTGATGCGGCTGGGCGCGATCAGCGTGATTGGCGGAGGCTTGGGCGCCTGGCTGCTGATTGTGACACCATCCCCGACGTTTGCCCGGCTGGTCCCGTTTCTGATCCTGTTCGCGACGATTCTGTTCATGCTTCAAGGGCCGGTGAATCGATGGCTGCATCTGCCGAGCGCCTCGGGCGATTCAACCGGCGCGTGGTGGACGATTGCAATCGCGGTGCAGTTCTTCTCGTCCATCTACGGCGGTTATT
The DNA here is from genome assembly GCA_035274925.1 of Pyrinomonadaceae bacterium. Lineage (GTDB taxonomy): Bacteria > Acidobacteriota > Blastocatellia > Pyrinomonadales > Pyrinomonadaceae > UBA11740. The sequence continues at coordinate 4,741 of DATENS010000353.1, read as the reverse complement.
TCGGAGCCGGAAACGGCATCTGGATGTTGGCGGCGATGGGCCTGCTGGGCATGCACGATATTCATCGGGCCAACGGCATCAAAAATTTTCTGGGTATCTGCATTAACAGTGTGGCGGTGGTGGCGTTTTCAATTTCCCATCTCGTTTCCTGGCCGCGCGCGATGCTGATGGCCGGCGCCGCGCTGGCCGGCGGTTATGTAGGCGCGCGCACAGCCCAGCGCCTGGGCCGCGTGTTCATTCGCCGCGCGATTGTTGTGATTGGATTTGCGATTACGGTCTTGATGCTCTGGCGGATGAGGTGAGGTCAGAACCGGGAGCGGTAGCGACCGGGTAGTTCTTATCATAGACACACGACCCGGTCGCTACCGCTCCCGGTTCTGACTTCATTCTTATGGCTAAGCTGCCTCGCGAATTCTATACGCGCGCTGACGTCCTCGAAGTAGCGCGCGATCTGCTCGGCAAGAAACTGGTCGTTCCCAGCCGTAATGGCGCACGCGTTTCAGGCATCATTGTGGAAACCGAAGCCTATCGCGGCCCCGAAGACCGCGCCTCGCACGCATTCGGCGGCCGCCGTACGCAACGCACCGAGACTATGTACGGCCTGGGCGGCACCGCGTACGTTTATTTCGTCTATGGCATGTACAACCAGTTCAATGTGGTCACGAATGTTGAGGACGTTCCGCACGCGGTGCTCGTGCGCGGCCTCGAACCGGTTGAAGGACTTGACGTAATCCGGCGGCGACGGCGGGGAAGATCCGAGTATGAATTGACCAGCGGTCCGGGCCGCCTGTGTATTGCTTTGGGAATCGATCGGAGTTTGGACAAAGCGGATTTGCTTGGCGACCGCGTGTGGATCGAAGAGGGCGTTTCTATCTCGCCGCGTCAGATCGCGCGCGGGCCGCGCATTGGCATCGACTATGCTGAGAAGTGGGTAACAAAGCCGTGGCGCTTTTGGGTGCGTGACAATCCGTTTGTGAGCAAAACTCCCAGCCGCCGCCGCTAACTGGCGGCCGCTTTCTTCCAAACACTGGCCTCACCTTGATAACGAACCAACTCGGCCACATTCAGATACGCTTGCGCGTAAAGCGAACGCATCTCTTGTTGTGTTCGCGGATGTTCGAGGCGTCGCTCCAATTCGTCTGTGGACAGTAGGCCGCGCGCAGTGTACTTCGAAAACATCGAGCCTTCGCCGGCGAGATGAATCGCGAACCCTTCTTCCAACCAACGTGGCGCGCGGTCGCGACTGATTATGTTGATGATGACGTGTGCGAGTTCGTGACGTAGCGTGGTCGTGAGCACGCCGCGCCGTTTCAGGAGCGGCAACGGCTGCAACTCAATTCGATTGCCCTTCGTGGCGGCGGCCGCCCACCATGGCTGTCCCGTGCGGCCCGCAAAGTCACCGGTGCTTTCATTGAACCGAATCTCGAGGGTCGGAAATCCGGCCGCGATTGAAGCCGCGGCGGCCCGGCGCAGGAGATCGCTGCGCGTCGATTCAAGTGTATTCAAAGCCTGATCGGCTTCGCGACGCTCGACGTCCGCCGGATAAGTGAGGCGAAAGTGCTCGCTTGAGATAGTGATAGTTCTCTTTGACGGAGCGTGATGAGAGAGAGGATTTAACCGCAGAGAGCGCGGAGGATTTCGCGCAGGAACGCCGAGACTTGTCTCCGCGAGCTCTGCGAGGTCCTCTGCATCCTCAGCGGTTTGATTCCGGGCACTTGCACTCAACTGAGATCGAGCCGCAGTCGCTCTCTCCACTCGCGTGCCCGGAAAATACTTCTCCAGGATCCTTTCATAACGTGCGCCTCGCGCAGCCATCACGTGCGCGCCTTCCTGGCAAAGGCCGAGACCGTGTCCGAAGCCGCTACCATGAAAAACGAAATTTGATCCGGCGCGAGACACTTCGAATCGAGAGCTCTTCAGCCAGTTCCAGCCCAACGCACGCCCCACGATGATTTTGAAGTCCCAGCCGCGAATCGATTTGTGTTGTTCTCCGGCGAGTGTAATGAATTCCGCGCGTCCGGTTTGGTCCCGTTTACTTACTTCGATCTGATCCAATCGCGATCCGATGTCGGTGCGCGCGTCACTCTGCAGCGCGCGCAGCAGGTCGGCGCGCTTAATCACGTCCGTCCATTCCGCGTGGGGGCCAGTGACGCAAAATTCATCTCGCACGCCGTGCAAATAATCGAGCGGATGTTTGCCCCACAAGGTAGCGATGTTCGCGGTCTCTCCGCCGCATGAGGCGCCGAAATAAGAATCGACCGTCTGATCATGATCGTCGAGAAGAATTTGCCCCTCGGTGGCGCGGACCGCGGCTTTGATCGCTTGCGAAGCCGGATCGGCGCTGCTTCCAAAGCGCTGACAATGAGTGGTCGAGCAGAAGTCGTAACCATCCTTTGCGTGACGCCCGAGGTTTTTCACTGCATAAGTGCGAATCGCGACGGCCAGCGCCTTCAAAGCTTCGGGCTCGGTTTCCATCGTGCCTTCGGTATTCATGACGCCGAGCACGTAGTCTTCGAGCAACATTTCACGCGTGACATTCGTGCTGACGACTCGAACCTTCACTGTCGCTCCAGCATCTCGATTCTCGCTGATCCTGCCAGGCACGCGTTTCTCAGTTGGTTGAGAATCGTTTTGTTCCTGGCTGTGCGCGTACGCTGCCAGAATTGGACGAGCCAGCGCGGCCGCTTCCGCACCATGCGCGCGTGGCAGTAGGATCAGCACTGCGAGTTTCAAATCCTCGGGCTCGGCGTCACGCGCACTTTGCAAGGGACCGGCCAGCCCCACAAACCAGCCATTTGATCGAAACCCTTTTGCCGGCAGAGCGGTTCCGGTTTTCCCGAGCACGTACAGCGGCAGCGCGTCGAGACGCGACTTTCGCGCCGTCCCGTAACGTACCGCGCCTTCCATTCCGTCTTTGATGATCTGATATTCCTGAGAAGAGAGATTGATGCGCGCGCGCTCGATTGCGCGAAAGTTCTCTGCGCCGGCGGCCTGAGGTTGATAAAGGTGTCCTCCGTTCAGTAACGCGGCGTAGGCCGTCAGCAACTGAATCGGCGTGACTCCCAAATGATCGCTTTCACCGATTGCTTCACGGGCAGTGCAGTCAGCCTGAGGCGCCGCGTGATTTGTTTCTTCTGCTCGCACCAACGCCCGGCCGCCTGTTTCGCATGGCCTGACCAGGCCGATAGTTTCTGCATGGTTCGCGCCGGTGGCCTGTCCAAAACCAAACGTCTTAAGTGTTTCAACCAGCCGGTCGCGCCCCAGTCTTTGCCCCATCGTAGCGAAGTAAAAGTTACAGGAATAAGCAATTGCCTGTGATGGTGTGAAAGCCGGCAAGTGGTCCGGATGAACGCATGGCAGAGAGAAACTGAGGCCGGTAAATCTACCCGGACAAGCGGTGCGGGAATCTTGATTAACCAAGCCCGCACGCAGCGCCGCGAGCGTGGTGAATGGCTTAATGGTCGAGCCGGGCATCAGCGCTTCGGTATAGGCGCGGTCGCCATTCACCGAGGCCCGCACTCGTCCTGTTTGCGCGTCCATGATGACGATGACACCGTCGCGCTGCGCCGTGGCGTCATCCGCCGCTCGCTGCAATGCCGCGTCGATTTCGGCTTCGTCTCGGGCCGAGTTTGAGTTGTTCCCGTTGAATGAGGCCCAGTAACTTTGCCGGTGAGGCAGACTGAGCAGCAGGAGCACCACGCACGCGCTGGTCAGCAGCAGCGCGTGCCCGCGTGTGAAACTTCCAAGATGATCAAGCGCTCCGGACAACATCAAGCCGCTGCCTCTGCCACTGCCGCTGGGGCGACGACCTCAGGTTCTGGGGGCTCCGGCCTGGATCTGACCAGCGTGGCCAGGGTCACGATCCAGCCAAATAAGATGAAGGCAAACGCAAGCACCACCTGCAGAATAAAAACTGTGAAATCTGTCTTGGTGCCTTTGATGTTGGGCTTCCATGACAGTATCGCGTAAGGAATCAAAGCAAAGACAATTAATCCCAGGCCGTAAATGAAGACTGATTCTGACGCGAAAGCTCGCGCAAGAGCGTCTGCGATTCGTTTGAAGAAGGCCCTGGCTCCACCGGCGAACGCCGCGCGCACATCTCGAGCGGTGGCTTCAATCCACAAGTGAATGGCCGCCAGCGGCAATGCCACCGCAAACAGCAGGAAGCGCAATGTTGAGAACAGCAGCGACGGCCAGTGAACCGGCTGCGACCTGGGTGCCTTCAAGTCGAACACAGGCGGCGGCAACGGAGCAGGCCAACGACCGGCCAGCTTGTTTACCAGCAGCCAGATGAGCCATCCGAGGATGAGGACCGGAATCGTCGCCACAAAGATCTTGAGCGCATCCCGAAGAATCCGCTTCCAGTCGAATCCCAAACCACGCGCCGAGTTGATGATCGCCGCCTGCAGCGCAAAAAACTCCGCCGGTATGAGCAGCAGAAAGAGATACGTAACCAGCACCTGCCAAACGGTTGCTTCGCGCGTGGACACGAAGATATAGAACGTGCCCAAAAGCAGCGCATAAAGCACCGCGAAAATGATCAGCGCGCGGAGGTTTGTCAGTGAGTTCTTCGCTGAATCAATCCAAGACTTGAAGGTTGTAGTAATCATGGTTCCTCGGTTTAGTGCCGTAGGCACGAAATGTTTATAGCCACGGCGTCATCTGGTTTCTCACAGCCCATTTATAGGCGACAGAACATTTCGCTCCTCCGGAGCTTGGAATCCCTTGTCTCCTGAATCTA
>DATENS010000352.1:0-2349 GCA_035274925.1 Pyrinomonadaceae bacterium | reverse complement strand
CGACTTCGGCATGGGCGACGAGGCCCTCGAAGCTGGATGGGACCCCTTCGACCAGGAGCGGCTTGATGCCCCAAAATAGATTCAATGAGTGATAGGCCCGAGGATCGGTGGTCAACGCGATCAGTGGCACTTTCGAGCGCTCCGCCGCGACGAGCCGGGCGGTATCCCCAGTCGTCGTCAGGACCACAATCGCGCGCAGCGCTACGTTCTTGCCGATATCCGTCGCGGCCTGGCTTAGCGCGTGCACATCGGTCGGATCGCTCGACTGGTAGGCCTTGAATTCGATCCGCGCTTCCACTTCGGACGCGATCCGCACCATCATGTCGACCGCACGCACCGGGAACGCGCCAATCGCTGATTCGCCAGAGAGCATCACCGCATCCGTGCCATCGATGATCGCGTTGGCGACGTCACTTGCTTCCGCTCGGGTCGGGCGCGGCTCGTGAATCATGCTCTCGAGCATCTGCGTCGCCGTGATCACCGGAAGGCCGAGCCGATTACATTTCTCGATGATCTGCTTCTGCAACATCGGTACCTTTTCAGCACTCACCTCCACCCCCAGGTCGCCGCGTGCGACCATCACGCCGTCCGCTTCGCGCAGAATCCCGTCGATGTTCTCGATGGCCTGCGGCTTTTCGATCTTTGCGATCACCGGCATGCGCGCCCCCTTGGCGGCGAGCAATTGCTTCAGCGTCCGCATGTCTGCCGCGCTGCGGACGAAACTGAGGGACATCCAATCGACCTTTTGGGCCAGGCCAAATTCAAGATCGCGCTTGTCCTTTTCGGTAAGGGATGGCAGCGGCAGGGAGAGCTGCGGGAAATTGACTCCCTTTCGGCTCTTGAGAACGCCGCCTTCAAGCACTCGGCAGCGCACCTCGCGTCCCGCCACCTCAATCACCTCCAACTCGAGCAATCCATCATCGAGAAGCACCCGCATTCCCGGTTTGACGCTTTCGGCAAGATCGGGGTAGTCGAGCGGGATTGCCTGTTCGCGACCAGCGAAATCCGCTTCTGGTACGAGTGAAATGGTCGAGCCGACGGAGAGGGTCTGCTCGCCGCCGGGCAACTGCCCGACGCGGATTTTTGGCCCGCTCAGGTCTTGAAGGATGGTGACCGGCGTATCGAGCTCCTTCGAAATGGCGCGCAGGATGCCAATGTTGCGCGCGTGTTCCTCATGGGTGCCGTGCGAGAAATTCAGACGCGCGACATCCATCCCCGCGCCGATCAGCCGGCGAACGACATCGGCCGAATTGCTCGCCGGGCCCAGGGTTGCGACGATTTTAGTGCGGCGCATGGGAGAGGAGACGCTCACGATTTCTTCGGCCTGTGACTAACTTCTACCGGCATGCGGCTCAACTTACGGTAGATGCGCCCCCGGCGCCGCAGAGGCCACCAATCGTAAAGATAGATTTCCATCGGCCGCCACATCCCGACCCAGCCGGCGATCGTCAGACTTTCGCGCAAGATGGTGGCCCATGTCCCCTCATGATCTCCCAGGAGCAGTCGATTGCTCAAAAGGCAGGCCGCGAGAAACAACAACCCAATGATCAAACTGACCCGGCCGCGCTTCATCAGACGTCGAAAGTCCAGGTAGTTGAGTCTGGACCGATAGCGGAAGTAATTACGGACGGCATTGCAGAGTAGCTCTGTCGGGTCCTCCGCCGGCCACTGTTCCAGATGAATCCGCAGACTTAAGGTTTCGTTAGGCAGATATTCCTCCGCCGAACTAACGATGAATTCCTCCACATCGGGGTTCAGGTCCTTGTTCTCAAAGGGCGAAGGATCTATCGGATTGAAGAGCTGGCTGAAGTCGCGCAACTCGACGGCAATTTGGCGCGAATGCCTTCCCGACGCTGCTGTGTCAGTTCCGAACGAATGCACGCTTTAATGATTTTGCCGCCATAAACGCCAAATGAACACCGAATTGCAATAACTACACAACTCTTTTGATTTATTCTGGCTTTTACCTATGGTTCAACCAATGAAAACGACAGCGTGGCGTGCCCGTCTAATGGAAAGCAGCCGCGGGAAGATCCTTGATTTGCTCCGACCAAAGGACCGAACGGTGAATGAATTGGCCGCTGCCTTGGGATTAACCGACAACGCGGTCCGAGCTCATCTCCTGAGCCTGGAGCGTGACGGGCTGATCCGTCAGTCGGGGACCCAGCCCGGTTTCCGAAAGCCCCATGTGACGTATGCGCTCACGCCTGACGCCGAACAGATTTTTCCCAAGGCTTACGGTGTCCTGCTCGACCTCATTCTGATGGTCATTTCAAAACAGCTCAGTCCCAGGGAATTGTCCGCTGCGATGAAGGAGGTCGGAAAAAGAGTGGCCGATAAACACTTGCT
>DATENS010000351.1:0-8669 GCA_035274925.1 Pyrinomonadaceae bacterium | reverse complement strand
GATCGCTCCTCACGCAGGAGCCCGAGCAGCAAATGTTCGGTGCCGATGTGCCGGTGCTGCAGGCGGTCGGATTCTTCGTGCGAATAATGCAGGACGCGTTTTGTTTCCGGGGCCAGCGGCAACTCGACCGACGTGGGAATTCTTTCCCTGAGAAGGGTGCGGCCTTCGATCTCTCGTCTGATCGCTTCAATAGTAATCTGCGCGCGCGGAAAGAACCGGCCGGTGAGGGTTTTGTCTTCGCGCATAAGGCCCAGCAACAAATGCTCAGGCTCGATGGCCGGCGCGCCAAACTGGGACGCCTCATATCGAGCGAAGAAAATTACCCGTCGCGCTTTTTCTGTGTAGCGTTCGAACATGGACCTTAGTTGTCTATGATTGCCGCTGCGTGGCCTCCGATTCCAACCACGTCGCGGGCATTATAACCCAACCAACAAGACGCAAGAAGTTTTTCGTCATTTGCCTGCTGACGCCCGCCTCGCTTGTTAGATCGCACGTGATTCTTTCATCCGCGAAAGAACTTTCTGGACGGCGCGATTACCCTCAGGAACGCAGACAGAAGTTCGCGGATTTTGGCTCGCGTTAATCTGCCCGGCTCTTCTACCTGACTTAACCGGTCAGTCAACCTGACTGAATAAGTCCCTTGAAGGCTTGCCATCTATCTCACATTAACCCAAGCACGTCAACACTTAGCTTGACCTTCGACTGCTGGCACAAGGCTCGCTCTAGTCCGGCGCGCCCGTGGAGTGTCTCCGCGCGCGAGTTCTTTCGAAATTATCGCTGGACTTCAAACTGCGAAAAAAATTGTTGCCATCACCAGCCCCCGGTGGTTTCCCCGACTACGGTGAGTGCGCAAGAGAATCGGACGGCCGTCAGCCGTCGGCTTACGAAGGAAGATTGATAATGAAGAAATTTAGACGGGCCCCCGCTATTACCTGGCTAACAATCGGATGCTTGCTAGTGTCCATGTGCGCCGGGATTACAATCGACTTAACCGCGAGCGCACAAACCAAAGAACAACCGAATTCGCTGAGCGCACTTGATCGCTACGCCTTCGACCTTACCAAACAGGCGTTGCAGAGAATGCCGGAAACTACCGACGCGCTTGAAGGCGAGACTAGTCGCGTGATCGCGAGTCTCTCGAACTCCTCGTCAAAGGCGCCGGTAATCATCAGCCAGTCAGACGCTGATCGCGGTGCACTGGCCCGAGCCGTTGCGCAACGAATCGCGCTTGGCAACGTGCCTGAAGCTCTGCGCGGCAAGAGCGTGTACAGCTTGAATCTCGATGCGCTCGCGAAAGGCGTTACCAGCAGTCAGGAATTCGAGCAACGTCTGCAGGCAGTGCTCGCCGACGCTGAAGCACGCTCAAGCCAGATCATTCTCTTCATCGACCAACTCCATCAATACGCAGGCGCGCGCGCCACAACGTTAGCTTCAAGGACGATTAAGTCCGCGATCGAAAATGGACGCCTGCGCATAATCGCCGGCTCCAGCCCGGAAGCTTATGCGGAATACGTCGCCTCAGACGATACGATTGCAAAGCTCTTCGATTCGATTTCGATCGATAGCCTGAGCGAGAGTACCGTAAGCACGACAACCGCCAAAGACCAACGGCGCAGTCCGATTAACGAAGAGTTCGAAGGCGACAAAATCTCGCCGGACATGCGCGAGATGATAAAGGCGGCCGGACCTCAGGGTCGCATTGACGCTATCCTGCAGGTGAGCGACGTCAACAATGCGGAAGTCGCCGCGGTGCTAAAGAGATTTGGCGTGCGCGTCGACGCGAAAATGACGGAGCTGGGCGCCATGAATGTGCAGTTGCCGGTCGCCGCAATTGAACTGTTGGCTCAGCGTCAGACGACTAACTACATCTCGCCTAACGTGGCAATTGAATCATTTGGCCACGTCACTGCGACCACGGGAACCGACCAGGTGCGCAGCGCTCCCGGACTGCTCGCGGGACTGCTCGGCGCGTCGGCAGTTGACGGCACGGACGTGGGTATCGCCTTTCTCGATTCAGGAATCGACTCTGCGCACTTAGCCTTCAACAGCGGCTCGCGGATCAAATTCAGCAAAGACTTTACCGGCGAGAACAACACCAGTGCCGATCCTTATGGCCACGGCAGTCACGTGGCCGGCTCAGCCGCAGCCGCCGCGTATTCCAACGGTAATTCCTACCAGGGCGTCGCGCCCGGCGCCAGCATTATTAATCTGCGCGTTTTGAATAAGTACGGGACGGGCACCACTGCAAGCCTGCTCAACGCGCTCAACTGGATCGTCAGCCCGGCAGACCCGAGCAAACTGGTGAGCTCGACCAATCCGCTCAATAAGGATAAGTACAAAATTCGCATCGCTAACCTTAGTCTCGGCGCGCCGGCGGTCAGTAGTTACAAGAACGATCCGATCTGCCGCGCAGCGCGCGCTGTGGTTGATGCGGGAGTTGTGGTAGTAGCGGCCGCGGGAAACAACGGCAAAGATGACAAAGGCCGCAAGATCTATGGACAGGTTCACGCGCCAGGTAACGAGCCTTCGGTAATTACGGTCGGAGCGGTGAACACTTTCGGAACGGACAGCCGCCGTGATGATGTGGTGGCGACTTACAGTTCCAGAGGCCCGACGCGCAGCCACTGGAAAGATGCTAACGGAGTCACGCATTACGACAATGTGATTAAGCCTGACCTGGTCGCTCCCGGCAACAAACTCATCTATGCCGAATCTGATGCCGGCAGCGGCGGACTGCTCGGTACCGGTCTACTCGGAAGTCCGGTGAGCCTGAACTATCTGGTGACGAAATATCCGACATTGGATTCAGGGGTGAGCAGCAGCGACAACAAACGCCTGATGTACTTGAGCGGCAGCTCAATGGCCGCGCCGGTTGTGTCAGGCGCGGCTGCGTTGATGCTGCAACTTAATCCGAAACTGACGCCGAACATGGTGAAGATGATCCTGACCTACACGGCGCAGCAACTGCCCGGTTGGAACATGTATGAACAGGGTACCGGTGAATTGAACGTGGAAGGCGCCACGCGGGTTGCCAAACTTGTGCGCACAACTATCACGGCTTCGACAAAGCCCGGTGAAGCACTGCTCACAACTACCACGGCGCCTGATCAGCGAAGCACGATCGCAGGACAAACTTTCTCGTGGTCACAGGGATTGATCCTCCAACATCATTATGCGAAGGGTGTGGGCCTGATCACTAAGTATCAAAAGTATTACGCAGTCGGCACGCTCCTCGGGGATGGGATCATTCTTGGCGACGGCAAAGTGCTGAGCGACGGCGTGGTCGTGGGTGACGGCGTGGTCGTGGGCGATGGCGTGGTCGTGGGCGACGGTGTCGTCGTCGGTGACGGCGTCGTCGTAGGCGACACAATCTTTACCAGCAGCGGCGTGGTCGTTGGCGATGGAACGATCTTTTGCAGCGGCTCGCTGTTCGCCGACGGGGTTGTGGTTGGCGACGGCGTGGTCGTGGGCGACGGTGTCGTCGTTGGGGACGGCGTAGTTGTCGGCGACGGAGTTGTCGTAGGAGACAACATCGTATGGGCCCAGGCATTCAAGGCAATGATCTACGGAGATCCATGCCCCTGCATGAAGTACTAGGAAATACCAACTCTGAAGCGAAAGTTAGACAGTGGAAGCGACAACGAACCTACCGAACAATAAGAAACTGGCGATAGCCTACCAACGCGCCATAGTTGTGCTGGGGGCGTTGTCGCTTGCAGTTTCCGTCTACTGGCTGCCGGCGCCGCGTTTCGATCTGCGGTTCGTGCTGCTGGCCGGCGTGATGATGGTTGTTTGTTCGAAATTTGCCATTCAAATTCCGCGGGCCAACACCGCCATCACCGTCTCAGACACTTTCATCTTCCTGGTGCTTCTGCTGTATGGCGGATTAGCGGGAATCATCGTCGCCACCGCCGAAGGTTTCTTTTCAGGCTTACGCATCAGCAAGACACCTCTGGTCATCGCCTTTAACTCGGCGATGATGACCTTCTCCACTTTCATCACCGTGATGGTGATGCGTCTCTTTTTTGGCCCCGCCGCTGACCTAAAGTCCCAGGAGCTCTCGTTCTTTGTCGGCGCGATCGTGACCATGGCGCTGGTGCAGTACTTTTCCAACACCGGCATGAGCGCAATAGTGGTCGCGCTAAAACAGAATCAGACGGTGTGGCGCGCCTGGCATACACACTATCTCTGGACATCTTTGACCTATTTGGTCGGCGCGGTGGTGGCCGCAGTCGGCTACAACTCAGTTGAGAAGGCCGGCCTCACGGTTCTTTTGGTGGGCGCCCCCGTCATGACCCTGGTTTACTTCACCTATCACAAATATCTGGATGAAATAAAATCTTCGTCGGCACAGGCTGAGCAGGCTGAGCACGATCGCGCTGAAGCCGAACGGGCGCGCGCGGAACAGGCTGAGCGGCATGTGGAAGAGCTCAACCGTCACATTGCTGAGCAGGAGCGCATCAGCATGCAGTTGCAGGAAAGCAAGGACCATTTCCGGCACGCAGCTTTTCATGACACGCTGACGAACCTGCCCAACCGCGCCTTGCTGGCCGAGAATCTCAAGTTCGTGATTGAACGCGCGAAGCAGCACGACGACTATCAGTTCGCGGTGCTCTTCCTCGATCTGGATCGCTTTAAGAACGTCAACGACAGTCTGGGTCACTCGATCGGCGATCAACTGCTGATCGCTATGGCCCGGCGGCTGGAACATTGCATCCGCGACGTAGATATCGTGGCCCGGCTCGGCGGCGACGAGTTTGCGGTCCTGCTTGACGGGATTTCTGATTCAAGTATTGCCACGACCATGGCCGCGCGAATTCAGGAGAAACTGCAGGAGCCTTTCAATCTGGGTGGTCACGAAGTCTTCACTACCACCAGCGTCGGCATCGCGCTGAGTTCGACCGGCTACGATCATCCGGAGAACATCCTGCGTGACGCGGATACGGCGATGTATCGCGCCAAAGCCCAGGGCAAAGCCTGTTATGAAGTTTTCGACAAAGGCATGCACACCCGCGCTGTCTATTTGCTGCAAATGGAAAACGACCTGCGCCGGGCACTCGATCGCGAAGAGCTTCGGGTTCATTACCAGCCGATAGTCTCGCTCGACAACGGTCACTTGGCGGGATTTGAAGCGCTGCTGCGCTGGCAACATCCTGAGCGCGGCTTCATTAGCCCCGTCGATTTCATTTCACTGGCGGAGGACACGGGCTTAATCGTTCCCATCGGCATGTGGATTTTGAAACGCGCCTGCCAGCAACTGGCCAAATGGCAATGGAAGGCGCCCGCCAACCGGCAGATCTTCATGAGCGTCAACCTTTCCAGCAAGCAACTGGCTCAATCGGCCCTCGTCGATCAGATTCGCGAGACGCTGGAGGAAACGCACGTCGATCCTCGACATTTGAAACTGGAGATTACTGAAAGCGCGGTGATGGAAAATGCCGAGACAGCGGCGCAACTCCTGCGGCGGTTGAAAGCCCTCGGCGTGCAACTCAGCATCGATGACTTCGGCACCGGTTACTCGTCGCTTGGCTACCTGCACCGTTTCCCGGTGGACATCCTCAAGGTCGACCGTTCATTCATCGGCCGCATCGGTGAAGCGGCTGAAAACATTGAAATCGTCCGCACAATCGTCTCTCTTGCAGAAAACATGGGAATGCAGGTGGTAGCAGAAGGCGTCGAGACCCTCTCTCAACTCGGCCAACTGCGCCGGCTGAACTGCCAATACGGTCAGGGATATCTGTTCTCGCGGCCGGTAGATGGAGATTCCATCGACACGTGGATTTCAAATAAGCCGAACTGGCAGTCGGAACTTTTTCCAGGGGGCGAATACTTTGTCGCCGCTCAGGCGCCGGCCCAAGTGGTGCAATTGCGATCGGCGTGAGCACATGTTGGTTTCGCCGGCAGATGCTCGGGCACCTCAACAGCCCAGGTATTCAATGCGAAACCGGACTTCACATTCCGCGATCTTCACGCCTCGTTTTAATTTAGTGAGATAACCTTTCAACACTGCCTCGTTTTTCCGAGCGTTGGATAGCACTCCATCTCTCAAAAAGGTTCCTTCGAAGCGATACTCGAAGTCTTCTTCAGAAATAGGAACGGCAACCAACGCCAGCCGTCTCTTCGTTACGGAACCGGAAACAAGGTAAGGCCCGCCATAGACGCCACGCCAGTAGGTTTGCACGTCCGCGACGCCCGCTGCTCGCTCGCGATCTATAGCCAGTTCCAGGCAATCGAATTCACGAAAATGTTTTGGCTTGGGCCCAAGTATGAAGTAGTCACCACGCGGGTTGAATTCTTTCGGATCATAGTCGCAACCAAGCTCGGGCGGTGACGTGCTGTAGTTTGAAAGAGTCGCTATTTGATTCGAGACTGATGCCGGTGGAGTAGCTGGCGGTCCGGACGCAGAGAGTTGGTGGTTTGGAGCTGGAAGCAGATGCGTCGCCGCGCTCACTGAGAACGTAGCCGCCGCCATGGTCAGGTTAATAATCAGCCGCTTCACAAAGCACCCGGTTCTTCCGACATTCAATTGATACTTCGGAAGCCCGAGGCTATTGAACGGTGGTAACCACAAGGCCGTTGGCGGCTGTCATCAGCGAGCTGGTTGCAATCGCTCCCGGTTCTGACAGCAACTCAGCCCGCGCTAAAACACTTCTTCACTTCTTCGCTTCGATTTTCAGGCAGCAGGCCGCTTAAATTGGGTTTGTCATTCGCCGAGGTGTCTGTGGCAGGTCTAACTTCGAAGACGGTCGGCGCGACTTTTCGAAAATGAAAGTGAGGTTCGATCGCGGCCAGTTCGCGGATCTCGACTTGTTGCCAGGAACAGGGCTGCCACCAACGCGGATCAATATCGAGGAAAACGCGACGACCCGCCCCCAGGTGTTCTTCAATCTTCTTTTGCAAGAGCCCGGCCGGCCATCCCGCGCCGACGCCAATGTGATCCCATTTACCCAGGCCGATCCCTCGCCAGTAAGTCACCGCCACTGTCTGGGCCCCGGCGATCACCACAGCGTCTGTCGGAACCAGTTTCAAGGTTTCGTAATAACCTTTCGCCAGCGCAAGCCTGTTTAGATATTCGTTGCTGCGTGGTTGAAACAACACGCCCATGGCGATGGCCACGATGGTGACGCCCGCGATTGCGGTAATGAATCCCAGGCGCGCGCTCTTCAACTTCTCGCTCTGCGAGCGCACAAAATAATCCGCCGCCAACGGCGCGAGCGCCGGCAATCCAGTCAAAAAATATCTCCAGTTGATCGTGGTGCTGTAATTGAAGAAAAGCAGCGCATCGGCAAACAGGCCAGCGCAGGCCGCCAGCAGCAACAGCGTCCAGCCTCGCCGGCGCAGCTCTTTCAAAAACGCCACGGGCACCGCAATACACACAAGCGGCGCCGCAAGAAAAAAGAAAATAATGAACGGCTTGAGATTTTTGAGCTCAAGCGGGTGACGGGCCGCCTCGTTCCGTGTTGAGTCGAGCCAGATGTGCCAATTGGCCCGGTAAACGGCATCCGTGGCAAACCAGAGCGCAAATATTCCGAAAGCGACGACAAAGAAAAGCAGAACTGAAAGCCCGACTATGATTAAAGTGCGTCGATCGAATTTCCAGCCGCCGAGAAGCGGAGCGATCACCAGCCACGGCAGGTAAAACGCGGCCGTCTCTCGCAGGTTCACCCCAAGCCCAAGCAGAATCGCGCCGGCCAGCAATAGCCAAACTCTGCGCGTCTGCACGCCGCGCAGGTGAACTACGAGGGCCGCCGTCGAGACAAACACTGACGGCACTTCCGTCATAACCTGTCCGCCGTAGATGATCAGAATCGGCGACGAGGCGAGTAATAAAGCCGCGACCGTTGCCGACCGCAGCGATCCGGTTAAATCGCGCGCAAGGATCCAACACATGATGATCGCCAGCGGCACCTGGACGACCACCGCGTACTTGAAGAGGAGGTAAGCCTGCTCCGGCCTCACGCCAAACAGGTTGTGCGCGATGACGTAGAGTCCGTGATTGAAAAGCGTGAATAGCGAGCGGCCCAACGCCATCGACGAGGGCACTCCCTGAAGCGAGGCGACCGTGTAATCCAATCCGTCCCAGTCGCCAATGAAAGGATTGAGATAGACCAGCGCGAGAATGAGCGCCACCAGCGCCGGTGGCAGCCAGTATGGAAACGAGCGAAAGAAGGCGGCAGACGAAGGTGCAGTTTCTTTAGCGGGATCGGACATTTAGAAGATTACCCGCCCGCTAACGCAGGCGGTACTGACTTACCCGCCTGCCACCGCAGGAGGTTCTGGCCGCTTCACCATGCGCAGGCGGGTGCCGCGCTGGCTGTATTCAACTTCGTCCATGATGTTGTAAATCAACAGTACGCCGCGCCCGGAAGATTTGAAGAGGTTAGTCGGATCGCGCGGGTCCGGAATTTCGCAAACATCGAAACCGTCGCCCTCGTCCTCCACGGTAAAGATCGCTTCATGTGGCGACAACTCGGCGGTGATACGCACCAGCTTGGTGGGATCGCTGCGGTTACCGTGTTTCACGGCATTAACGAATGCTTCGTCCAGCGCCACAAACAAGTTCGACTGCTCGGTTTTTACCAAACCGATCTTGTCCACTCGATCCAACAGATATTCCAGCACCGTGTTCATGAGCGACAAATCGCTCGGTAGTTCGATATCGATTTTTT
>DATENS010000350.1:0-15955 GCA_035274925.1 Pyrinomonadaceae bacterium | reverse complement strand
GGCCCATATTCTGCCGACCGCAGCTAACGAAATTGCAAACAACGGACAAGCCGGCAATTTCTCGTTTCTAAAACCGGCCATGGCTTCCCAGCTCGACGTTAACTTTCTCACTTTGATCGAAGCACTCGAGGCTGAAATGTCTCGTAATCGCCGCACGATCAGGCGCGCGGCCAACACCGATGCAGCCATCATAGTGAATGTAACGACCGGCCCGATTAGCGAGGCAGAAGACTCGATGGCTGAGCTTAGGGAGCTGGCCGGGTCCGCGGGCCTGGCAGTACTCGACGAGATCATTCAACGGCGGCCGGTAATAGATCCGCGCACGGTTCTGGGAAAAGGCAAGCTGGAAGAGTTGCTGATTCGGGCAATGCAGTTGGGCGCCGACGCGATAATCTTTGATCGTGAGTTGCAGGCCGCGCAGGTGCGCTCGATTTCTGAAGCCACCGACCTGAAAGTCATCGATCGGTCGCAACTAATCCTCGATATATTCGCGCAACGAGCGCAGTCTCGCGAAGGAAAGATTCAAGTTGAGCTGGCGCAGTTGAAATACATTCTGCCACGCCTGATCGCCGGACAGGATTCGGCCTTTTCGCGGCTGGCGGGAGGCATCGGCGGCCGCGGCCCGGGAGAAACAAAACTGGAAACCGATCGACGGCGCGTGCGCGATCGGATAAACCGGCTGGAGAAGGAGCTTGCATCACAACGGGGGCATCGCGAACAGCGGCGCAAAGAACGCCTTCGTCAGCGTGTGCCGATTGTTTCGATTGTGGGGTACACCAATGCCGGCAAATCGACTTTGCTGAATGTGCTCACTTCCAGTCATGTGCTGGCTGAAGCGCGCATGTTCGCCACACTCGATCCCACTACGCGCCGCCTGCGGCTGCCGCGCGAGCGCGAAGTAATCATCAACGACACGGTCGGATTCATTCGCGACCTGCCACCCGACTTGCTGGCCGCGTTCCGCTCGACGATCGAAGAGATCGCCGGCAGTTCTTTGTTGATTCACCTGGTGGACGTATCGAACCCGCGCTGGCAGCAACAAATCGCGTCGGTCGATCGCACCTTGACTGAACTCAAGCTGAATAATCTTCCCCGCCTGCTGGTCTTTAACAAAGCTGATCTTGTCGATAAGGAAACGCTCGCCGCCGTGCAGCGAGACACGGCTTTGCAATCCGGCACTGAAAGCCTCGGCATCTCAGCCATGCATCCGGAGACACTCAAGCCTCTCCTTGAAAGAATCGAAGCAGCCACGAGTGCTTAGAGGGGCACGGGCGTCCCGCCCGTGAATCACGCGCAAGATGCGCGTGACAACATCCGTTGTCAGAATTTCGTGAGGAGCTTTTGGTAAGTGGTGGGTAAATCTTCGGGAAGCACCCGTGTCTCGCCAACGGTGGACATGAAATTTGTATCTCCCTCCCAGCGCGGCATGATGTGCATGTGAAAGTGATGCGCCACGCCGGCGCCTGCCGCCCGGCCCAGGTTCATCCCGATATTGAAGCCTTGCGGGCGATAAACCTCACGAAGCGCTGCTTGGCACCGCTTGGCCAGGTCCATCATCTCATCCGTAGTTTCCTTCCCGGCTGAGTCAAACTCTCCAAGATGAGCATTGGGCGCGATCATCAGATGACCGCTGATATAGGGATACAGATTCAGAATAACGAAATTGTGCGCGCCGCGATGCAGGACAAAGTTTTTTTCGTCGTCGGCAGGATGGTTGTGGGCTTCGCAGAAGATGCAGCGCTCGGCATCAGACATGTTAGATCCGGCGGTGGCGATATATTCGTGCCTCCAGGGGCTCCAAAGCCTATCCATGAAGGTTGATCCAGCTCAGTAACGGTTAACCTGCGGCGTTGTCGCCGGCGAGGACCGGTGCAGGTGAATTCTGATTGATTAGCTCCTTGAGATCCTTGCCGGCCTTGAAATAGGGCACGCGCTTGGCGGGGATGCTGACTGGCTCGCCGGTTTTGGGATTGCGCCCGCGCCGGGCCCCACGGCCACGGACGCGAAAGCTGCCAAAGCCACGCAGTTCAATCTTCTCGCCTTTGTTCAGACTTTGGATGATGCTATCGAAAACGATTTCAACCAGTCGTTCAGCATCTTTCTTGGTCAGCTCGGCAGCGTTGGCTACGTCATCGACAAGATCGGCTTTAGTCATGCGGTCACCTCGTCCAAAAAACGTTCGGCTTAAGATGAACTACATCTCGATGAACTACGTCGAAAGAATGGGATACTGGCTGATTAGGTTACCAAACGAAACGCATCAGGGCAAGGCTAAACCGCTTAAAAGCCAACAGCTTACGCAGACTGGCTACCAGCGACGATTTCGGCGCCGTCAGGATTCGTTCTCTTCTTCTTCTTCTGAAGGTTTGCTGCTAAAGAAATCGGCAAGCTCACCCAGGGAAGCCATGCCGCCGCCTGCTTCGGATGTGTAGATTTTCGTTTCGACGATGGGCTCGTCACTGCCGGCGGCGCGTGCCGACAAACCGATCTTGCGGTTCTCAGCGTCGATGCGCAGGATCTTGAAGTCCATCTCCTGGCCAATCTCAACACTGTCCTCCGGTTTGCCAATTCTTTCATCGGCCAGCTCTGAGATGTGGCAAAGGCCTTCCAGATTATCTCCGAGCTCAACGAAGGCTCCGAAGCTGGCGAAGCGCGCAATCTTCCCGCGCACGACGTCTCCGGCTTTGTGTGAGGCTACGAAATCGTTCCAGGCATTCGGTTCGAGATCCTTAATCGAGAGCGACATGCGCCGGTTCTCTGGATCGATGCCGGTGATGACGGCCTCGACCTGCTGGCCCTTTTTCAATAACTCGCCGGGATGCTTAATCCGGCGCGACCATGAAATATCCGATACGTGAACCAGTCCGTCCACGCCTTCCTCGATTTCGACGAAAGCGCCAAAGTCAGTGAGGTTGCGCACGCGTCCCTGAACGTGACTGCCCACCTGATAGCGCTCGCCCAGGGTCCTCCAGGGATTGTCCTGCACCTGCTTCATGCCCAGGCTGATTCGTCTGGCCTTGGGATCGACGCCAAGGACTTCAACCTCGACAGTGTCTCCGGGTCCGACAAGCTTGCTGGGATGCTTGACTCGTTTCGACCAGCTCATTTCCGAGACGTGAACCAGCCCTTCGACGCCCGGTTCCAGTTCGACGAAAGCGCCATAATCGGTAACGCTCGCCACTTTTCCCGTCATGCGAGCACCTTGAGGAAAGCGCTCCTCGATCGTTTCCCATGGATCGGGAAGAAGTTGTTTATAGCCGAGTGAAACCCGCTCGCGGTCTTTATCAAACCTCAGGACTTTTACCTGCACCGAATCCCCGACTTTGAAAAGCTCCGCAGGATTCTGCAGCCGGCCCCATGACATGTCAGTCACATGCAGCAGGCCGTCAATGCCGCCAAGATCAACGAAAGCGCCATAGTCGGTAAGGTTCTTGATCTGGCCCTCAACAATAATTTCTTCTTCAATCTGGCCGAGCGTCTCACCTTTACGATCCGCGTTACGCTCTTCCAAAACGGCTTTGCGCGAGAGCACCACATTCGATCGCTTACGATTCAGTTTGATTACTTTGGCTTCGATCTCTTTTCCGCGCAGTGAGTCCAGGTTGCGCACCGGGCGAGTGTCCACTTGCGACCCGGGCAGGAATGCCGCGATCCCGTCCACATCCACTCTCAGACCGCCTTTAATCCGCTCGGCCACGCGGCCCTTGATCGGCGTACCTTCGTTGAAAGCCTTTTCCAAATCGTCCCACGCACGCAGACGTACGGCGTCAGCTCGCGACAGGACCGGAAATCCCTCGCTGGTTTCCATGGCCTTAACCAGCACATCGACTTCGTCACCGCGTTTGACGGAGATCTCGCCGCCTTCCATGAACTCGGTGGGATTTACAATGCCTTCGGACTTGTACCCAAAGTCGATCAGCACGCCACGCTCAGTAATACCCACGACCGTGCCGCGCACGACCTCGCCCTCTTGCAGGACAGACTGTTCCTGCTCGAATTGATCGAGCAGTTGGCCGAAATCCTCGCTCGAGGCGCGGCGCTCATCCTCGTCCGCGGTGGCGGCGGCGCTTGCCGAAGTTTGTTCCGTCTCGGCCACGGCCGGCTCGGATTTGGAAGCAGCGACACCGGTCGCCGCGCTACTTTCGCTGGAAAGGTTATTGTCGGCTTCGCCGACGTTGGTTTCGTCAGTGGACATGAACACTCCTGCTAAAAACTTTCTCAGGCGTTGAACGCCGCCGATACACGAACCGCAAAAAACAGCCTTACGTCAGCCGCTTTTACCGTTTGGCGATGAGTCGGATTGAAAAAATGAGAGGCGAGCGTCTAAGAGTTGGAAAAGAAGGTTGTAGTTTCGATTTCCGTCGTGCCCGTAGTCTCCCGCTTGGTCCGACTATCACCGATCGCGTGACCGGATGTTTCGGAATTTACACGTCGCCCCGACTGAGTGTCAAGGCGACTGCAAGTTCTTTGCCGTTAGAAACTTCGCGGAAGCTTAACGAACTGAATTCAAAGAGGCTTCGGCGCCGCGTGATACGACATACACGCCAGCTGAATGCGAGCCTACAAACAGAGTGTTTTGGTCTCGCGGATCCAGGGCCAGGGCCCACACTCCCATGCTGGGCAGGCGCAGCTCGCGCGCGTCGATCCGCGTCCAGGTTGAGCCGCTATTAGTCGAGCGATAAACGCCGCCGCCGCTGGCTCCATTCTGATAGGCATTGCCGGTGAAGATCTCTTCGGTATTCCGAGGGTTGATCAAAATGCTGTTGAAGTCTCCGAAAGGCAAGTCGCCGCCGCGGCGCGACCATTTCTCTCCGCCGTCGTGAGACAAGTAAAAGGCGCTCTTAGTGCCGACATAAATGTAATCGGATCGCTTCGGATCCTGGACGATCACGTTTACCGGTGAGTTCGTCGGAATCCCGCTCATCTGCTGCCAGGTTTCGCCGGCATCACGTGAAACCAGTAATCCCGACGCAGCCGTGCCCACAAAGATCAATCGTGGATTTCGGTCACTGGTCGAGATCGCGTTGGTGCGAACATCCAGGCCGCGTCCGTAACTCACGCGGTCCCAACCCTGATTCGGATCGAGGGTCTTGTATAGGCCGGCATTGGTCGCCGCCAGGATACCGAGACGCCCGTTGCCGTCCACAAAGGAGACCATGGCGTTTACCGGCTCAGTCAGCGCCGCTACGTGCGGGGCGACGGTTCTCGCTACCTCGCCCACTCCCAGTGCTCCCAGGGTCGCCTCATCCAATTTACCGCTCACCGGAAGATACCGGTCGCTTTGGAATCGCTTGATGGCGGCGACGGTACGGGGCCCAAGCTGTCCATCGGGATTGCCGATTTCATAACCGGCGCGATCGAGGGCCTCCTGAGCGCGTCGCACGGTCGCATCTGAGTTTTTTTGCGGCGTTACAATTCGTTCGCCGGGCGCGCTCGGCGGTGGCGTACTTTGAGCCGTCGCTGCGCCTCGCTTCTTCGCTGTTGGTTTTCTCGCGG
Source organism: Pyrinomonadaceae bacterium (assembly GCA_035274925.1). Classification (GTDB taxonomy): domain Bacteria; phylum Acidobacteriota; class Blastocatellia; order Pyrinomonadales; family Pyrinomonadaceae; genus UBA11740. Next base: position 10,459 of record DATENS010000350.1, on the reverse strand, counting down.
CTGCAGCTCTTTGCGGCGCGCGCTTCTTTGGAGGCGCGGCAGTTTTTCTTGCAGTGACGGCCGTCCATGATGTTCCGCGATCGATGGATCGATAGAGTCCCAAATTCGTTCCGAGATAAATTATGTTTCCGTCCCGCTCGTCCTGAAGAATCGAATAACCAATTAAGCGCGGCGGCATATTGCGCATCAATGGTTGCCACGAGGCGCCGCCATCGTTGCTCACAAAAAAGAAGCCTCCACCCGTCGTGGTGTTAATCGTCGTGGCGTACACGCGATTGCTGGTTTCTCGATCAGCGACGATGGTGTTGACAAAGCGGCCGCTGAATCCCGAATTGGTTGGCACAAACGTCTTGCCGGCATCACGTGACACCATCACACCGTAGTTATTAGTGGCGATGAAAATCGTATCCGGAGTGCGCGGATGAACAGTAATCGCATTTATTTCAAGCTGACGCGAGGTGGTAACCATCCAGGAATTGTTCTCGCCACCCTTGGCTGAGCGCCAGAAGCCCTCAGTCGTCCCCGCGAACACCAAACCGGAAATAGTCGGGTGCTGCAGAATTGCGCGAGTACGGCGCGACTGTGAGGGAATGCCCTGTACTTTGTGCCAATTCTCTCCGGCGTCGCGGGTCTCGTAAATGCCACTGCAAGCCGAGGCGATGACGTGATCGGGATTTCGCGGGTCAAGATTAATAGCGAAGATATCGGAATCGTCAATGATTCCGTTCTTGATGATCCGCCAGGTTTGCCCGCCATCGACGCTCTTATAGGGAAGGTACCAGGTGCCGGCATAAATCACGTTGGTGTTGCGCGGATCGATCGCCAGGGATTCCACATGCTCGAGCCCTGGAGTGTTTCGCGTCGGCAATGCCGTCCAGGTCTCGCCTGAGTCGATTGACTTATAGATTCCGTTGAAGGTGCCGGTGATCAGGATATTCGGATCACGCTCAGACTGTTCCAATGAATGAAGCGCTTCATTTTTCAGTTCAGACGATTCACGCCAGGTTAGTCCGCCATCGGTCGACTTGAAGAACCCGCCCGGGTCTTTGTGACGGTGAGTAGCGACGTACAGGACCTTTGAATTGCGCGGATCGACGATGATGTGATCGACAAACAGCTGTGGGCGATGCAGATTAATCAGCAACCGCCAGGTACGCGCTCCGTCGGTCGATGTATAGATTTGGCCATCCAGCGTCCCGAAGTAAAACCGGCTGGGATCGTTAGGATCCACCACCAGCGCCCGCACGTCCCCCCCGGAGGGTCCAGTGACCCGCCAGTCCTGCGCATAAGAGACGTCGCGCGCCTCCTCAGGGGTTCCTACACGCGCCTGCGAGACCGAAATAAGCTGCGCTCCAAAGAGGACCGCCGCGCCCGCCAGAAATAGACTGAAGATGATTTGCTTCATTAAATTACTTCTCTTTCCGTTGTTGCTGACTTGCCAGACTGAAGTTGCCGCACTCAACGCCGGCCGCATTATAACCGTTTATGGCCTGCTTTTCGATACCTTGATCGGCAATTTCGATGCCTCGGGGGGCGAGGTAGTTTTTTAGCTGGGGAAAAGCGAAACGGGCGATGCTCCTTTGGGAAGCATCGCCCGTGTTCGGAAGAAGGTCGCTACTCGCAAGCGAGCGGCGAGCTTTAGAAACTACTCTTCACCGCGTCCACGGCGCCGTCTCGGTCTCGGCTTGCAATCCGGGCAAGGTGAAACCGTGCCGGCTGCTGTGGGCTGGGCCGCACCCGACGGAACTACCCAGAGCTCAACCTTCAGCTCCGGCATACATCCGCCGTCGACCACCATGATACGGCCGGAATCGATACCGCGCGTATTGACGAGGTAATCCTTAGCGCGATTAGCTCGCGTCATACCCTCGGTGCCGCACGAACCGTAGCCGATGATGGTGCCCTGAGCAGTGGGCTCGTTCTGCAATTGAATCGCGTAGTTGTCGAGTCTGGCCTTCTCATCGTTGAACCTGATGTTGCCGTACTCGTCAAACTTGCGTGCAATTGAGACTGGCCTTACCTGCACCGTACACGAAGCGGTCCGGTTGCAACTCGGGTCGACGCCGCCGACTTCCACGGTAGCGGTTATCGAATTGCCGCCCGCGCCGGTCGTGTCAACCGTGATCGAGCTGGTGCCCTGACCACTGGTGATTGTTCCTGCCGAAACAGTCCAGTTGTAGGTCTCGGTTACGCTCGGCGTACCCGGGCTGAAGTTCGCAGTGAACGTCGCCGGGCTCTTTTCGTCGACCGCATCCGGACAGCTAACTGTCACTGTCGGACAAACCAGATCCGGTACGCAATCCGGACAAGCAGCGACCGTCACCGACGTTGACGAGAAGGAGACGCAGCCGCAGCCGTCATCTACTTCCACCGTCGCCGTATAGGTGCCCGGCGCTAATCCGCTCAGATCCCAACTAACGTTCGCTCCATCACCCGTAATTCTTCCACCGGTGGTTGAGTACGTGTAAAGCAGCGTATCGCCGTCAGGATCGCTGGCCGTAGTAGTAATACCCACGGTACCAGTTGCTGCTGTCGGACAGCTGCCTGAGCTCGAGTGATATCCGGGTTGGCATGGCAGAGTGACCGTTCCAGTTGACGCTGCGACGCTGACCGTCGGCGCCTGGTTCGGAAGCACCGCCGGTGTGCGCTCGTTGCGATGACCAGCGGTAACCTGGAATCCAAATCCGTGCGCATCGTCAGTTCGCTGGAACCCGACCGGGTAGGTCGGATCGCTAAACAGGAAGCGGTCGCCCTGTGGATTCAGGTTCTCGCGGAACCAACCACCGATGCTCCACCAGCGGGCTGGGTACGCGCGCAAGCCGATAATGGCATCAACCGGATTCTGCTCGAACGAGTTCGGCGTCCGGCCGCCCACGTAATGCACCGACTTCAACTCTGCGATGAATTGCCAATACTTGTTGGGAACCACATCGATGCCAACGCCCGAAATAAGTTCATCCGGACGGTCAAGCAGTGTGGCCTCTCCACCAGGGAAAGTCCCCTTCGGATTGCTGTTCAGGATATAGCCGAAATTGGAGTGAAGGCTCACGGAACGGCTCAGCCGGCCACTGACAATACCAAAGACGCCGATGTCGCCAAAATTGCCGCCCGGGCTGGCGCCGCGCTGCAGCTGGTTAAAGCCGCTGAGGTCATCAGCTTTATCCGTGTAAAAGCGATAGAAACCTACCAAGGCCACGCCAAGCGGGTTGTTCGGTCCGGTGAAGCGGTACTTCGCACCCACCTGCATCGTGCCGAAGGCTGACTCGCCATACAGTCTGTTGATAAACGGCGCGTCAGGAAGATATGCCGGACACGTCGTGAACAGATCGGGCACTGTCAAAGTATTGAATGTCAGGTTTGGCGGAATGGTTCGGGTCGTCAACACCACACCCGGCAGAAGACTGCCGCATGGCGAGCCGTATCCCGGAAAATTCGAAGCGGCGCCGTAATTTCCGTTGTTGCCGCCGTTCGGCGCTCCTAAAGTGCTGACAAATGGAGGCGCGATAACATTCCCTGTGAGTCCAAAATTTGGACCCCTGCCGCCAACGAACGGAAACTGCACGAACGGCTGGTTAAACGCCGGGCGGAAGAAGCTACCTCCTACCAGCGTCGCGCCGCTCACTCTGACGGGCGGCTGGATAATGGCCGGCCCGCTTCCTAGTACTCCAGTGGCAAAGAACAAACTCGAGTTTGGTGTGTAAAAACTGGAAAGCTGCTTCGGAGCGGCTACCTTAACACCACGGTATCCCTCGGTGCTGAAGAACAGCTCGAGGTGATCGCCAACGCCGATGTTGAAGCTGAGTGGGATAACGGTAATATCCACGTCACCTGGATCGCGATCATAGTTGCTGTAAGCAATGCTGAACGTGAACTCTCCCCTCCGCAACGTGTCACCGTCATAAATTGTAAAGAGCCCGGTGGGGCCTCCCGGTGAGCCGCCGGTACCAGCAGTCACGCCCTGGTTGCGCGGATCATTTTCAGGTCTTAGCGTCTGGGCGGACGCCACTGCGCACAAAGCAAAAATTGCGAGTGCGCATAACAGCACTCTATTCGCGAGTCTCATCGCGTTCCTCCTGCGGTAATTTTTTTGTTTAAGCTTCTCAGGGCCGAATCCTTACGTGAGCAACTGGACGGCCAGTGTTATCGGAGCATCGTGCCGTCAGTAATCTCAGGGGATGCGGACGCTCGAACTGCCAGCGTCAAACGAGAAACGTTAGCCTACTGTCACTCCCTGTCTGACACTCGCGACAAGGTGCAACTACTGAGAGGCGTAAAGCCTATTGCCTCTTCTACCTTTAATGCCAATTATTCTAGCGCTACTTTATAAGAAAACTCAGCGCCGGTGTCAACTAAGATTTCACCTCACAGCATACAGATCGATGATGATTACGTTTCGACCTGACGCCGCATGGTTTAATACGCGCCGAAGCCTACCATTGCCAAATGCGGAAATCAAGACTTTTTCACGACTTAGGGGCGTTTTGTTTATGTTTTTTCGGTCACGCGTAGATCCCGCGCATTCGCGTGTCATACGCCACCCGGTCGATTGCCAGCATGTAGGCCGCCGTCCGCGTGTCCACTGAGTGGGCGTCCGCATACCGGCACAAATCATTAAAGCTGGCCACCATAGTGTCCTGAAGCCTCTCATTAACCACATCTTCACGCCAAAAGTAGCCCATCCGGTCCTGAACCCATTCAAAATAGGACACCGTCACCCCGCCCGCATTCGCCAGAATGTCAGGAATGACAAAGATGCCCTTCTGATAAAGAATCTCGTCGGCACTGGCTGTGGTTGGTCCGTTGGCCCCTTCGGCCAGAATCCGGCACTTGATGCGTTCCGCATTCTGCGAGGTTATCTGATTCTCGGTAGCGGCGGGCACCAGGACATCGCAGTCCAGCTCAAGCAGTTCCGCGTTGCTGACATAATCTGCGCCGGTAAAGCCTTCGAATGAGCGGGTGGTTTGCAGATGCTTCATCGCGGCCGGCATGTCCAGGCCCTTCGGATCATGAATTCCGCCGTGAACATCCGATATGCCGATCACCTTAAATCCGGCTTCATGTAAGAGCAGCGCGCCGATGCCGCCCACGTTGCCACTGCCTTGAACGATCACGCGCGTGTTGGCCGGATCCATTTTGAAACGCTTGGCGGCTTCACGTACTACGATCAGCAATCCCCTGCCGGTCGCTTCGCGTCTTCCTTTTGATCCACCTAGATCAACAGGCTTGCCGGTGACGACGGCGTTAACTGTGTGGCGCGCATGCATCGAATACGTGTCCATGATCCACGCCATCGTTTGCTCGTTGGTATTCATGTCCGGCGCGGGCACATCTTTCTCTGGCCCGATGAAGTCGAGCAACTCTGAAGCATAGCGGCGAGTCATGCGCTCGAGTTCGCCGATCGACATTTGCATCGGATCACAAATGATCCCGCCTTTAGCACCGCCAAAGGGTACGTTCACGACTGCGCACTTCCAGGTCATCCACGCCGCCAGCGCACGCACTTCGTCGATATTCACGTCGGGTGAATAGCGAATGCCACCCTTGGCCGGCCCGCGCGCAAAATTGTGTTGCACGCGAAAGCCTTCGAATACCTGGATGCGGCCCGAATCCATGCGCGTCGGGATGTAGACTTTCAGCTCGCGATTCGGCACGCGCATTACCGCGTAAAGATCCGGATCCAAACTCAACAATTGTGCCGCTCGATCGAATCGCGACATCATTGACTCGAACGGGTTCGCTTCTTTGATCTCTCTGATGTCGTCGACCAATGCAGTAGACATAAGAATCTCCGCCTCAAGTATTTCGACAGCTTGTAGAATTTCTGGTTGGCGTGATGTTAACGCAAGCAGATATGTCGTGCAACTATCGTGTTATCACCACGCGACGCAACGCGAAACCGCATGCTAACATCGAACTCCTGGCCACAAGCGTGCACAGGTAGTCATTTTTATCCTGAACAATCCCATGGGAATTCCGTCTCGATGGCGTCAAGTGATTTTAGGGGCCGCTGCCTTTTTTTTGATCGGCAGCTGTTTTCCCGTCGCTGTTTCCCAGGGCGTCGACGGTGAAGACGATCCGGTGAAGCTGTTTGAGCGCGGTCAGGATGCCCACGCCCGTAATGATTATCAAAAGGCCATCGAATTCTATGAAGCCGCGATCAAATTGAAGCCGGAGTTTCCGGAGGCCGAGTTTCAGCGGGCCATGGCCCTGCTGGTCACCAACCGGAAGCAGGAGGCAATCGAAGGTTTCAAACGAGCGGTGGCATTGCGTCCGGATTGGGCGCTGGCATATTCGAAGTTTGGAACTTACCTGGGAAGCTATGGCAACGATCAATCCAACGCCGAGCCGATTCTGCGGCGGGCCATTGAATTGGACAGCACCGATATCAACGCCCTGGTGGTGCTGGCTGAGATCCGGCAGCACGCCGGCGACTCCGCGGAGGCTTTGAAACTTGTCCGCGCCGCAACCTCACTCGCGAGCGCAAAATCGTGGACCTGGCGGAAACGTTCTTTCATTGAGCGAGCCAACAACGATCTGGCGTCGGCGCTGGCGAGTCTGGATAAGGCGCTATTGATCGATCCTGGCGACCTTGGAGCAAGACATGATCGCGCTTTGCTGCGACTCGAAGCGGCAGATCGAGAAGGCGCGTTTGCCGATATCCAGGCGCTCGAGAAAGCCGGGCATGGCAGCGAGCTTTCAGCAGTTTTTGAGTTGGCTCAACTTTATGACCGTGCCGGTAAGCGTGAGGACGCATTGCGCATACTCGACACACTTCCGGAAAAAGATCGCAGCGTTCCGGAGGTTATCGCACTGCGCGATGAACTCACCGGCGGCGACGGTTCCAGCTCTGAAGGCCGCGCGGCCATGGAACAACTATTGGCGCGCGATCCCCGCAATGCAGGATTGCTGGCTCGTCTCGGCGCCGCTTACCGCCGCGTCGATCCGGTCAAATCGGTGGACTTTTATTTTCGCGCGCTTCAGCTCGAACCCAACAACGTACATTACGCCATCGGTTACGCTGCGGCGCTCAATCAAGCTCGCCGGTTCGCCGAGGCCGTGACGGTGCTGCGTGCGGTCCTGACAAGAGCTCCGGATGAATACCTGGCCCATACAAATTTGGCGCTGGCGCTCTATGAACTTAAAGATTTCCGTGCGGCGATTGTCGAATACAAGTGGATCGCGGAGGCTCGCCCGGAACTTTCAGTGACCTACTTTTTCCTGGCAACAGCGCATGATAATCTGCGAGAGTACGAACCGGCTCTCGACGCGTACGAGAAATTTCTCGCCAAGGCGGACCCCGCGGCGAACAAACTCGAGATCGAAAAAATCAATCTTCGCCTGCCAATTTTGCGACGGCAAATAAAGCGTGGCGAAGGCGTAAAGCCAAAGCGTCCGTAATTCAGTCGCCCGACGGTGGTCTACGATCACGACATGAGACTCAGCACTCGCTCATCGTCTTTTCTGTTCGCGATTCCGATCTGCCTACTGGCTGCCACCACGCAGGCCCAGCCTCGCACTGAACAATTACCAACGCCACCGCCGATGCGTTTTGTGACGCGCGAAGATCGAGCGCAGCTGCTGGCCAACCGCGACTCAAAGGCTCGGGTCCGCGTTACGCTTGAATTGGCGCTCGCCCGATTGGCGACGACTGAAGCGCTCACGACGCAGAAGCAGTTTGAACAGGCGTCCGCGTCATTGGGAAATTATTTAGGCCTCATTGAGGACGTCATGGGTTACATAGGAACGCTGGTCAGAGATCGCGGCAGCACGCGTGACCTTTACCGGCGAGTTGATATTTCTTTGCGCGCACAAATTCCGCGACTCGCCGTGATGAGGCGGGCCACGCCGGCTGACTACGCGATACACATTAAAGTGGCGGAAGAGTTTGCGCGCGACATGCGTTCTGAAGCGTTGGATTCGTTTTACGGTTACAGCATCCTGCGCGACCCCAAGCCGGAAACTAAAGCCGATGCAACGAAGGCTCCTTCTCCGGATAACAAGCGTCCATGATGTTCACATTCAACTCTAAAAGCTTTTCCCGGATCCTGCTGGCCGCAGTAGCCCTGATGCTGTTGGCCGGATTAGCGGCGGCACAAAAGCGAGATCCGCTCACGGAGTCCGAAGCCGAGTTGGTCCGCTTCCATCAGGAACTGGACAAGCGCATTGAGATTTTTATCAAGGCCGCTGACCGCCGATTCGCGATCCTCAACAATGCGGCGCAACCGTCGCTCAAGAAACTCATAAAAGCCGAACCCGACTGGGGTGATCCACCGAAAGGATCCCGGGCGCAATTGGTGGGTGACATTGCCGCGATCCTGGACGAAGCGATTACAAACATTGATGACGTAAGCCGTCGCGATGAAAGGAACCCGCTGATCTCTCGCTCGCTACGCAGACTTACAGCCGCTGCGAACGGCTACGCTACCAACCTGAACGCGATGCAAAGCCAGTCGAAAGATGAAGACGAACTGGCGGCGATTAGTCGAGCCCTCGATAACGTTGCTCAAATAATCGAGGTGGGTAGAAATCTACCCGCCTCGGAAGATAAGAAGAAAAACAAACCGTAAAAGAGCAGAAGGCAGTAGGCAGTAGGCAGAAGGCAGTAGGCAGAAAGCAGTAGGCAGAAAGCAGTAGGCAGAAAGCAGTAGGCAGAAAGCAGTAGGCAGAAAGCAGAAAGCAGTACGCAGAAACGGGTCAGCTGCCTTGTGCCTACTGCCTACTGCTTTTTGCATTGTGCCTACTGCCTTCTGCCTTGTGCCTACTGCCTTCTGCTTTCTGCCTACTGCCTACTGCTTTCTGCTTTCCGCCTACCGCTTTCCTGACTAGTCTCTTCCCTTCTTTAGAACTTCAGTCGCACGATCAATTGCCGCGACGATCCAACGTGACGCTTCGGCAGCATCAGCCGCGCGGCCATCTTCGATCGCCTGCCGCAAATCGGGCAGCGGCAGCGCCGCATAGCCCGTGTAAAAGCCGGGCGCATAGATCTGATGACGGAACCAGCTGCGGCCGCGCAGGCCTCGCGCGTCGATAAATGCCCGTTCGGTCTGAATTAACGCGTCGTTAATGCGGCGCAAACGCTCGGCCGATTGCTGGCTGGGTTCCTGCCCCTCGAGTTCGATCCGCCTCTTGTGAGTCTTCTCCGCCTCATCGTGAAAATCATCGGCGGCTTTCATGAGCGGCCGGGCGTCGAACGAGGCAAACTTTTTTTGGTTAGCCAGCCGCGCAGTCTCGTTGACGAAGTCACGAAGCTGATTCGCGTAGTCTGTGTAGTCGAAAGGCAGAGCGCTGCTGTCAGCAAGGCGCAAGGTCACCGTCCCCCAAATCTGGGCAGCGGCCACGTGGTACTGAAATGTGGGGTCTCCAAAATGCGCCATCCAGTAAAACGAATCGTAAGCCGAATGATAGACGCCATAGTCGCCGCCAAAACCCATGTCGAGTGATGGGATGCCGAGGTGCTGCAAGAAAGGCGTGTAATCGGAACCAGACCCCAGCGCGCCAATGCGGGGCGCCGGCGCCGGCTTCTCGTTTCCGTTCGCATCATACCGATTGGATTGGGCAGTGGTCTCCCACGCGCGATCGCGCCAGGCTTCGTAAACACTCTTTCTGGTTTTCGGATCGCGCACGTCACGCGCGGCCGCATAAGTTAATTTCCATAGCGAAGGCACGGAGGCGGCTCCAAAGTAAGGTCCGGAAACGGCTGCATCCATGTTGAGATAGGCCACCGCCTTCTCTTTCAGCTCGGCTGCATTTTCTTCAACCCACTCGGTCGAGCCGATGAGGCCCTGCTCTTCTGCGTCCCAACTGCCCAGCACGATCGAGCGTCGCGGCTTCCATCCGGATTTGATCAGTTGGCCCAGCGCGCGGCCCAGCTCGATCATCGCGGTGGTGCCGCTGTTGGGATCGACCGCGCCGAAAACCCATGCATCGCGATGATTGCCGAGCACCACCCAGCGGTCCTTTTCAACCGCACCATCGATCCTGGTAATTACGTTCCAAATCGTTTTGGTAACGAACTCGATGTTGGTTTTCAAATGGACGCGCACGTCGTTGGTTCCACCGACGTGATACGGAAAGGGCAAGCCGCCCTGAAAACCATCATTCGGCCGCAACGGACCGCGCAGCGGCTGTAACAGACGCCGCGCATCACCGTACGAGATCGGCTGCACCGGAATGTGAGGCAGATTCGTCGCTTCTTCCTTTCGCAAACGTGGCGTGCCCGGAATTGCCGGAGTGCCCGGCGTGAGAGGATCGCCCGGATGAATAAAGAGGTATTGGACTGAGCCGCGTTGCGCAGCACTCTCCGGTCGCCACGGTCCTTTTGGATAAACGTCACCCTGCGTGTAACCGTCGTCCGCCGGATCGGAATAAATGATCAGAGCGACCGCTCCATTGTCCTCAGCGACCTTAGCTTTCACTCCGCGAAAAGAATTTCCGTAACGGGCAATGGCGATCTTGCCTT
>DATENS010000349.1:0-7197 GCA_035274925.1 Pyrinomonadaceae bacterium | reverse complement strand
GAGACATAAATCTCGGCGCGCCGGTAGCAACCACCGTGACTGATCCGGCGGGCGCGGCCTTAACAGTCCTGCGTCACCCGGCGACGCGGCCTATCGCCGGCTTTACCCGCATTAGCTTGTTCGAGAGCACTGCGGATTCGCGCTACAACGGCCTGGCATTTGAACTGAAGCGTCGTTTCAGCCGCGGACTTCAATACATCATGGCGTACACGCTGTCGAAGGCCAACGACAGCAAACCTGAATCCACCATGGTCGTCGTCGGCACCGATGATTTCAAAGGCGTGCAAAACAACCTCGACGTCCGGGCGGATTGGGGTCGCAGCGACCTCGACATCCGGCACCGGTTTGTATTTAGTCCGGTTTACGAAATCGGCAAAGTGGCGAAAGACAGCGACGTTGCCAGCGCCCTGCTGAGCAACTGGACTTTCTCAGGCATCATCACGCTGCAAAGTGGTTTTGCTTATTCAGCACAGATCACGGGCGATGCGAATCGCGACGGCAATGCCGTCTCGGATCGCGTGCCAGGCACAGCGCGAAACGCCTTCACTACGCCGAGTATTTACACATTCGACACGCGTGTGACCAAGTCGTTTGTTTTCGCCGAGAAGTACAAGATCAGTCTGATTGGTGAAGCCTTTAACCTTTTCAACAGATCAAACGTGTCCGCGGTAAATACCGGAAGGTATGTAATCGCGAGCAATTCAGCGACTGCGTTTACAAATCCGGCACCGGCTTCGGCTTTCGGCCTTCCGCGAACCTTCCTCGGCGAACGCCAAATCCAGCTCGGCATTCGTTTCAGGTTCTGATTTGATCTTGACAGGTCTTCTGAAAGGAAAAGGCGCCGCCTGGGATTCCAGCGGCGCCTTAGTTTTTTAGCTCAGTTTGCCCTTACTCGCTTACTGCGCTTTCAGGCTCGCGCACGGAGTGCAACTGTCGCTTTGATTTGCGGCTTTGATACATCGCCTGGTCCGCCTGTTCGATTGCGCGCCCCAGATTATTCATTGATTCAAACCCACTAACGCCAACCGAGACTGAGATAACCGCGGGCAACGAAGGCGTTTGATCCCCGCGGGTCGCGAGAACCTCGTTCAGAGTCTGCATGCGGCGGCGCGCTTCTTGCTCGTCGAGCTTGAACATCAGTACCAGGAATTCATCTCCGCCCCAGCGAAATAGCATGTCGTCAGCACGAATCAACGAGCGCGTGGCGCGCGCCACCGCGCGAATCGCTCGGTCGCCGACGCTGTGACCGTGCGTGTCGTTGATCTTCTTCAAATTATCCACGTCGATCACGGCCACACTGCCGTCAACATCAGTCTGCACGTCGCCTTCACCGCGGCTGAGCAGCGAATGAAACGCGTGCCGGTTCAGCGCTTCAGTCAAAGGATCCATGCGCGCCATCAATTCGAGCTGATCGCGCGCATTCGTAAGTTTGTAATTGGCGGCTTCAACCTCGCGGCGCACGCCTTCAAGGGACACCATGATTGTGCCAAAGCCCAGCAGGATTTCCAGAATCAAATCGAAGATCGAGGTGTACTGAAGATACGACGCAGGCACCGTGATTCCCCACAGGCCCTTGCGGGCTCCAAACACCGGCACGTAATGCAGGAAATCAAGGGCGAGCAACACCAGGGCGGCGCACATCACGCGAAAACCGGGACTGCTCTTATGTGTTTTGAAAGCCGGCCGCAAATAGAAGAACGAGACCGCAAACATCGCCGCGACTATGGTCGCGTGCATCATGAACAGATCGTTAAAGTCGGCCGAGACAAACGGCAGAATAGCTGCCACTGCGAGGGCCGCGCCCAGAGGAATGAAATCAGCCCGCGTCAGTACCTTGCCGGTGGCAAAATGCCGGCATCCGGCGATAAACATCAATCCAAAGGCGTACTCGCCGAAAAAGTAGAATGCATAAAACGGTTTCTGTTCCGGCGAGATGTGAAATGCCGCCACCAGGCTGAGCAGTGAAAACGAAAGACAAATCCAGGCGGTGGTCCAGTATTTGACACACGCGCTCTTAATCGATTCGCGCATCGACAGCGAAAGCAATGCGATAAGCACGACGCCGACGCATTGAATGGCCAGGCCTACGTTTGCAGTCATGTGAGTTACTCCGGCAGATGGAGGTTGTTCGAACGAGGCATCGAAGAAGCCGCGCGAGGAGGAGGAGGCGAACCTGCCCGCAGGGAAGGATTTTACCGAAAAGGGGCTGCGCGGCGCTAGAGTTTTATTTTTGGAGACCGAGGAACCCTCTGGGAGAGGGGGAGGTCAGCGACTCAATAACGCCTTTGCGCCTTGCGTGAGTGTGTTCGAGGGCAGTCGGAGTCTCACGGCAAGGCGCAAAGACAAGCGTAGAGCGATGCCTATCGCAGCATCTCGCTCAAGAGCTTTTTATTCAGTTCGGCGTCAATCGCCGCGAGCAGACGGCTTTGGGCCATGGCGGCTGCGTGATCGCCGATCTCCGCATAAGCCAGCGCGAGGTTGTAGTGCGCTTCAGCGTTCTTCGGATCGAGCCGCGCAGCCTGACGGTACGCAGCAATGGCATCGTCAAAGCGGCCAGCATAAAAGTGTGCGTCACCCAGCTTATTATACGCGTCAGCCGAGTTCGGCCGCAGTTGAAGCGCACGCTGATAAGCGCGGATCGCCTCGTCGTTTCGGCCCTGCTTCACCTTGCAGTAACCGATTTGAATCCAGGTTTCGGCACGCTTCGGATTGCGATTCGCTGCCGTCTCGAAATAGCTGAGCGCGTTGTCATAATTTCCCAGCCACATCGAATCAATCCCGCCGCGGTACCACAAGTCCGCGAGGGCTTCCGGCTGGTTCGAACGGCTCTTGGTAGAAAGCTGAGCAAAGGCGGTTAGCTGAACCGGTTTCAGCGCGGCAACTCGGGCGGCGCCCAGCGCGAGATTGATGTTCTGGCCGTTGGTAACCTTGACGGTAACGATGCCGATCACCTGGCCGCGCATATTGAAAAGCGGACTGCCGCTATTCCCGTGCGAGACCGGCGCGGTGATCTGGATGATGCGTCCCAGGTCAGGCACTTCTCGTACTGCCGAAACGATACCGTCGCTGACCGAACCTTCAAGCCGCAGCGGATTGCCGATGACAAAAACCTGTTCGCCTTCCTCAGGCAAGGCTGTGGTCATGGCGAGCGGCCGTGAACGCTCTTCGGGAAGATCAACGCTGAGCAGCGCCAGGTCGGCTTCTTCGTCAATCGCGAGTGCGCCCAACACCGGATAAGTACGACCCTTGCCTTCGAGCGTGTGAATCTCGACGCGATGTGCGGCGCGAATCACGTGCACGTTGGTCACGACCTGGCCGGGCCTGACGAAGAAACCACTACCGCTGATGAGCGGTTCGTTTTTCGAGTCGTAGGTCAGTACGGAAACAACCGACGACTTTACACGGCGCACAAGATCGGGAAGCGACTCGTTTGGAGTTGGGGCTTTGGAATCTTGAATTTGGAATTTGGAATCCGGAACTCCGGCTTTGGAATCTGCTTCCTGCGCGCGCACCGCGCACCCAAAAACAAATAGAGACAGGACAACCGCGAGGCGGGGGATAGAGCTTCTCAAGACGAACCTCCCTGCGTAAACCTGAGACTGAAAGAATGATTTGGAGTGCGGCGATCGGTCGCCGCTTTCGCAGGTCCGCGGGGTCGCTATCGCGCTGACAAGCCAGCGCACTCCAAATCAGAGACCATCAACGCACGAATTGTCTAGCTTTAGCGCTGGCTCTCAACAGAACCAACTCCAGGTCGGGAAGACTGTCAAACTGAGGCTGCGGGGGGCCGTCAACCTCGCGCGGGATAATAGCGCATGGTCGGACGGTTGCAAAGGAAAATCTTGAAAAGTTGTGAAAGGGGGCCTTACTCAGGAAATATCGCCGCGGGGGCTTGATACTTCTCGTCCCACCCGATATAGGCCACATCAGTGGCGCCGATTACATATTCAACGACCTGCCACTCACCCTTGACCTGATGCAGCAAGGCCATAATGTTGTCGTCAAACATCCCCAGACGCCTGGCTTCGGCGTATTTTGTCTTGCTGTAATCGATTTGGCCGCCATCGGTTTTTCGGGGCGCGCCCAGCATGAAAGCCCAGCCGTCCTGAACCTTGAGGTGATCAATTTTGAATACAACTTTTTGTTTGAGCCTTTTCTCAACCGGCACGCGCAGAGCGTCGGTGATCGCCTTGCGTTCAGCCGATCCCTTTTCAGGTGTGGAGGCGGAAGATTGAGCCACGCCTGTCAGCGAAGTCAGGCCAACAAAGAGTGCGAGTACTGCCGGAATCGAAATCATCTTGGTCCAATGTGTTTTCATGATCATGTGTCGCTTTTCATCAGTCTGAGAATAAAAACCGGCAAGGCTAATCACCTCGCCGGTTTCTATTTGTTGAAAGAGATCGTGCGTAATCTGCAGATCTTACTCTTCGTCGGTTTCACCGACTTCGACGGTTTCCTCTTCCACTTCCGCTTCAGGCTCGGTCTCCGCACTCACGGTGACGTGCGGTGATGCCGGGATTTCCACCCCGCCGAGGATTTCAGGAAACTCGTCCATCTCTTCACGTTGACCTTCGCCGATTGTCTCGTCGCGCTCAATGTCGACATTGCGGTAATACTCCATACCGGTGCCGGCCGGGATCAGGCGGCCCATGATCACGTTCTCTTTCAGGCCGCGCAGGTAATCGATGCGGCCTGAAATCGCCGCTTCGGTCAGCACGCGTGTCGTCTCCTGGAACGAGGCGGCGGAAATAAACGAGTCCGTCGACAACGAAGCCTTGGTGATGCCGAGCAGAAGCGGCTCAGCCTGTGCGACTTCGCCCTTCTCGCTCTGCACCCGCTCGTTCTCGTCAGAGAAGCGGAACCGATCGACCTGCTCTTCAAGCAGGAACTCAGTGTCGCCCACTTCCTTGATCTTCACCCAGCGCAGCATCTGACGAACAATCACTTCGATGTGCTTGTCGTTGATGTTCACGCCCTGGAGGCGATAGACCTCCTGAATTTCGTTAGTCAGGTATTCCTGCAAACGATTCATACCGAGGACGCGCAGAATGTCGTGCGGGTTCAGCGGGCCATCCTGCAGGGCTTCACCGGCGCGGACGCGGTCACCCTCCTGCACGTTGATGTGCGTACCACGCGGGATATCGTACTCGCGCTCTTCACCGTCATCGCCAATGATGATCAGTTTGCGCTTGCCCTTTGAGATCGGACCAAGCTTGACGGTGCCGTCGATTTCCGACATGACGGCGGCTTCGGCCGGCCGGCGAGCTTCGAACAGTTCCACGACGCGCGGCAAACCGCCGGTGATGTCTTTGGTCTTGGTGGTTTCGCGGGGAATCTTGGCAATGACATCGCCCGGCTCCACGTCTTCACCATCATTGACCATCAGGTTCGCCCGCACGGGCATCTGGTAAGTCTTCAGCACCTTGTTGCTGGCGTTGCGAATTTCCAGACGAGGCTGTTTCTTCTCGTCCGGCGAGTCCTTGACCACCATGTGCGAGAGACCCGTCACCTGATCGGTTTCCTCTTCAAAGGTAACGCCTTCCTTCAGGTCCTGAAACTTCACATGGCCGGCCACTTCCGTAAGAATCGCGAAGGTGAACGGGTCCCATGTCGCCAGCAGTTGATCCTGGGCCACCTGGGCGCCGTCTTCCACCAGGATGTGTGCGCCATAGACGATCTGATAGCGCGCGACCTCGCGGCCGCGTTCATCAATGATCGTAAGTGCGCCTTGCCGGTTCATGGCCACGCGCTCGCCCTTGCGGCTCTTTACCGTCTGCAGGTCGATGTACTTGATCTTGCCTTCGACGCGCGCTTCATGCTTCGACGACTCTTCCAAACGCGCAGTGCCGCCGATGTGGAACGTACGCATCGTAAGCTGGGTACCGGGTTCACCGATTGATTGGGCGGCGATAACGCCGACGGCCTCACCGATGTCCACCGGCCGGCCGGTCGCGAGATTGCGGCCGTAGCATTTGATACAGCAGCCGCGTCGCGATTCGCAGGTCAGCACCGAACGAATGCGCACGCGCTGCACGCCTGAGCGCTGAATCTCAGCGGCCAGATCTTCGTCGATTTCCGAATTGGTCTCGACAATGACCGTGCCTTCAACCGGATCGATCACGTCATCGAGCGCCGTGCGGCCGACGATGCGGTCGCGCAAGCTCTCGATTTCCTCGCCGCCTTCAACGATGGCAGAGGCCGAAATGCCTTTCAGCGTGCCGCAATCCTGCTCGCTGATAATTACGTCCTGGGCCACGTCGACCAGACGCCGGGTCAGATAACCCGAGTCCGCGGTCTTCAAGGCGGTGTCCGCCAGACCTTTGCGGGCGCCGTGGGTCGAGATGAAGTACTGCAACACGTTGAGCCCTTCACGGAAATTCGATTGAATCGGGGTCTCGATAATTTCCCCGGACGGGCGCGCCATTAATCCGCGCATACCGGCAAGCTGACGAATCTGCTGGGCCGAGCCACGCGCTCCTGAATCCGACATGATCAGAATCGGATTCATTTCGTTCGAGGCCTGCTCGCGATCATCCATCGCCTTGAACATTTCCTTGGCAACTTTGTCGGTTGCTTCGGACCAGATGGCGATGACCTTGTTGTAACGCTCGCCGTTGGTGATCACGCCGTCGCGGTATTGCTGCTCGACTGTGATGACGTCCTTTTCGGCCTTGCCGACAATCTCAGGCTTGGAAGGCGGGGTCACCAGATCGTCAATGCCGATCGAGATGCCTGCCTTGGTGGCGTATAGAAATCCGAGGTTCTTCAAATCATCCAGCATCTTCACGGTCATTTCATGACCGAGGCGGATGTGCGAGTAATTGACCAGCGACTGCAGGCCCTTCTTTCGCAGCGTGCCATTGATGTAAGGCAAACCCGACGGAATCGCATCATTGAAAATGACGCGGCCCACGGTTGTGTTGATGACGCGACGCACGTCCTCCTGGACGGCGCCACGCAGGATGTCCTGCGTGTCATGCTCCTGGGTCAAATCGATCAAGTCGCCGGTAATGCGCAGTTTGATCGGCGTCTGCGTGGTCACGTCTTTCGAATCGAGGGCGAGGAAAACCTCTTCCATCGTAGCGAACACGCGGCCTTCGCCCTTGGCGCCTTCCTTGTCGCGCGTCAGGTAATAAATTCCGAGCACGATGTCCTGCGACGGCACGGCGATTGGCTGGCCGCTGGCCGGGCTCAAGA
>DATENS010000348.1:0-4626 GCA_035274925.1 Pyrinomonadaceae bacterium | reverse complement strand
CAAAAGGGTTCCGGTCGTATTCGTATTCATACGGCGGCTCTTTCCATTTGAACTGGTCGCCGTACATGTCGCGAGCGGTCTTCACAATCGCCACGCCCGCGCTCACGGGTTCGAAAACGCTCCGATCGGTCACGTGGATTTGCACGCCACCGCAAGCCTGGCCCGCGTGCTTTTGAAACGTCGGCATGAAACCACAAGCGCGAAAGCGAACGCCGGGCAAATCAAATTCTGCGAGCGCTTCAGCAAACGCGTCGGCATCGATATAAGGAGCACCATTCAGCTCAAAAGGTTTTGTAGTTCCCCGCCCTTCTGACATCTGCGTGCCCTCGAGGTGGACGGTCCCGGGGAAAACACTCGTCGTTGCCGGCGTCGGAATGTTTGGCGACGGCAGCACCCATGGCGAATCAGTTTGGTCATACCAAAGCTCGCGCGACCAACCCGACATTTCCACGACTTCCAGATCACAGCCAATGCCGAAGTGCTCATTGAAAAGCCTGGTTAGCTCGCCCATCGTCAAACCGTGGCGCGTCGGTATAGGAAACTGTCCGACAAAAGAAGTGCAATCTGGGTCCAGCCGGTTACCAGCGATCATTTCACCGCCGATGGGATTTGGCCGATCGCAGACGATTACCTTCTTTCCCAACTTTTTCGCGGCGCGCATGCAGTTCGCAATCGTGTAGGCGAAGGTGTAGATGCGGCAACCCACATCCTGCAAATCTGCGACGATGACATCCACATCACTGAGCATCGCTTCGGTAGGCTCCCGCGTCTCGCTGTAGAGCGAGTAGATCGGCAGTTTCGTGCGGCGATCGGTGGCATGATCGGTTTCGATCATATTGTCCTGAACATCACCGCGAATCCCATGCTGCGGTCCAAATAATGTCGTGAGATTTACCTCGGCGTGTTCATGCAGCAGATCCGCGGCGTGGTTAAACTCATGATCGACGGACGCCTGGTTACATACGAGTCCGACGCGCGCGCCCCGCAGGGCCGCAACCCTTTCGTCGAGCAGTCGCTCAAGTCCGAGCTTTATTGGCCGTATACCGTTGTTTCCCATTTTGCTATCTGACTTGTTATTTACCTAGCCGCACATCACCGAGCCACCGTTAACATTCAGAATCTCTCCGTTAATGTGCCGCGCCCATTCGGTGCAAAGAAAGACAATGGGCCACCCAATATCTTCCGGCGTCGCCACGCGACCGACTGGCGCCGACAACTCTATCGATCGGCGGAACGCCGGGTCGGCAAACGACTCGGCACACATATCCGTATCGACCCATCCCGGCGCCACGGCATTGACGTTGATGCCGAAAGGTCCGAGCTCCGCCCCGAGAGACTTTGTAAACGCAATCTGCCCGCCCTTCGATGCGGCATAGTTCGAAACGTTGGCCTCGCCTCGCTGGCCGGCCGTCGAACTTACAATTACAATGCGGCCAAAGCCCTGCGCCTTCATATGCGGCACCGCCGCCCGGCATGCGGCCCACGTTCCTTTTAGATTCAAGTCGAGCGTGCGGTTCCAGGTTTCTTCTTCCATGGCGTCGATCGCGCCGCCTACCCAGACTCCCGCGTTGCAAACGAGAAAGTCGACCCTGCCAAAGTGTGCCACTGTCGCGTCGATAAGCCGCTGCGCATCTCCCGGGTGTGATATGTCAGCCTGCACGCCGAGCCCGCGCACGCCATTCTTTTCAGCGGCCGCGACCGTCACGTCTGCGGCCTTTCGGTTCTTTACATAATTGACGACGACGTCCGCGCCCAGTTTTGAAAAGCAGTCGACCGCGGCGCGGCCGATTCCGCGCGAACCTCCCGTGACCACCGCCACTCGATTTGTCAGGTTCAGTGATTCGAGCACAATAGCTGTTTCCGAGAATAGATGCGGGCGGGCCGACTATTGAACAGCGGCGTCAGCAATCGGTTCCCTGCTTTCGCGCTCTGCAAACCTGCGCGCCTCGCTCACAAACGTTTCAAACAGAGCGCGAGCAAAATCGTCGCGCTCCCAACCCAGCTCCGGATGCCATTGAACGCCGACTACAAAACGATCCCCGCGCGGGTCTTCAACTGCTTCCACCAGTCCGTCCGGAGACCATGCCGTGGCAACCAGTTCCCTGCCCACCTTTTCCATCGCCTGATGATGATGGCTGTTGACCGGCGCGTGATCCGAGCCGGCCAAGCGTCCCATCAGGCTGTCTTCTACAACTCGAACTTTGTGCGAATGGCGATCACGCGGCGTTCCCTGCTCGTGCTTGATGGCGTCGGGCCATTGACTGGCGATGTCCTGAATCAGCGTTCCGCCGCGCGAGACGTTCAGCACCTGCATGCCAAAGCAGATGGCGAAGAGCGGCATGGCGCGTTCTTCAGCTTCGCGCAGGACCAGCAGGTCAGTTTCATCCTTGATGGGATGGACGTGGCCCAGCTTTGGGTGCGGGTCATGGTCGTACCGCAACGGATCCACATCCGAGTCGCTGCCCGGCAGCAGGATTCCATCAAGGTTCTCGACCACATTTCTGATGAAGTCCTGATTCGGAATCAGGGGAATGTGGACGGGCGCGCCGCCGGCGGCTTCAACGGCCTCGCTGTAATGCCGAGAGAGATAAAACCGATCGGATTCAAGCTCGATGCGCATGGTGATGCCGATGCGCGGTCTGGTCAGTGTGCTCATTCAATAAATAGCAATGCTTACAACGTGGTGCGGTCTGCTTTGTCATAATAGCGCAGATGCCTCGCTTGACTAAACTTCGCAGCACTTCCTATAGTGCTCGTTTGTTAATGAGCAAAGATCAATCGACCAGAATTCGCAGCACCACTGTGTTGCTGGTGCGTCGCGATGGGCATGTGGCCCTGGCGGGGGACGGCCAGGTTACCGTGGGCGAGACCGTCATGAAGGCCAGCGCCAAGAAAGTCCGGCGCCTCTATAACGACAAGATCCTGGCGGGCTTTGCCGGCGCCACCGGCGACGCGTTTTCACTGCTGACCCGCTTCGAGGGCAAGCTGGAGCAATACCACGGCAACCTCGAACGCGCGGCGATCGAACTGAGCAAGGAATGGCGTACCGATAAGATTCTCCGCCACCTCGAAGCGCTACTGGTGGTCGCGGATGAAAAGACCTCGTTCCTGCTGTCGGGTAACGGCGACGTCATAACGCCCGACGACGGCGTGCTCGCCATCGGCTCAGGCGGTTCGTATGCCCTTGCGGCGGCACGGGCGCTGATGGCCCACACGAAATTGCCGGCGCGCGACGTGGCCCTCGAGGCGATGCGCATCGCGGGCGAGATTTGCATTTACAGCAATTCGAATATCGTGGTCGAGGAACTGTGAGAAGCAGTTAAGAGTTGGCCCGCCGACATTTCAAATCAAATCGACAGATGTTACCTTGAAGGAAAGATGGTTATTTATCTCGCAGGTGAAACCGAAGAGCAGGAAGTCCGCCTGGACGAACTCACGCCGCGCCAGATCGTAGCTGAGCTGGACAAGCATGTCGTCGGGCAGAAGGCCGCGAAGCGGGCCGTCGCGATTGCCTTGCGCAATCGGGTGCGCCGCAAAAAGCTGCCTGCGGATTTGGCCGCTGACGTCATTCCGAAGAACATCATCATGATCGGCTCGACGGGTGTCGGCAAGACTGAGATCGCCCGGCGGCTGGCGCGGATGTCGAACTCCCCTTTCCTGAAAGTCGAAGCGTCGAAGTTTACTGAGGTGGGTTATGTCGGTCGCGACGTGGAAAGCATGATTCGCGACCTGACTGAGATTGCCGTCGAAATGACGCGCCAGGAAAAGATCGAGGAGATTGCCGACAAGGCCGAGCTCAACGTCGAAGAACGTATCCTGGATATCCTGCTGCCGCCTCCCAAATCTGCCGGCTCCGGACCCGTGTTCGATTTCGATTCCGGCGAGACGACCGCGCCCGTCCTGGTCCCGGATCCTCCTGAGCCCAGAGACGAAAACTTTGCCCGCACGCGCGAGAAACTTCGCACCCAGCTCCGTTCAGGCAAGCTGGACAACCGCCTCGTCGAGCTCGAGGTGCGTGAGAAGAACTATCCGACCATCGAATTTGCCGGGCCCCTGGGCGTCGAAGAGATGGGCATCAACATGAAAGACATGCTCGGGAACCTGTTCCAGGGCCGCAGCAAGCGCCGCAAGATGCGCGTTGATGAGGCGATGGAATACCTGATGCAGGAAGAGGAAGAGCGGCTCATAGATATGGACACGGTCGCGCGCGCGGCCCTTGAGCGGGTCGAAACCTCCGGAATCATCTTTCTCGACGAGATCGATAAGATTGCCGGACGCGAGTCGGGCCATGGGCCGGATGTCTCGCGCGAAGGTGTCCAGCGGGACATCCTTCCGATCGTTGAAGGCACCACGGTGAACACGCGATACGGAATGGTGCGCACCGATCACATTCTGTTCATGGCCGCCGGCGCCTTTCATGTTTCCAAACCCTCTGACTTGATCCCCGAGCTCCAGGGACGCTTCCCTATTCGGGTCGAGCTCGAGTCGCTGACCATCGACGACTTTAAACGTATTCTGGTCGAGCCGAAGAACTCTCTCATCAGGCAATATAAGGCGCTGATGGAAACTGAGGGAGTGAAACTGGAGTTCAAGCCGGACGCCATAGATGCGATTGCCAATTTCTCC
>DATENS010000347.1:0-3427 GCA_035274925.1 Pyrinomonadaceae bacterium | reverse complement strand
GGACAACACCATGCGCCAGGTCGAGATCGAATACGCCGCGAGCCGGATTGATCTGTTCTACCGGGACGCCAGCCACAAAGTGCGCGGTCTATTCATCGCCGATTTTGTCAGCTCAGAATTCGGCGTCGCACTAATCCTCGACGAACACGTTAATCGGCCGGGACACGTCCCCGGAACAATCGCCAGCGCGGTGAATCAGTTTATTAACTCGACCGGCAAGAGCAACCCAGCCACGTGGAACGATCAGGACGAAGCAAATCTTTTGAACACTTACATCCAGGTTCGTAACACGACAAACATGACCGATTCCAATAACCGCGCAAACACGATCAGACAGGCAGTTGCCCGTGGCCTGGCTTCTGCGAGTCGCGGTTCGTTTCAACCGTAACGGAACGCCACTGGCCGTCTCTCGCATTCACGCGACGTGATTCATCGGTTTAATACACGGTGAAACTGAAAGTGAAGTCTCCGGAGGAACCGTCGGAGCACTGACTGTTCTCGAAGGCGTTCCCATGAAACGTTTGGAGGCGCCAGGACACATAAGCGAAGTTGGTTTTAGGACGCACACGAAAAATAAGGAGACTAAGCATTATGGTAACGAAGACCAAAGGATGTACGCCGATCAGTGTAGAGGTGGCAATCCTCACGCCGGATGACAAGCATGAAATTCATTTTGGCCTCACAAAGGGTTGCAATCCCGACGATTCGGTCTTCTGGATTGTAGATTTCATTCTCAAAGAAGATAAGAATGGACAGATGAAGACGCGCATCGAGGTGCACGTACATGTCGGAAAAGACAAAACCAAGGATGCCGCGAGCCTTGCTGACAGCAAGGAACTCTCGCAAGAAAACATCGACCTTCTCAATGGTCCGGCATTCAAGCGCGCCAAGAAGCTGACTCCAGGAACGCCTCAGGATACGAAGCTAAACAACTTGGTGGTTTCCGCTGTCTCCGGCAATTAACTAATTCTCTTCTACACTTAACAGTGTCGCTGCTATCTTTTGAACAAGCTCTGGCAGCGGCACGAGGAGTTGGAAATGAGCAAGTATTCTTGCAGCAGGGTGCTATTGTGCGCAGTCGCCGTCCTGGCACTGAACTCCTCCATTAGATCTCAAGCTGACACGAGCAAGAAGTGCACGGAGCCGGCGAAGTGGTACGAGGAAAACAACTATCGTGTACACGATGTCAGAATCGACTCGCCTCTGGCCTGGCTGTTGGGCTCGGTTGACAAGAAACTTAACGACATCCTCACGAATCCTTCCATGCCCATTAGGAAGGGCGCGGCATTTCGCAAGCAGGACGAGGATGAAGGATTTCTCAGAGTAAAGGAAAAGTTTCCCGAACTTACCGTCAGCAAAACCGATCGCATCGCTTTCAGACTTGCGCGGCCGACTCTGGAGAACTGCGATAAACAGAGCGCGACGCTGGATGTGGTTTACCGGGTTTACACGTTTAGTTTTTCCAATTATCTCAGTCGTGTGTTTGAGAAGGGCAACCAGGACGAGGTCAAGCGATCGGTAGTCGAAACTGATGCGACCGAGCGGCTGGCCAATTACTTTCCGCAACCGCTGGTGGGTTTCAATCGCACTCGAAACCCGTATGGCGGAACAAAGTTAACCATCAACCAACCAGACGGTTTGCTGGATAAAATATCGCTTAAGGCCATCGGGTCGTCTCGCAGCGACGAAGAAGCAGTTGAGGCTGTCGGCGCGAAGGATCTCAAGACAGGTTTTATCCGGCGGGTTGACTACGCGTTCGGCTACCAGCATTCGGCTGTTCCGGCCACATCAACAAAACTGAAGGAGGGCTCAGGTCTCGGCCAAATTATCGTGGCCACCAAGCCCATGGGAGAGCGGGAGCTAATGCTGCGATTCGGCATGTCATTCGAAGCCGGAAATAAGCAAACCAGTAACGCTTCTATTCAGTTGCAACCCGGGGACGTTGCGCAAAGCCCGTATGGCGCGGTCAAGGTGTTTGCAGGCGGGACTGTGAGGTTGGGCCGCCACGCTTTTAAGGCTTCTTACGGAGTGGAGTTCGGTAGCGCGTCGAAAGAAGCGCGATTGGACTTTGTAAAGCAGATCTTTGACGCCGCCGCTGATCTTAGGTTCCTGCCGAAAGATCACCATCCGATTGTATTGAACCTCGAGCTGACGGGCGGTGCGATTCAAAGGCGCGGGATGCTTCCCGTAGCTACGCGCTTCTTCGGAGGCAACGCCGAACGCAACTTCATCACCAGCTCAGATTGGATCATTCGAGATCAACCTTTCATTCGTAGTTTCCCTGAAAACCATCTGGCGCAAAGCACTTCTCAGACGTTTGTAGGTGGCGATCGTTTCTACTCCGCCAATGTGACCGCAGCCGTTACCATGTGGGCGAAACCCCTTGTGCCGAGTGCGGTCCTGAAGGAGCCTGATTTTGAAAAACTGGTCGACTTTGAATTCAACACTGCGCGGAATGCGCTTTCGATTTCATACCTGGAGGAAACGGAGGAATTTCATAAAGTCGCGAAAATGAGTTTTCCCATAGGCGAAAAGCTTGCTGAAATCCGAACGCTTTTGTCTAGCCTCGCCGACAAACATTTGGGAGATGAAATCGATGCACAGATACAGATATGCCAGTCTGATGCCGATGATGTTGAGGAGACGCTATCCAGTATCAAGAGCGACCTTACTGAGGGGAATCCCAAATCG
The DNA here is from genome assembly GCA_035274925.1 of Pyrinomonadaceae bacterium. GTDB lineage: Bacteria > Acidobacteriota > Blastocatellia > Pyrinomonadales > Pyrinomonadaceae > UBA11740. Next base: position 736 of record DATENS010000347.1, on the reverse strand, counting down.
GCAGATGTTAGGACGCTAGCGGTTGGCTTTCCAACGAAGACTCCGCCGATTCCGTCGGAAGTATCCGACTTGCTCGACGATCTAAGTGATCTCAAGGATTTGAGTGGAATCCCTGACCCGGCAGCCATCGGTGATTTGATGCAGCAAATGGAGGGGCTCCGGCTTGCGATGGCTACGGCTTTTGGCGAAGTCACTGACCCGGCTAAGTCTGAGGCCGCGAGAACCGCAAATGAACGAGCAAGGCAATCGATGGTCTATCCGCGCCGAGTTTTCCGCGAGCTTTCGCACGAGGCTAATTTATTTGGCGTGAGTCCGGTTTTCATCTTCGATGCTGCACGGCTGAGACAAAATACATTGTCGCCAGGAACGGTGCGATATGGAGTGGGAGGCGGACTCCGGCTCAGCATCGTCAGTTTGGATGTGACCGCCGGTTATGCCTTCAATCCCAACAGAAAGCCGTGGGAGAGCCGGGGCGCTTTCTTGTTTTCAATGGAGGTCTCAAATCTCTTTCGTTGAGATATGCCCTACCGCGTTGAAAACCTCGACAGCGTCTGAGGAAACACGCGCACGCCTTCAGGCATCTTGTTCATCGGAATCTTGTCGGAACCGGTGAGAATGTCTCGGGCCGTCATGCCGTAAACATGAATGTTGTCTTCCTTGTCGGGCTTGATCACTACGCCCTTCAATTCCAATCCTGCAAACGCGCCCTTGCTCCGCGAGTACGAAAGAATTTGGG
>DATENS010000346.1:0-20065 GCA_035274925.1 Pyrinomonadaceae bacterium | reverse complement strand
CATTGATCGATTTTTTTTTTTTTTTAAATAAGATAAGGACGGTAACAACCAGAGTTACAACGGCGGCGCGGAAACGCATGAACATAACGATAGGCTCCTTTAGCTCTTAACTTTGTTTAGGGGCGTGAGGTCAATACCGGGGCTTACTGTCTCTCATTCACACCTCAGGCATTACTCGTCTCACCCCGCTGAAGCGAGGTGTGAATGAGACTTAGTGAGTCCCCGGTACCGACCTCATGAAACTTAGAATAGTTCGCTGAGCGCGTCATCGACCGATCGCACCCCGACCACGCGCACGCCCAGCAGTTTTTCCAAGCCTGCAGTATTCGACGCGGGCATCACAATCTTTTTGAAGCCTAACGCCTGAGCCTCACGCGCCCGCACAGACGCCTGAGTCGCGCCGCGCACTTCTCCGGTCAGTCCCACTTCACCAAACACGGCCGTGTGGGCATCGATCGGTTGGTTGCGGAAACTGGAAGCGATTGCGGTCACCAAACCGAGATCAACAGCGGGTTCGTCCACTTCCAACCCGCCGGCGATGTTCACGAATACATCGTCACCTAGTAGTTGCATGCCGGCGCGCTTTTCCAGCATTGCGATCATCAAAGCCACCCGGTTCTGATCGACGCCCTGGGTCATGCGCCGGCCCGTCCCGTATTTCGAGCTGGAGACCAGTGCCTGAATCTCAACCAGCACCGGCCGCGTGCCTTCCATACATGCGGTGACGACGGAACCGGCGGCGTCGGGCGGACGTTCGGCCAAAAACATCTGAGAAGGATTGGCCACCGGCGCCAAACCCGAGTTGGTCATTTCAAACACGCCGACTTCGTTCGCGGCGCCGAACCGGTTTTTGGTCGCGCGCACGATGCGATGGTTGTGATGGCGCTCTCCCTCAAAATACAAAACGGTGTCCACGATGTGTTCGAGAGCGCGCGGGCCGGCAATCGACCCTTCCTTCGTTACATGGCCGATGAGAAAAACCGGAATGCCGCGTGTTTTGGCGAGCAGGAGAAACTGAGCTGCCACTTCCCGGATTTGCGAGACTGATCCGGGCGCCGACTCGATCTCAGTTGAGAAGGTGGTCTGAATTGAATCGACGATGATCGCGTTAGGTTTGAGCCGATCGATTTCGCGGACAATGCTCTCCAAATTAGTTTCCGGCAGAAGAAGAAGATTAGGCGCGTGCACCTTCAGCCGTTCGCCGCGAAGTTTGATCTGCCTTTCGGACTCTTCGCCGGAGACATAAAGAACGATCGAGCCCGCGCTGCTGAGCTTGTCGGCGACCTGTAAGAGCAACGTGCTCTTCCCGATTCCAGGATCGCCGCCCAGCAGAACGAGTGTGCCGGGCACGATGCCGCCACCGAGCACGCGATCGAATTCTGTTACGCCGGACGAAATTCTGGTGTCGTCTTGTGATTCGATCTCGTCATAAGCGATGGCTTTGGCCTCGCGCATGCGAAAACTGTCGCGGCGCGCGCCTTTCCTGGGCGCCATGACGCGCTCTTCGACCAGTGAATTCCACTCGCCACACTCCGGACATTTCCCCAGCCACTTGCGCGATTCATATGCGCATTTCTGGCAGATGAAGATTGTGTTGGATTGTTTGGGCAATTCTCTTTTGGAGCGCGGTGGCAAGCGCAGCGCGACACCGCTTTGGATTCTTTGATGATACTCAGGAGCTGTATCCAGAGCGCCGTTGCCGCTACGCTCTGCCGGCGCCATCCAAACTAAAGCAACTCTTTTACATTCTCGATCGGTCTTCCCAGAACCGCACGCTGGCCCCGCTCAACAATCGGCCGTTGGATCAAATCAGGGTGCTTCACCATCAACGAAATAATCTCGTCATCGCTAAGATTTTTCGTTCCCGGGCCCAGCTCCCGATAGATTGGTTCGCCGGTGCGCAGAAGCTCGCTCGGCTTGATTCCCATTTTCTTCACTAGCTCGCGCAACTTCTTCTCGCTCAGCGTTTCGATGTAGTAATTGACCTTCTTGAAGTCAAAGCCCTGGTCAGTCAGAAGCTTGTTCATCTGCCGACACTTCGTGCAGGTCGGCTTTTCGTAAACAGTAATTTGATCAGACATAGTTTTGGATGTGCGGTGACTTGTCACCGCTTTCCTCTTACGGAAATATTCCTCTCACCCGTGTGGCTTCCGCAACGCGGTCGATCGCCAGGATGTAAGCGCCGGTGCGCAAGTCTGTGCCGTAACGATTGGCCGTTTGATGAACCTTTTGATACGCGTCGGTCATCGTGTCTTCCAACGTTTGATTGATTCGCTTCTCGCTCCAGAAGAATGAATACATGTCCTGCACCCATTCGTAATAACTGACAGTTACTCCACCGGCGTTCGCCAAAATGTCCGGAATAAGAGTGACGCCCTCAGCTTCAAACACGCGATCCGCAGCCGGGGTCGTCGGGCCATTCGCCAGCTCAGCAATGATCTTCGTCTTTACCTTCGCGACATTGGCCGCAGTGATGCTGTTCTCAAGCGCGGACGGACAAAGAATGTCGCATTCGACTTCCAGCACATCATCGGGAGCAATCTCTTTGACACCGCGAAGCCCTCGCAACGAGCCGGTCTCTTCCTTGTGTTTCAGCACCGCCTGAATATCCAGTCCATGCTCGGCATAAACGCCTACCTTCGAATCGCAAGCGGCGACGATACGCGCGCCATCCTGGGCCAACAGGCGCGCGATGATCGAACCGGCGTTGCCAAAACCCTGAACCGCCACGCGCGCATCTTGTATGCGCATGCCCCGGACTTTGCACGCCTCGCGAATTGTGTAGAGAGCACCGCGGGCAGTTGCTTCGTGACGGCCTTGCGAACCGCCGAGCGAGATTGGCTTTCCGGTGACCACGCCGAGTTCGGTGTGACCGTGGACCATGGAAATCGTGTCCATAATCCAAGCCATGGTTTGCGAGTCGGTATAAACATCGGGAGCAGGAATGTCCCGGTCAGGACCGATGATCGGCGCAATTTCAAAAGCGTACCTGCGGGTTAGCCGTTCGAGCTCAGTCTTCGACATGCTCTTTGGATCGCAAACTACGCCACCCTTCCCACCACCGTAAGGAATATTGACCGTCGCGCATTTCCAGGTCATCCATGACGCTAATGCTTTCACTTCATCGAGCGTGACGTTGGGGTGGTAGCGAATTCCTCCCTTAGCCGGTCCGCGCGCGATGTTATGTTGGACACGATAGCCTTCAAAAACCTTGGTTTCGCCGCCGTCCATCCTCACCGGAATCGACACGATGAGTTGGCGCTTGGCGCTGCGCAGAACGTTCCGCATCGACTCTTCCAGTTCCAGATAATCTGCCGCGCGATCGAATTGTTGTTTGGCTATTTCAAAGGGATTGAGTTGTTCTTGAGCGGGTTGGGCCGTCGCCATGAATACTCCCTTGCGAAAAACGAGGTGGAAAGGCGGCGCTATCGTAAAGGAAAGACGGGAAAGTGTCCAAAGGCCGCGCCGTGCTTGGTGCTTCGTACTTTGTACTTTGCCTCGATCTTTCACTTCAGCCTTTACGTCGGACGAAAGAACAAAGTACAAAGCACCACGTACCACGGACGGCTTCCTGGAACAATGCCATAATTGTGGTTTCTAATGGTGCAGCTTCCGGGCCCGCAGGCACCATTGACCGAGGAGGAGCTAAAGATGTTTACGAACCTGATCGAATCTGACTCGCATCGGAAAGAGTTCAAGCGGCGCAGCTCGTTCTTTCTTGCCACCACAGCGGCCTACTCATTGATCTTATTTGCCGCGGCGGTTGCCGGCGTGCTGCTGTATGACGCGAAAGTCGAAGCCCAAAATACCGACTTGCTGATTAATCTGTGGATTCCGCCGGTGAAAACCGACGTTAATCGCGACACCCCCCGTGATACACGGCAGGCGCGGAGGCCGACCGCGACCAACGCTCCCGTCGATCCCAATCTAACGGTGCAAATGCGAACCAGCGATCCGGGAAAGGTTGATCCGCTGAAGGCGCCGGAATTCATCGCCACCTCCGGGGTAAATCTTCCTCCGGCGACTGGACCCATTGTTATCGGGCCAAAGAATGCTGATCCACCAGGCCTGCCGCCGGGAGATGGCGGAACCGGCAATTGCACGAATTGCACGGGCACGGGCCCCAATGTACATGTCGATACCGGAAGCGCGCCAGCGCCGGTACCAATCAAGCCAAAGGTTCTGACTTCAAGTTTGCTGATGGCCAAGGCCGTAAGTTTGCCAAAGCCGGTGTACCCAAGCGTCGCGAGGCAGGTGCACTTGGAGGGAGCGGTGAATGTTCAGATCCTGGTGGATGAGCACGGCAAAGTTGTTTCGGCGCGCGCCGTGAAAGGAAACCCAGTGTTCCTGAAAGCGTCGGAAGATGCCGCTCTCCGCGCGCGATTCACACCGACGCTCTTAGGCAATCAACCGGTGAAGGTGCAGGGAGTGATTACGTACAACTTCTCGCTGCAGTAACGGACGTCGTCAACGCTTTACTTGCTCAAACGTGCATTGACCCGCCTTCTTATCCGGCCGCCAACGCAGGAACTTTGTGCCGTGACGAAATCGGCCGCCGGTAAAGTGATCGTATTGAACTTCGCAAACTAATTTGGGCGCGAGCGGTTGCCATTCGGCGGACCGCTCGGTCGCCCAGCGGCTGGGACCACCCGGTGCGTTGCCGGTAAAGCCCGGCGGCTTAATCAACTTTTCCAGTTTCTTTGTAAGCGCTGGCTTTTCGTGAGCTTTAAAGCTGGAAGAAAAACCGACGTGATGAAGTAAGCCCTTCTCGTCATAGAGTCCCAACAGTAGCGAGCCGATCACTTTTCCTTCTGACGCGTACCGAAATCCGCCGACCACGCAATCTGCCGTGCGCAAGCGCTTTACCTTGACCATGCCGTGACGGTTGCCGCTTTGATAAGGCATGTCCGTTCGCTTTGCGATCACGCCGTCCAGATCGACTCCAGCGCCGGCCAGCCAGTTTTTTGCAATTGCCAGGTCATCGGTCGCAGGGGACAACTCGATCGACTTATTCTTCGCGAAATACTTTTTGGCGAATGCGTCGAGTTTCTTGCGCCTTGCTGAAAGCATCTCGGCGACAAGGGCGCGCCCGCGATCGTCAACCAGCAAGTCAAACACGATTAGTTTCGCCGGCGTTTCTTGCGCCAGCTTCTTGATCCGGCTCGCGGCCGGATGAATGCGCATCAGCAGATCATCGAAGGAAAACTGGCCTTTGATCGGAACCACGATCTCTCCATCGATCACAAACTGCTTTGGCTTCAGCTTAAGCACGGCCTCGACGATTTCCGGAAAATAACGAGCCAGCGGTTGGCCGCTCTTTGATTGCAAGTCGACGCGGTCCCCGTCGCGAAAAGCGACACAGCGAAAGCCGTCCCACTTCGGTTCGTATTCCCACGCGTCGCCCGAAGGAAGCTTTTCGACCGACTTCGCCTCCATGGGCAGGTAAGGTTGTTTTAGAGGAAGACTCATTCTGGATAAGGACTATTTCAAATACGGCTTCAGATCAAATCGCTTCCGCTTATCGAGCAGCGGCTTCCACAGATCGCCCAGCTTCTCGATTCGCTTGCGCACGTTATTGATCCGAAAGTCTTCAATCCTGATTCCCTTCTCGATCTCTTTCCACGTCACTGGCGTGGAGACAGTGGCTTTCGGCGTCGGCCTCACCGAATAAATTGACGCCAGCGTGCGGCCCCAGGCGTTTTGGTTGTAATCAACCAGTACGCGTCCCTTCGGCCGCTTGGCGACTTTGTAAATGGCGGTAATAAGTTCGGGGTTCGCCGCCGCGAGCACGTGTGCGATTTCTTTGGCGATGGTCCAGACCTGTTTCTGTGTCGGGCCGCGCACAATGGGAACGTAGATGTGAATTCCCTTTGAGCCAGTGGTTTTTGGATAGCTGGTCATGTTCAAAGATTCGAGTGCCTCGCGTACTTTGAGCGCCGTCTCCAGAACATTCTCAAACGAGGCGCCCGGCACCGGATCCAGATCAAAGTGCAGATAGTCCGGCCGATCGACATCATCACAGCGCGCATACCACTGGTTCAGATCGATGCAACCGAGATTGATCACCCAAAGCAGCGCTGGAAGATCCTGGATAATCGGAAAGTCGATCACGTTACCCGACCCATGGTGAATTGAACATAGTTCAATCCATTCCGGCCGCGGCGACGGCGCGCGCTTCATAAAAAAGAACTCGCCGCCAGCGCCGTTCGGGTAGCGCTTCATCACCATTGCGCGGTCTTGCAAATGTGGCAGCAAGACTGAAGAAACGTCGGCGTAGTATTGAATTAGATCGCGCTTGGTAATCTTGAGCTCGGACCAGAAGAGCTTTTTAAGATTCGTCAGCCTGACCTCGCGGCCGCCAAAGTTGAGCTCCAGGTGCTCGGCCGTTTTAGGAATCTCGATCTGACGGCTCGAGGCCTTCGTGGGCCGAACCGTCGCCGGTGTGTGTTTTGCCGGGTGATAGTCGCGAGTCGCTTTGGGCATTGCCGTCCGATCAGTTTATCGTATTTTATCTTTGCGATCCTTAGCGGCTTTGCGGCTTTGCGTGAGATATACCAATCTCAGGGTTCACGCCAAGGCGCCAAGACGCAAAGTTCGCTAAGTTAGACGAGGGGGCCTAGGGGTGCCCGCGCTTAACACGCTGTTTCATTCATGGTACACTGACGGCCCTTTATGAAAGCGCTCGAATCTTTTCATCCGGCAGTACGCGATTGGTTCCTGAAGCAGTTCCCTGCTCCGACTGAGCCGCAGGCGCAGGCCTGGCCGGCCATCAAACAGCACAAGCACACGCTGATCGCAGCGCCCACCGGATCCGGCAAAACCCTGGCCGCATTTCTTTCCGCCATTGATGATCTGGTTTGGAAGGCAGCGAGTGGCAATCTCACCGACGAGACCCAGGTCGTTTACGTCTCGCCTCTGAAAGCGCTCAGTAACGATATTCAGATCAATTTGCAGCAGCCGTTGCGCGGGATTCAGGAAAATCTGGCGGCAGCCGGAATCACTGACGTCGAGATTCGCACCTTCGTGCGCACCGGCGACACGCCGGCGAAAGATCGCGCCTCGATGACGAAGAAGCCGCCGCATATCGTGGTCACCACGCCTGAGTCGCTTTACATCCTGCTTACAAGTGAAGGCGGCCGGCGCATGCTCGGCACCACTCGCACCCTCATCGTCGACGAGATTCATGCGATGGTTGACGATAAGCGTGGTTCACATCTGTCTTTGTCTATTGAAAGATTGGAAGCGTTGGTAAAAGCACCGCTGGTGCGCATTGGTCTGTCAGCCACACAAAAACCGATTGAAGAAGTCGCTCGCTTCCTGGTCGGCGCTGCGAATCTCGAACCTGACGGCACGCCGCGTTGCACCATCGTCGACACCGGACACGTGCGCCAACTCGATCTGGCGATCGAAGTGCCCAGCTCGCCGCTCGAAGCGCTGATGTCGAACGAAGTCTGGGAAGAAATCTACAACCGCGTGGCGAACCTCATTCGCGAACATAAAACTACGCTGGTGTTTGTGAACACGCGCCGGATGGCTGAACGCGTAGCGCGCTACCTGGGTGAACGGCTGGGCGATGAAAACGTGACCGCGCATCACGGCAGCCTGGCTCGCGAACTGAGATTGTCCGCCGAACAACGCTTGAAGTTGGGCGAGCTGAGCGCGCTGGTAGCCACTGCGTCGCTTGAGCTGGGCATCGACATTGGCGCGGTGGATCTGGTGATTCAGATTGGATCGACGCGGGCGATTTCCACTCTGCTGCAGCGCATCGGCCGATCAAACCACACGGTGAGCGGCTTTCCCAAAGGCCGTGTGTTTCCACTTTCGCGCGACGAGTTAGTCGAATGTGCCGCGTTAATCGATGCGGTGCGCCGGGGCGAATTGGACCGCCTGGACATTCCCGAACAGCCATTGGACATCCTTGCCCAGCAGATGGTGGCGGCGGTGGCCCCCGAAGAATGGACTGAGGATGCGCTCTTTGAAATGGTCCGCCGCGCTTATCCGTTTCGCAATCTTTCGCGCGAGGATTTTGACGCGATTTTGCGAATGCTGTCCGAAGGTTTCACCACGCAGCGCGGCCGCCGCAGCGCGTACCTGCATCACGATGCCGTGAATCACCGCGTGCGCGCGCGCAAAGGAGCCCGGCTTTCAGCGATCACCAACGGCGGAGCAATTCCTGACACGTCCGATTATCGAGTCATCCTCGAGCCTTCGGAAACTTTTGTCGGGACACTCAACGAAGACTTTGCCATTGAGAGTCTCGCCGGCGACATTTTCCAGTTGGGAAACAGCTCGTACGCCATCAAGCGCGTCGGCGTGGGCGAAGTGCGAGTGGAAGACGCGCACGGCCAGCCGCCTTCTATTCCTTTCTGGCTTGGCGAAGCGCCCGGACGTTCGGAAGAACTTTCACAGGCGGTCTCGCGCCTGCGCGCCGAAATCTCGATCAGACTGGATGAGAACGAAAGCAACGGCGGCAACGGCGCTCTCGGTCCCAGCATGACGTTTCTCGTCGACGAAGTCGGTCTCAGTCATGGAGCAGCGCAACAGATAGTCGAATACCTTGCGCTTACCAAGCTGGCGCTCGGGGTAATGCCAACCCAAAAAGATATTGTGGCCGAGCGTTTCTTTGACGAGAACGGCAGCACCCATGTCGTCATTCATGCGCCGTTCGGCAGTCGCGTGAACCGGGCGTGGGGTCTGGCGCTGCGCAAGCGGTTCTGCCGCAAGTTCAATTTTGAGTTGCAAGCCGCAGCCACCGAAGACTCGATTGTCCTTTCGCTCGGGCCGACGCACAGCTTCCCGCTCGAAACGATCTTCAGTTATCTAAACTCCAAAACAGTCTGTGACGTGCTCACACAGGCGCTCTTGGATGCGCCGATGTTCACCATTCGCTGGCGTTGGAACGCCACGCGCGCGCTGGCGATTCCGCGTTGGCGCAGCGGCGGCAAGGTTGCGCCGCAATTACAACGCATGGCCGCGGAAGATTTGCTGGCCCTCGTGTTTCCGGATCAGGTGGCCTGTGCCGAAAACCTCACCGGGCCCATCGAGGTACCGGCCCACCCGCTGGTCGCGCAAACCATTCGTGACTGTTTGCAGGAGGCGATGGACCTTCGTGGGCTGGAAACGCTGTTACGCTCCATCGAATCGGGCGAGCGAAATCTGATCTCGCGGGACATGACTGAGCCTTCGCCACTCGCGCAGGAGATTCTCACGGCCAAGCCCTACGCATTTCTCGACGATGCGCCCGCTGAAGAGCGTCGCACACTCGCGGTCATGAACCGCCGCTTTCTCGATGCCGAAACCGCGGCGGACATGGGCAAGCTAGATCAAGCGGCTATCGATCGCGTACGCGAAGAAGCCTGGCCGCAGGCGGAAACCGCTGATGAGCTGCACGATGCGCTGATGCAGCTTGGTTTCGTGACTGTTGAAGAAGGAGAGCGCAATCGTTGGCAGGGTTTATTTGATGAGCTGATGCAGGAGCGACGTGCCGCAATTTTGCGCACCGTTTCTGACCCACCCGCTGACGCAGGTGGCACTGACAGATGGATCGCTGCAGAGCGACTCAATCAGTTGCTGGCTGTCTATCCGCAAGCGTCGCTTAATCCGCCAATCGAAGCGCCGGCAATCTATGCCGACGAAACCTGGGCGGCGGGAGATGCACTGGTGGAAATTGTGCGCGGCCGGTTGGATGGACTTGGCCCGGTCACTGTCGCGCAAATAGCTGCGTCATCTTCGCTGCCGGTGAAGGAAATTGATCGAGCATTGGCCCGTCTGGAAGGCGAAGGTTTTGCGATGCAGGGCCAGTTCACGCCCGCGTTAGGCGCTAGCCCGACCGTCAGGGAGGGCTCAGAAGATCCACTAGTTCGAATCGAATGGTGTTCGCGGCGGCTTCTCGCCCGCATCCACAACTACACGCTCAATCGCTTGCGCAAAGAGATTGAGCCGGTCTCGGCTGCTGATTTCATGCGCTTCCTTTTCGTCTGGCAGAAGGTTGCGCCCGATCACCAGGTTGAAGGCACCCAAAGTGTTTCGGCCGTTCTCGATCAACTCGAAGGATTTGACGCGCCGGCCGGTTCGTGGGAATCAGAAATCCTGCCGGCGCGCGTGGCGGATTACGATCCGGCGTGGCTCGATTCGTTGTGCCTGTCGGGACGGCTTACGTGGATGCGCTTGTCACCGCCGCGGCTGTCGCCGGAAAAGATCACGAGTTCCGCGCCTGTGCGCAGCACGCCAGTGGTGCTCATCAATCGCAAGAACGTAACGATGTGGAGCAAAGCATTTCCGGCTCTCCAGGATAACGGCGCTCCGCTCAGTACAAATACCGAAGCCGTCAGCCAATACTTGAAAGATCATGGTGCGTCATTTTTCGTCGATATCGTTTCGGGCACGGGTTTGTTGCCCGCGATGGTTGAGGAAGCACTGGGCGAGTTGGTGTTTCGCGGACTTATTTCGGCGGACAGCTTCACCGGTTTGCGTGCGTTACTGACGCCATTGAGCAAGTCCACACATCGCGAGGTTGAAAAACGTCGCCGCCGCCGAAAACCCGTTTACAGCATGGACGAGGCCGGCCGTTGGGTCCGTCTAAGGTCAGCACCGCCTGCGTCAGAGGGCGGGTCGTCAATTGATCCCGAAATCATCGAGGCGATTGCTCTCAAGTTGATTCAGCGCTATGGCGTTATATTTCGCAAACTGCTGGATCGCGAGTCGATCAATATTCCGTGGCGTGATTTGCTGCGCGTCTTTCGGCGTCTGGAAGCGCGCGGGGAAATTCGCGGCGGACGATTTGTGGGCGGATTCTCAGGCGAGCAGTTCGCTTCGGCCGACGCCGTGCAGTTACTTAGATCAATTCGCCGCACGCCGCCGGAAGAATCGATGGTTTCCCTGAGCGCGGCTGACCCGCTGAATCTGATCGGGATAGTTACTCCGGGTGGACGCCTCGCGACATCCGCGTCCAATCGCGTGCTGTTTCGCGATGGCGTGCCGATCGCCCTGCTCGAAGCCAAAGAAATTCGATTTCTCGTGGAGCTGGACGCGGCGGAACAGTGGAAGGCCCGCAATGCTCTGCTGCGACGGCGGGTTCCGCCAAAAGTCCGCGCCTATCTGAGCCAATCCGGGAAAACGATTTCACCAGCACAAAAACCTTCATCGCTGGTTCACTAAGAGAGTCAGTTGTCAGTTGTCAGTTGTCAGTTGTCAGTTGTCAGTTGTCAGTTGTCAGTTGTCAGTTGTCAGTTGTCAGTTGTCAGTTGTCAGTTGTCAGTTGTCAGTTGTCAGTTGTCAGTTGTCTGACCTCATCCGCCTTATCTGCAGACCCTTTCCCCAGCGGCATCATAGTTGCAGAAACTCCTCTGAGACACGGGATTCTTAAGCCCTGTGGTTTGTTCGCGAACATTTAAGTGTTCGCCAAAGCTACAGGTGCATGTAAATCAGGAGGTAATAATGAGCGAAAGCAAAGACAGCAAACGCGAGTTGATTGATACCGGAAATGACAAGCGCTACGTGCGGCGTGACGACAAAGGCCGCTTTGATGAAGTCGTCGACGTGGGACGGTCATTGGCCCAGGATCGCCGGCAACACTCAGAAAATGAAGTGCCGCCGGGCCAGGGAGATCGTGGTGACCAGAAACGCCGCGACGATGATTAACCAGGACAATTTACAACACTAGAAAGGAAAAATTAGCTTTATGAATAAGGGTGCTGCACTTGTAGGCGGCGTCGGATTAGGCGCCGCACTTATGTATTTCTTAGATCCCGACCGCGGCAAACGGCGACGCGCGATGGTGCGCGACAAAGTGGAAGCGACGGGCAACAAGGTGGGAGACTTTGCCGAAAAGATGTCGCGTGACATTCGTGAACGCGCAGAGGGCGTGCTGGCGGAAACCAAATCGCTATTCGCGCACGAAGATGTGGCCGACGAAGTGCTGGTTGATCGGGTACATGCCAAATTGGGTCGTGTTCCGGTTCAGAGCGCAATCGACGTACAGGCGACGGCCGGCGTGGTAATTCTGAGTGGTTCGGTTTCGGCTGAGGAGCTGCCGAACGTTTTAAGCGCCGCCGAAAAGGTGCGCGGCGTGAATAGAGTTGAAAATCAACTGAGGGTGGTTCCTACCAGCGGGAATGCGCCTGATTTTCAGGGAATGCCATTGGGCGCTGAGGCATAGGCAGATGATTAGTCCGCAGATTGCGCAGATGACATCACTACCACCTGCCTAATCTGCGGACGGTCAACGCGATTTCTTTTTCCTGGCTTTGGGTTTAGCCGCACGCGGTTTCTTGTTTGCCGCCCGGCGTTTGGGCGTTTTCTTGTTGGCCTTGCCGATCGAATCCAGCACGTCTGAGAAATCGAATCCGAACATTTCGCTAATCCGGGCATTTAGAGTGGGCATCACTACGCTGTTTCCCACCAGCGACAACTCGTCCACCAGCGAGTTGGTGAAGGCCGCCAGCTCTGACTTTTTCTTCCCGCCCCTCGTTTCTTTGTGCGCATAGCCCATCGTGTAGCCGAGCGCGAAACCCGCCGACAGTGCGCCGAGGCTCCAGACCAACGGTTCCTTCTGGAACTCTTTTCGATAATCCATCACGCCGGTGACCGTCTGCTTAGCCGCCTCGTACTGCTTCTTTACCGTGTGTTTGATTTCATCGACGGTTTCGGAAACTGACTCGCGCGTCTCGGCCATTTGCCGTTGCAGCTCTTTCTTTGACAGAGTGTCCGGGTCTTGATTCGTAGTTTTTTGTTTTGCTGCTGTCGCCATTCTCCCTCCCTTTTACAGCTCGTTCTTTAACCAATCCTTGTCGCGTTCGAGTTCCTGAACTGTGCGGCGTGGAACGATTCCCTGCTTAGCCAATCGGTTTTTTATGATCAGAATCACGATCGAGCCGGCGATGAGATAGCCAATACCTGTGACCAGAAAGCCCAGGGCGTATTTGGCGGGCTGAGTGATGTCGAGGTCGGCAAACAACGTAGACACCGCGAATGCCAGCGCGATGTTTGCAAGAGCAAAGCCGACAGCGGCCACTACCCCGCCCCCGAGAATCAACAGGCCGCCGCGCATGTAGGCGTTCACCTCTTCCCGAACTTCGACTTTAAGCAACGCCAACTTTTGATCGAGCAGTGAGACAACATCTTCCCCCAAACGCTCAAGCAGCGACGGCAGATCGTCACTTCGCGATTCATCTGACCTTTCCGCCAACGCCGTTCCTTTATTTGACTCAACCATTACTGGATCCCTTCTTAATGCTACCGCTGGTTCTTGCCACGGGGACTCTTGTCGCCCTTACGTTTCGCGTCGGCCGCGCCCTTCTGGGCGACGGCGTTCTCGATCTCTGAATTCACTTGGCCGCCGATGAGGACCGCCAGGCCTGTTAGATAAAGCCAAAGCATCAGGACGATGACCGCCCCGAGCGAGCCATACGTCGTGCTGTAAGAATCGAAAAAGTGCAGATAGCCTTTGAAGGCAAACGATACCGCCAGCCACAGCACCACTCCGATGACTGACCCGGGGGTGATCCACTTCCAATCCTGATCTCGTAGATCGGGAGCAAAGAAATAGATCAGGGCGAACGCGAGCAACATGAAGGCGAGCGCGATCGGCCACTGAAGCACTTTCCACGAAACGAGAAAGAAAGTGCTGAGCCCGTAAGCGCCCGCTAAATATTCCGCGATGCGCGTGCCGCCCATGACCAGCACCAGTGCGGCGATGATCAAGAGCGAGAGGGTGACGGTAAGTGCAATTGCCACGGCTCGCTGTTTCCACCACGAGCGTCTTTCCTCGACGTCATAAGCCCGGTTGAGTGACTCGGTAATTGCTCCCATCCCGTTCGAAGCCGCCCACAGCGCTGCCAGTAAACCAAAAGACAATTTGCCCGCGCCGCTGGAATTGCTGATTTCCGACATCGTCGCATCGATCAAATGAAAGGCCGACCCGGGCATCACGCGCGCGAGATAAGCAAACAGCGTGCGGCGCATGCCTGTGCCGGCGCCCACAATCAGTCCAATTCCCGAGGTCAGAAAAATGAGGAGAGGAAAAAGCGCCAGCAGAAAGTAGTAGGCAAGTTTCGCGGCATCGCCAAAGGTGTCATCGCGTGTTATCTCGTTCCATACACGTTTGCCGAGGACGGTCCATTTCAAGCCGCCCAATTTCCAAAGGCTTTCGCTTACTTTTCCTGGCATCGGCCCAACGCAAAGACACCGATTGTACCCTCAGTGTCCCTTCGTCGATCTATCAATAAGTTTTGAAAATCTGCTCTCGGCGCCGTCCGGACTCTCGTCCTGATAGAGAAATGCCAGGTTGTTGCGCTCAAAACCTTCGAAGAATTCGCTCCAGCTGATGGGCTCGAGCGTTTCTTCACCGGAGTATCCCGGATAATCGATCCGCAGCACGCCGCCCTTCTGGTCAGTCCCTTTCACCCTGGCCGGCTGGCCACCGCGCGCTGAAACCCAATCTTTTATTTTTGTGTGATCAGTTGTCGTCTCTGCCATCGCAGCTTCCCCTTTTTCGATTAAGTGATTCGCTACTTCGCAAATCGTCTATCAACTTCCGAGCCAGAGGATAGTGCTGGCACCTGACTTGCTGTTCTCACCGCAAACATGCGCGACACAGCGAAAGTTCTGATTGGCTTCCGCAAATTCGTTGAGCACGGTGAACGAATCTCTAAGTGTGATGTACCGGAAGCCTACAGATGCGGACGCCAGTGACAGCTGACATGTTCTGACTTTTGAAGGCAAACAGGTTTTCAACAGAGGAGAAAAATGGCAACTAAAAAGAAAGCAGCAAAAAAATCGGGCACTAAGAAGAAGTCCGGCTCAAAGAAAAAGAGTGGTGGAAAGAAGAAGGCCGCGACGAAGAAGCCGCGGATACCGACTTCGAAATCAGGGCTGGTGAAGAGCGCCAAGAAACTGGCGAAGACAATCTTGACGGGCGCTGCGCAGGGAGCGGTTAGCGCGGTTGGCGAAGCGGCGGACACCGGGCAAAAGGGCACGCCCGCTAAGAAAAGATAATCAGTAACCGCTTCGGCTCAAGCCGTCACTGACGTTAAATGCAGACGTGGTCCGGGGCGACGCTAGTCCTGATAGATCGGGACTCGCGTGCCCGGGGCTATTTGTTGTGTTTAGCAGGGGCCACGACTTTGGGCACCACCATCACATAGCACCGGCTTCACCATTGCGCACACAACCCAACCGCGAAGCGGTTACAGATAATAGCCAGGAGTAAGCGACCCGCAGGTCGCGCCACCCCTGGATCACGCAAGAGTTCTCGCGCCTCTAGGGGCGCAATAAATAAACCGGTTCGCTAGGCGCATGCTCTGTCCCCGCTTCGCGGGCTTGGATCTTGGGGGATGTGATCCCAGGGTTACGCTCGCTGCGCTCGCTCACCCTGGGCTAAACTCTGTCGCCGCTACGCGGCTGGTTGAGGCGGACATCCTAATTGAGCTTGTGCTTGCGTCGTTAATAGCCTCGTGCGTCGCCCAATAAATCGTTGCACCGGAGCGGCGGGAGCGTGAAGTCATTGCCGATTCCAATTGCCGATTGTCGATTTGAAGTCGCGCCGCCGCGTCAACCGCCGTTATCTGGCTCTTACCCCCCGAGGCTGCTGCTTTATGAATTATCGACTTGACTCGCTTCAGCCAATCGCCCATTGGGTGATTGAACGTTACTTTGGCGAAGGTATATCTTCCCTTTCCCCAGCTCAACAAACCTTTCTCTTAGTGTGGTGTTTCTCAGGCGAAATCGACAATGGCGGATTCGAGCAGTTCTTCTCTAACTCAATGGGGGATGAATCACTCCCCACGGTGCATGCACTGCATGATGTGGGTGCTCATGAGTCCGCCCGGTTGCTGCAACGGGCAAATGACATGTTCGGCCCCGGTGGCCCACCCACCGACTTCGATGAGCGGAACGAGGCACTGTCCAACCTGGACGACGAGAGCCAACTCATCTTAGAGCTGATTAACCAAGAATATTTTCTAACTCGGGAGGATCATCTGCTCTTACTTGAACAGTTTGTCGCCAACCATCAAAATGCTTTTGCAATCGGCGCCAGATAACAAATCGGGTATGAAAGTCGGAGTCAGGCAGAGAGGTCTCCTCAGCCGCCGAAGTCTTGATTGATTTCGGAGGGCTAGTTGTCGAATCGCCGGCTGGCGGCACAAGTCGCGTCACCAAGTTACTCCCGGTCAACTATCACCTGCGCCACAAGAATATGGCCGAAAGCGGGGACGGCCCGGGAGTGCAGCCGCTCTTAAATCCAAAAAACTGCTATTGAAGCCCTTCCTGATCGGTGGTATAAACCCGTCGTTCTACGTCCACAAAGGGACCGGTATCCCCTGATGCCGTTTTCTGACTGCAAGACTGGTGGTACGTCGTGATAACGTGCGCGTCCTGTGGCACGCGCCAACCTCTCCATCCTGATCCGTCCAAAGGTAAGAGCAAGCTCAAATCAAAGATAGCGCGGTGCACATTCTGCGGACGCAACCGCTTCTATAGGGCGACGGACTTTGAGCGTTATCAGCACAAACGTAAAGACTCCGGCTCTCTCCGGCGATCCGTTACCCCGCCTTGATAAGAACCATTGCTTGACGACATCTCAAGCCTACGGGTTTAAACCACGCCTCCGCGCGACTAAACAGGATACGTCACCTGCTCTCGCTCCCAATGGCGATGCTTCGCCACCGCGGTAATGAATGACTTAACGGCCTTGGGACCATCTGAGTCGATGATCAATCCTTTGTCTCCGCCCTCTCCCATTTTGTCAGCAAGCGCCTCACGCACGAATTCGCGACCGGTTCGAACTCCCACAGATCGCGCCGGTGAAAGTCGGGATCCTTCACCGCATGCACGAGATCGGGAAACCTCATCGCGTCTTGAATAAAAAAGACCGGGATGTTTTTACCGACGAGATCATAATTGCCCTCGCGCGTGTAAAACCTCACCGCAAATCCGCGCACGCATAGTTCTCCCCGTTATTAAATTTTCAGTATTGTGTTTGTCTTCCTTGGACCGGGCTTGCCAAGGCATCGAACCGTGGGAGACTGCTAGGTCTCAGTACTCCCACAAGTGAAGTGCCCGGAAATAAGAGGCGAGTTCAGGGGACTGACCTCCGTGCTCTTAAGCAACGGACAAGTGATCAGCGCTGCTGCTGACCTTCGCCGCCTTGCTGACCGCCGCCACCACCTTGGCCGCCACCTTGCTGACCGCCATCGCCGCCCTGGCCGCCGCCTTCGTCTTGCTGACCGCCGCCTTCATTTTCTCTTTTTTCGTCTCCCATATCGTTCCTCCTGGTTTGCGAAAGTTTTCGGAGAGGGCTTCTTTTAGAACTAAACTCATCAAAACCAATACGTCCTTAATTCCTTCTTGCCTGAATTTCGGACAGATAAATGAACTCGATCCAACATTAGCAATACCAATGCCAGCGTCTTCACCAACCCTGAAAAGTTTGTCCTTTTAGTTGGTAATGATTAGAATTCGTAAGCGCTTGGTGAACCACTAAACCCGAAACGCTCCCTGACGTTCTCGGCTTACCGTTCCCTCTCTAATGCGCGCAGTACCCGCCATTCTCGAGGAGTGCATATGCGCTTAGCGGAGTTCATCCGTCGTAACATGGAAAATATTCTGGCGGAATGGGAGTCGTTTGCGGCGACGCTCCTGCCGGCAGCGTCGAGCATGACATCTTTGGCACTGCGGGATCACGCGAAGGAAATCCTCGAGGCGGTGGCAACAGACTTAGGAACCTCACAAACCAGCGAAGAGCAAGCTGAGAAGTCTAAAGGGAGGGCTCCGAAAATTTTGAATGCCCCCCAGACGGCCGCGGAAACGCATGCCGTGCTGCGCGCGCGCAGCGGTTTCGACATCAACCAGTTGGCCGCTGAGTATCGAGCACTTCGCGCGAGTGTGC
The DNA here is from genome assembly GCA_035274925.1 of Pyrinomonadaceae bacterium. GTDB lineage: Bacteria > Acidobacteriota > Blastocatellia > Pyrinomonadales > Pyrinomonadaceae > UBA11740. Next base: position 2,178 of record DATENS010000346.1, on the reverse strand, counting down.
TGCGTCTCTGGATGGCCGCACCGGAAAACGACGGGGATATAGAGGATATTATCCGCTTCAACGAGGCCATCGATCAGGCAATCGTCGAATCAATTAGTTTTTTTAGTACGCAGGTAAATCAAGCGCGTGACTTGTTTCTGGGAATGCTCGGACATGACATGCGGAGCCCTTTAAACACCGTGTTGTTAACGGCCAGGCATCTCGCCGCCCTGAATGCTGGTGAACAGGTATCGGCCGCCGCCGCGCGGTTAATCCGGAGCGGCGCTTCAATGAAGGCGCTCCTGGACGACCTGCTCGACTTCAACCGAACCCAGTTGGGCGTAGGAATTAACATTGGACCTGCGCAACACGATCTGGCTGTGCTTTTCGCCGATGAACTCGAGCAATTGCAGGGAGCGCATCCTGACAGACGAATCGAGCTTGAGGTGACAGAGCCCAGCAGAGGCTTTTGGGACGGCGCGCGGCTGCAGCAATTGCTTCGCAACCTCGTCACTAACGCGCTCAAATACGGAGCGAAAGACACGCCTGTACGTGTAGTAGTTATCGGCGCCGGTCCGGAGGTCACGATCGAAGTAAGAAACAACGGAGAGGCGATTGCAGCCTCGGCGCTCAAGCAAATATTCGATCCACTGAAGCGCGGGATTTCAAATGATCAGGACGAAAGCGGTCTCGGGTTGGGCTTGTATATCGTAAGCGAAATTGCGCGCGCTCACGGCGGCGAAGTGACCGCGCGATCTCGCGAAGGCGAAACAGTATTCGCCGTGCGCCTGCCTCGCGGGACTGAGAGTGGCAGTGGCGACCACGACCGGACTATTGAGGCACGAGCGTGAGAGTACGACGAGTTTCCGCTGGTCAGGTTTCTCGCATCCCGATCGCTCCTGCTAATTGATTAACTTCGACAAATTCCGTTGTTGGCTCTGAGAGCACCCGCGATCTGCTTACCAGCAGTCAACCTCCAATCTACAAAATAGCCTACTGGCATCTCAGTTGCTTCAACACCTCTCGTAAACACACGCGGCCCAAGCGTAACTAGTGTTTAGGCTAACCGATTCACTGAAGCGTGTGGATGGATATCCCGGTCCTCATGTACCGGAAACTTACACACGCGGAAATATCGTGCGCAGCAAGCGCGCACCGACATGCTTTAACGATTTCGCTACCAGCGTTCAATTAGCAGAGGAGAACTAATGGCAACCAAAAAGAAAACGTCTAAGAAAACCGTCAGTCAAAAGAGTGGAAAAAAGAAAGCCGGCTCAAAGAAGAAAACCGCCGGCAAGGCAAAGGCCTCCGGCAAAAAGAAGTCCGCCAAAACCGCATCGCCACCCGGACTCTTGAAACGCGCGAAAGACCTCGTGAGCGATATCTTTAGCGGACCTACTCAGACTGCAACCGGGGCTATCGAAAGTGTGGCTCAGACAGGAACAGAAGCTATCGGTCTCAGGAGGAAGAAGAAGTAAGAGTATGAAGGTGCTGCGACATAACGGTCTCTCGATTGTGCTGTTCGTACTGTTCGTGATTTTCTGGGCAGCACAATCGGTTGCCGGCTGGAAACACTATAACGAAGAGCAAATCGACCATCGTGCGCCAACCCTGACGTACTCCACGTACCTCACGAGTAATCATTTTCTCGAAGCTACGATGGAGAACTGGGAAAGCGAATTTCTGCAAATGTTCTTCTTCGTTGTCTTCACCGTCTTTCTCTACCAGAAGGGTTCAGCAGAGTCGAAGGATCCGGATAAACGGGAAGAAGTTGACGAGGAACCAAGATCACCCAAAAAGAACTCGCCATGGCCGGTCAGAAAAGGCGGGTGGTACCTGCAACTCTACAAGCACTCACTATCTTTTGCGTTTCTCATCTTGTTCCTCGGCACCTTTTACCTGCACGCGCAGGGTGGCGCGCGCGACTACAACGAGGAACAACGCGAACACAATCGAACAGAAACGCTGACGACCATGGAATACATGGGCACGTCACGGTTTTGGTTCGAGTCGTTTCAGAATTGGCAGAGCGAATTCCTGGCAGTTGGCTCAATGGTGGTGCTGTCAATCTTTCTCAGAGAGAAAGGTTCGAAGGAATCCAAACCGCTGGTCACACCAAACGGCGAGAACGCCTGAAAAAAGTCTTGCTTATTGTGACGACCCGCTTTCCCGGAAAAACTCTCGGTGAATGGCCGCGAG
>DATENS010000345.1:0-4486 GCA_035274925.1 Pyrinomonadaceae bacterium | reverse complement strand
TTCCCTGAACCTAGGCAGAGGACGTCATGTCGGCACACATTCATCCTATCAAGAATCAGTTACTTTCCGCCCTGGTTAACACCCAATACCAGCATCTGGTCCCACACCTTCAGCGCGTTGATCTCGCACTCGGTGACGTGGTTTACAGAATGGGACGCGAGATTGAGCACGTCTATTTTCCGGAAAATTCCGTTGTGTCACTGCTGTCGACATTGGAGAATGGCGCCACCACGGAAGTTGGCCTGGTCGGACACGAGGGCATGGTGGGACTCACAGTGTTCCTCGGGGGCGCCCTTACACCGGAACAGGCCATCGTGCAGTTGGCGGGGACGGCGCTGCGAATGAAAGCTTCAGTGTTAAGAGCAGAACTCCGGGTGGGCAGCTCGCTGCAACTGCTCCTGCTGCGATACACGAGATCGTTTCTCGCGCTCATGAGTCAATCGGTAGTTTGTAGTCAGCATCACTCTCTCGACCAGCGTTTCGCGCGTTGGCTGTTAATGATGCACGATTACTCAGAGTCGAATACCCTGAACCTTACTCACGAGATGGTGGCCGGCATGATTGGGACGCGCCGGGCCGGCGTCACAGTGGCGGCACTGGCGCTGCGAGAGAAAGGGTTGGTTTCTGCCTCGAGGGGAAGTATCACCATTCTCGATCGCGACGGTCTGGAAGCGGCGGCCTGTGAATGTTACTCGATCATCCGCGACGAGTTCTCTCGCCTTCATGCCTCACAAATCATTAATAATCCAGCCCCCTAATTAGGGAAGATTGGAACCTTCTGTTCGCAGAAATAATGGGCGCTCTGTACGCATGCGAACAGACGGCCTGCGCCTGAGATTGTAAATTGCGCGCTGTATCCCGAAAGCAAGGGGAAAAGAAGACGGGCGGGTTCCGGGTTTCAGGGGAACTCGGAATCCGCTCAGCTTCGCCTTTCAAAGCGTCCTTCCCGAACTTGCCTTGATCTAATAAATCTGGTCCCAGGCAGGGAACCCCCCATGGCCCAGGCGAGAGCACAGCTTGCTTCTGCAGTAACATCCCGCATGCTGTCGCGCCCCAAGGCGCCGACAATCCTCGTTGCCGAAGACAGCGCCGATAGCCTTGAGATGATGCGGACGCTGCTCCGCAGGAAGGGTTACGAAGTCCTGACGGCAGAGGATGGCCCTGAAGCAGTACATGTCGCATTCGCGACGATTCCCGATCTAATTTTGGTAGACCTCCGGTTACCGCTGCTTGATGGGTTTGACGTGACCAGAACTCTGCGCCGGCATCCACGACTGCGACATGTACCGATTGTCATTCTTTCCGGCCACGATCCCGCGCAGTACCGTCAGCAGGCGCTCGATGCGGGCTGTGATGATTACCTCCTCAAACCAATCGATTTCGATCGGTTGGAGTCCATCCTAAACACCACCGTGCCCATACCCAGCCAGGGAATTATTTAGAGCAATTTTTGGTTTGATGCTTTTCCAATCTCGATTTGGCGCCGCGCTGATGCGGCCGATCGAATATGCCTTTGCGCCGGCTGATGACGCCTTTGGTCTGTCCCTCGCGCGCGCACTGCTGGCAGCTTTTCGGACATCTGTATGTATGCAGCCGATCCCATCCGCTAGAATACATAGGTTGATGTTTAGCGACTGACATTGCGCTGCGATCCAGTCTTAGTTCCCGGCAATCAGTGTGAAGCGTGAATCCCAGGACTCGGTGGCCACCAGAGGAGTTGAATCAAGTTTAACCTGATTGTGGTACGTTTCAGTTTGCCGAAAGGCGCAGCACTTGCTTGACAGCACGACACTCCTTGCTGACGAGTGCTTTGCGAACACCACGGTCACTACGATCGAGCGGAGGGCGTAAGTGTTCGCTGCGTTTGAAAAAGTCATCAATTACAATAAGAGTTTTTACTCTCTTGGCGCTCGATCTATGCGATGCGGAGTTACCCCGTGGGAATTAATGAGTAGCACGACTGAATCGACAACGCGTCAAAAATCGACCGCTTCCGCGGTGCTGTTAACCAAAACTCACCATGCCGGTCGAGGCAGGATGTCTAAGAATGTTCAGCCCGATCTAATTTGTTTTAGAAATAGATTTACGACAGCGGTGCGAGCGAATGCTTAAGGCAGAGTTGAAGTAAGTATGAACGTTTTGGTGACAGGCGGAGCGGGCTATATCGGCAGCGTTGTAGTGGAAGAGCTGATACGTGACGGCCATGTGGTGACGGCATACGACAACTTATCAAAAGGTCATCGTGAAAGCGTCTCATCCGCTGCCGCGTTCGTGCACGCCGAGCTGGTCGATACAGATCTTCTGACGAAGATTTTAGTCGAAAGAAGAATTGAGGCGGTAATTCATATGGCCGCTGATTCGCTCGTTGCGGAATCAGTCGAGCATCCATCGAAGTACTACCGTAACAATGTGGTGGCGGGTTTGGCGATGCTTGATGCCATGAGGCAAGCGCGCGTCAAAAAGCTCGTGTTTTCATCTACGGCTGCAGTCTACGGTGAGCCTATGAAGCAGCCGATTGAAGAAGATGATCCCACGAATCCTACAAATACTTACGGGGAAACCAAGTTGGCCTTTGAACGCGCACTGCAATGGTGCGGAGCGGCATACGACTTCCAATTCGCCGTGTTTCGCTATTTCAACGCGGCCGGGGCGACCGCACAATGCGGAGAGTGGCACAATCCGGAGACGCACTTGATACCGCTCATTCTTGAGGTTGCTGCCGGTAAGCGGTCGCACATCGAGATCTATGGAGACGATTATCCTACCGAGGACGGTACTTGCGTTCGCGACTATGTTCACGTCGTAGACCTGGCGCGCGCGCATATATTATCGCTGCGCATCCTGGATGAGCGCAGCGCCGCCTACAATTTGGGCTGCGGAGGCGGCTACTCGGTCAAACAGGTCATCAAAGTCGCCGAACACGTTACGGGCAAGGACATCCCCGTCCGCATCGGTCCCAGGCGACCGGGCGATCCGGCAGTGCTGGTTGCCAGTTCCGAACGCATTAAAAGAGAACTTGGCTGGTCTCCTCAGTTTGAGGATCTCGGATCGATAATCGAGTCTGCGTGGTCATTAATGAAACGTCGAAGATTTAGTGCCGCGGACAGCTGAGCCCTTCAATGATCGATCTTTCAAGGTTGCTTGACTTGTTCGCGGAGTTTTCTTCGCGGAAGCCGCGAGTCTTTTCCGCGCCTGGCCGGGTTAATCTAATCGGCGAGCACACTGATTACAGCGAAGGTTTTGTGCTGCCGATGGCGGCAAGTCTGAGGACCCATGTGGCGGCGGCTCCTCGTGAAGATAGACGTATCCAGGTGTTCTCAGCGAACATGAATGGGTCGGCCACACTCTCACTGGATTCGCCGGACTCTGCAATTGACAGCGACAGAAATTGGGCAAGTTACGTTTTCGGCGTGGCCAGGACTCTGGTGTATTCCGGATTTCCTATTCAAGGCGCCGACCTCGCTATTCTTTCAGATGTACCCGTAGGCGCGGGCCTGTCCTCATCAGCTGCGCTGGAAGTTTCCGTAGGGTATGCACTCACACAACTTGCGGGGTGGGAAATCAGTCCGCGCGCCCTGGCGATTGTGGCTCAGAAAGCCGAGCATCTTTTTGTTGGCGCCAAGTCCGGATTAATGGACCAATTAACGGCGACTCACGGAAAAAAGGATCACGCAATGCTGATTGACTGTCGATCACTTGATATTCAACATATTCCCATGACTCTCGGGGCGGTAGATGTAATCGTCTGCAACACTGGAGTAAAGCACTCGCTGGCAGATTCGTCGTACAACCAGCGCCGCTCAGAATGTGAAAGCGCGCTCAAACTCCTGCAGAAGAAAAGACCTGGGGCCCGGACATTGCGCGACATTGGTCCCAATGATTTGGAGTTTGTGAATCAACTTCCTGAACCGGAGTGTAGGCGGGCGCGCCACGTAGTGACTGAAAATGAGAGAACAGTCAGGGCCGCACAGGCGCTCAAAATGAATGATGCAGTCACCGTGGGCTCGCTGATGACGCAATCGCATATCTCCTTGCGTGATGATTTCCAGGTGAGCAGCCGGGAATTGGATATTATGGTTGAACTGGCTCACAGTCATCGTGGAAGCTTAGGCAGCCGGATGATGGGAGGTGGTTTCGGTGGCTGCACTATCAGTCTGGTAGCACATAAGCATCTGGAGGATTTCAGCCGGCACATCACGACAAACTACCAGCGAGCCACGGGAATGAAGCCGGATCTGAACGTTATTTCTGCCGATGACGGAGTAAGCGAACTTGTCCCAAGCAAAGATGACGCAAAAGCGTAAAGAGATTCCACGCCCGGAATACCCCCGACCCCAGTTTGCCCGCGCCCTGTGGTTCAATTTGAACGGTGAGTGGGAATTTGTTTTTGACGATGCCGACGAAGGCCTCAAAGCGGGTTGGCAAGACGGTCGCCCCTTGCCCGGCCGGATCGTCGTGCCTTTTGCTTACCAAACCGAGCTTTCCG
>DATENS010000344.1:0-12076 GCA_035274925.1 Pyrinomonadaceae bacterium | reverse complement strand
CGCCGGAGCACTGCAATCATCGAATCGTGTGTGAACTCGAGAGCGCGAAGTTCCTGCGGAGATAGATCCAAATTCAACTGCTCGTCCTCGACCGTCACAGTCGCAAAGGCCTCGCCGAGGCGCGCGCAAGTCATTTCCGCCTGCACCGCATTAGTGAAGGAGCAAAACAGTGCGTCGTTTCCAATCGGCACGAATTCCCGCGGTGCAGTTGTTAGCGAAAGGGATGAAGAGTCAGCAGGCGCAGCCGCAATTACGGCCACTACGTGATAGAGATTCCCCGGTTCTGACTCCGGGATTGGAGAGGCTACCGGCACCAGGCTCGCCGCGCCACTTGTTTCGAGGGCGGCGCCGCAATATAGACAATTGCTGCGCGTCGGAGGATTGGCTCGCGAGCAGGCCGAACATTCGATCATCTCCGAGGCCGTGAAGGCCCGCCGATCTTTCGGCACGGCATCCGTCCAGGTTGTTTCGTTATCTCCACTCACGTCGATCGCGAATTATACGATGTCCCGCTCGTCGCTTATAGCCTCACTTGACCCCAGGCGCGGCGCAGGCTCATTCTAAGGGCGATTTCAAAACCTTATTGGAGCTTACTAACGTGAACCACTTTGACTCGTCGAACAATATTTCTTTGCAGTTCGGCCATCGCGGAAAAGTGGCAATCTTTATTGATGGAAACAATTTGTTTCACGCGGCGCGATTTCACAACATTGATATCGACTACAACAAATTGCTGCGGGTGCTGCTGGGCGATGGCCGTTTGTTCCGAGCTTTCTTTTACACCGGTGTAGATGCGGGAGCTGAGCGTCAACAGGGCTTTTTGCTCTGGATGCGGCGTAATGGTTTTCGCGTGGTGCAGAAAGAGCTCAAGACTTTCTATGACGGCTCGCGCAAAGCGAACCTCGATGTCGAAATAGCCGTGGACATGCTTTCGCTCGCCGGCCGGTACGACACCGCGGTATTAGTATCAGGCGACGAAGACTTCGTGTATGCGGTGAACGCAGTCGCTTACAAAGGTTGTCGTGTAGAGATTGCGGGCTTTCGGTCAAACACCGCGCCGAAACTAATCGACGTGGCCGATTGTTTCATCGACTTGGGAGACATTGCCGAGCGTGTGCGCAAGGAATTTGCCCATGGAACCAGATGTGAAGATCGAGACATCCACGTCTCGCAGCAGCCGCCACCGCCACCTTTCATCGAACCGATTCCGCCGGTCGTTGCCTGTGAAGAAATCTCAGCGGTCGTGACGACCGATCAGGCATTTCATCCGCCAATTGGATCGATTATTGAGGCGAGTGCGAACGAGAATCTGGATCAGTTCAGCCCGCCGGGTGAGTTTGTAAGAGTGACAGACGAGCAGTGAGCTTCGGCTCACCGCTCATCAATCGGCACGTACGGCACGTTGCGCGGGCCGATGTATTCCGCGCGCGGGCGAATGAGCTTGTTGTTCGCGTACTGCTCGAGGATGTGGGCCGTCCAGCCACTGATACGGCTAATCGCGAAAATCGGCGTGTAGAGATCCATCGGAATTCCCATCATGTAGTACGTCGAAGCTGAATACGCGTCGACATTAGGCAGCAGCCCCTTCTCACGCTTCATCACTTCTTCGAGCTTGGCAGTGACGTCGTACCACTTGGTGTCGCCTTTGCGCTTACCCATCTCCTGTGAAAGACGCCGCAGGTGCGTCGCGCGCGGATCTTCGGTTTTATAGACCGCGTGGCCAAAGCCCATGATCTTTTTCTTCTTCGACAGGGCGTCTTTGACGTAACTTTCAACGCCATCCACACTGTCAATCTCCAGCAGGATTTTCATGATGGCCGTGTTGGCGCCGCCATGCAGGGGTCCAGAGAGCGCCCCAATCGCGGCGGTAACTGCGCTGTACATGTTGGCGAGGGTCCCGGCGACCACACGAGCAGTGAACGTTGAAGCGTTCAATTCATGATCGGCCTGCAGGATCAGAGCGACGTCCAGAACGTGCGCATCAAACTCGTCAGGCATTTCGCCCTTCATCATGTAAAGAAAATTTGTAGCAATATCCAGCTCGGGTTTTGGTTCAACGGGCTCGAGATTGTTGCGTGTGCGATCGATGGCTGCCACGATCGTCGGGAATTGTGCAGTCAGACGAGTGGCGACTCGGAGACTGGCCTCGCGCGAGAGATCGTTCGCTTCCTCGTCAAACATTGCCAGAGCGGAAATGACGGTGCGTAACCGATCCATGGGGTCGGCCTTCGCGGGAACTCGCTTGGAGATGCCCTTGATTAACTCAGTGATGTCTGCGGGAAGTTTATATGACGCTGACAGGCTCGCTTTTAACTCGTCCAGTTCGGCGCGCTTCGGCAATCTTCCGTTCCAAAGCAGGAACACAACTTCTTCAAAAGTGGATTTGGTAGCGAGGTCGTGAATGCTGACGCCCTGGTAAATCAGTTCGCCTTTTTCGCCGTTGACGTCGCCGATTGATGAAGAGGCGGCCACAACACCCCTGAGGCCGGTGGCTACCGCGCTGCCCGCCGCGCTCTGCTTCACTGTATCCATGTTTCGTCCTTTTTGTTTTTAGTAACTCGAAGATAGCAGAGCACCTGACGAGTGACAAGCGAGGGAAATTTGAATGGTGGTTTGGTTTGCCTTGGCCGCCTTTGCGGCTTTGCGGCTTTGCGTGAACCGCCTCATTTGCGCAGAATAAGTTCACGCAAAGTCGCGAAGTCGCAAAGAAAAAGCAAGACGTCAAGATTGGGAAATCAGAACTACCGGTTGTCCGTTGCGAGCGTTGAGAATCGCTGACGCCGACGCATTCTGTGCAGCAATTTCCAAAAAGCCGGCGCTACCAATCACGCCAAACATTTCATTGCTCGCAACGTCGCCCTCTGCAAAGAAGCGCCGGAACGAAGTTATTTCGATATCACCTATGATCAGCTTCTCTCGCCCGCTGACGTGTTCGGCGGTCAGGTTAGTCACACAATTACCAAAACGGTCGATGTGAATAACTCTTCCCTCAATTGTTCCATCACCGAGCCGCCTGGGTTCAAGGCTCTCAAGTCGCACAATGTCATCCACTGGTTCGCCTAACTCATTTATTGAAACGCCCTTGGATAGGACAGCGCCAATTGGCGTAAAGATGTCACGGCCGTGGAAAGTATGGCTGACCGGCTCGCGAAAGAAGTTGCGTTTTGTCAGGTGAACTGCCCGGAACTCTCTTTCGCGCTCGCAGATCCAACTAAACAACCCGTTATCCGGGCCGACGAAAAACTGCTTTCCGCAGTCGATCGCTACCGGTTTGCGATCAGAACCGACGCCGGGATCGACTACCGCCACATGAATCGTTCCTGCGGGAAAGGTGTCGTAGCAACACAACAGATTGAAGGCAGCAGCCTGAATATCCTGAGCCGGAATTTCATGACTGATGTCGACGATGCGGGTTTCGGGATTGATCGAGAGAATCACTCCCTTCATGGCGCCGACGAAGTAATCCTGGCTGCCAAAGTCGGTGAGAAGAGTGATTATGGATTGCCGATTGCCGATTGCCAATTTTTGATTTTGATTGTGACGATCCTAATCTAACTATCGCGAGGCGCTGATGTTACCAAGGCCCCGGAGCGCGATTAACATAAATCGGCAATCGCCAATGGTGTCACTGAACCTCGGCATTGCCAGCCGTCCGAATGCGAAGGTTCTGGCCGCGATAGAGGTAGATGTCTTTGCCGCGTTCTCTCAGGACGCCGGCAGTGCCCACTCCCGCGCCGATGGTTGCGCCGATCGCCGCGCCTGATCCACCGCCAAAGATCGCACCGAGCAGTCCGCCGACGCCCGCAGCAATGCCCACTTTCTTAACGTCGCTCTTGGTGGAATCCTTGCCCTGCACGCCGCCCTCAGTGTCGACTTTGCCGACACCTTCGCTGGCGCCGTTCGGCAGCACTTCGATTACTTGCGCGCTCATTCTTGCCGAGCGGCCGTCGCCAAATCGAATTTCGTCGAATGAAAGCTGCAGCTCGGCAGTGCCCTTTGTCTTACCCGGCCGTTTGACGCTCGTTACCTGTCCCTGGATCGTCGCGCCTTCATATTCCTTGGGCTCGAGCACGCGCGCGTCGAAGCGATCACCCTTTTGCGAGGCAGTCGTAGAAAGATTAGAAAGCAACTCAACGCGGATAATTGTGTCGCGCGGGATAGTGCTCACGCCTGCGCCGGAATTGTTAGCCGGCGAAGGGTTTGGATCGAGCTGCGGAGCGTTTGGATCTGTCTGAGGATTGTTCGCATCGCTTTGCTCGCGACGTTTCAAGTCCGTGGGAATCGTCGAATCAAAAGACTTGCCGTCGTAACCGTCGCTGTAGCCTGCCTCAAATCCCTGTTGATAGCCATCGCGGTATTCTTCGAGCGTCCCAAAGGCCGGCAGGTACGCGCGGTCGGCCTGCTGGTATTCGACCTTTGCGCGAACGTCGCGATCGACTTGCCGGGACGAGTCATTCCGTCCGGCGGGAAAGCCGTCAGAGTAGCCGGTGCGATATCCGCGCATGAGGGCGGTGGCCTGGTTAGCCACCTGCGGATCCTGGGCGCTCGCCGAAATCGTAAGCAGTGGCAGCGCGATGAGCGCAGCGGCCATCATGAGACTGAGGAAAACTTTGTGGTGCTTCATCTATCTTTTCAACCTTTCCGCACGATCATATGTTCGAGGATCGTCGACTTTCGAGAATGGGTGATCGGCATCTGAAAGGGAGAGCCTTTTGCGTGAAGCTGCCGGAACAGCCCCGGTCCGAAGTTCAAATCCTAACATCGAGCGCAAGTGCCCACAATACCGAAATTGTCCGCCCACCCGGGCGGCCTGAACTTCGCTGCTCTGATGCGCTAAGATAACGGGCGGTTGTTTCGAGGCGGGCTACTGCGGCCCATTCGGATCACTGAAAGCCGGGCGGGCAGTAGCCCGCCTCTAAACTGCTGTCAATAATGCAAAGAGTTTATCTCGATCACAGCGCCACCACGCCGGTTGACGAGCGCGTCATCGCGTCGATGATGCCGTTCCTCACCGAACACTTCGGCAACGCCTCAAGCGTGCACCTGTTTGGACAGGAGACGCGGGCGGCCGTCGATCGCGCGCGTCGGCAAGTCGCCGGCCTGATCGGGGCACGCGCCAACGAAATCATTTTCACTTCCGGCGGCACTGAGGCAAACAACCTGGCGATTCGCGGCATTTGCGAAGCGGGCGAGACTCACGGACGGCACATCATCACATCCGCAATCGAACATCCGTCGGTGCGCGGCCCAATCGAACTGCTGGAGAAGAGCGGATGGGAAATTACGCGCCTGCCCGTTTATGACTCCGGCATCGTACAAGCCAAGGATGTGCGTGCGGCGATTCGGCCTGACACGATTCTGATCAGCGTGATGCTGGCTAACAACGAAATCGGGACGATACAACCCGTTGCTGAAATCGGAGCGCTCGTGGCAAAGGCGCGGCAGGATGGTCAGCGCCACCTCAGATTTCACACTGATGCTGTTCAAGCAGCGGGACGGCTTCCGATTGATGTCGAGGCGCTGGGCTGCGACTTGCTGACTCTTTCGGGTCACAAGATTTATGCACCGAAAGGCATTGGCGCTCTTTTCGTTCGTCGCAGTGTCAGGCTGCGGCCTCAACAAGTCGGCGGTCATCAGGAACGTGAACGGCGCGCGGGCACTGAACCGGTGGCAAGTGTGGTGGCGTTTGGCAAGGCGGCCGAATTAGCAAAGCAGGAAATGGCTGATCGTAACGAGCACACCCGCCGGCTCCGCGAAGGTTTTGAAAAGCTGGTCGCGGAACGCGTCAATGAGATTGTTTTCAACGGCGATCGCGAACAACGGCTGCCGCACCTCTCGAATATTTCTTTCCGGTTTATCGAAGGCGAAGGTTTGTTGATTCATTTGGACATGCAGGGCGTCGCGGTCTCGACGGGGTCGGCATGCTCGTCCGGAACACTCGAGCCCTCTCCGGTGATCCGTGCGCTGCGAGGCGATGAAGAGTTGGCGCGAGGTGCGATTCGTTTCAGCTTCGGCAAGGACAACACTGACGCTGAAGTTGATTACGCAGTTGATGCGCTGGCGCGCGCGGTAGAGAGTTTGCGCGCGCTTTCTCCGTTGTCACGCGAATCAGTCGCAGTATGAAGTCAATACCGCCTCCGTCAGCGGGCGGGTCAAACACTCAATCTTGCCCTACTCAGACACTTTCAAAGATCACCTCGCCAATCCGCGCAACGCAGGCGAACTCCCTGACGCCAATGCAGTCGCTGAAGAAACAAATCCCGTCTGCGGTGACCGTCTCCGTCTAAGTCTGCGAATTAGCGCCGGCCGGATCGAAGCGGCACGTTTTCTCGCCTACGGGTGTCCGCCGACGCTCGCATGCGGATCGGCACTCGCCGAAAAGATCGAAGGGATGTCAGTTGAAGACGCGATGAAGCTGACGCGAAAAGAAATCGTCAGTGCGGTTGGCGGTCTGTCTGCACAGAAGCGACATGCAGCGGCCCTGGCGGTCGAGACACTGCAAGCGGCAATCGAAAAGGAAGAATAGCTGGTGAATTGGGGTGCCGGTAACAGATGACTGCATTTGATCGAAGCGTTTCACGTAATGCAACTTATGGGACGAGCACTACGTAATAGCGGGCATTTCGCGTTTGAATCCTGAGTTGACGCCAACTGTAACCCGAACGGAGTGGGACGATGAATATTAGCCGCCGATCCTTTCTCAAAGCTGCAACTGCAATCGGTGCTTCGCTCGCATGGGTCGGACCGGCCCGCGGCTCGCGTGTCAACTGGCATGAACGGCGTGATCTGTATCCCCAAGGGGTCGCCTCGGGCGATCCCGATGCGCACAGCGTCATCCTTTGGACGAGGCGTCCGTTTGCCCAGGGCACACGCCAGCTCCTGACCGTCGAGGTAGCCGAGGACGAGGCATTCCGCCGAGTCATCGCGCACGCGCAGGCACCGGTCTCGAGCGCCGCGGACTGGACCGCGCGCGTTCTGATCGGCGGACTCAAGCCGGCGCGCACTTACTGGTATCGGTTCACCGACACCGACGGAAACGGCAGCCGGGTCGGCCGCACCATCACTTCGCCCTTGCCGAACGATCCGCGCACAGTGAACTTCGCATTCGTGAGCTGTCAGGATGTCAACGAGGGCAAGCTCAACGCCTATCGCCGGATGATCTACGAAGATGAACGCGCTCCCGCCGCCGAGAAGCTCGGTTTCGTTTTGCACCTCGGCGATTTCATCTATGAAGTGGTCCAGTATCCCGACGAGGTGAAGACACGCTATGACCGCACGATCTATGAAGTTGCGCGCATTCCTGACGGGGGAAAGATTGGCAAGTTCCATTATCCGCTGACCGTCGAAGGCTATCGCGCCGTGTACAAGGGCTATCTCGCTGATCCCGACCTACAGGATGCCCGCGCGCGCTGGCCCTTCGTCGCCATCTGGGACAATCACGAATTCTCGTGGCAGGGGCGGCAAAGCATCGTCCAGGCCGGCGGCCCGCCGCAGCCCGGCCAGACTGTCAAGGTCGCCGCCAACCAGGCTTGGTTCGAATATGTCCCGGCTCGTGTGTCGCCGCCGAGCGGCTCGCTTGCCGAATTCGGGGCGGTTGCGGTCAAGAACGTCCGTGTCGACAAGTGGGACGAGAACGGGCTAGGGCTGGAGCCGAACAATCTGACCGCGATCCGCAGCCTGATCGCTTATCGGGCGCTCCGCTACGGCAAGCATCTCGACCTTCTCATTACCGACCAGCACAGCTTCAGCGGTGAAGACCCGAGCAACGTCGAAGATGTCGGAAAGATCTATGATCCGTCGTTTCGGGGTTACTTCTCAGAGGAAGCAATGATCGCGCTCGACGCGGGCCGCGCCTTCGATGGCGGTAAGCCGCCGGCCGAACTTCACTTCCGCGATGTGCGCATTCCGAACCCGAGCAAGGACAAGCCGCCGCGTACCATCCTCGGCGTCGAGCAGAAGGCGTGGTTCAAGGAGAAGCTACGGAGATCGACGGCGACCTGGAAGATCTGGGGCAATTCGTTCGGTGCGCTCGACCACCGCGTGGACCTGCAAAACCTGCCCGCTGGAATGACCAAGAATGCGTGGCCGGCGGACACATACGGGATGGCTAGCAGCTACGACTTCGGAGCTGCCTATGCCGAGCGCAAGGAGATCTACGACCTCGTGCGCGAAGCGAAGATCACGGGCTTTGCGATCGTCTCGGGAGATCGCCACAGTTTCTGGGCCGGCTATGCCGCAGCCCATCTCCCGCCGCGAAAATTCGAGCCGGTTGGACTCAGCTTCGTCGGCGCGTCATTGGTAAGCCCGGGCACGATGGAAGCACTTGAGCATGGCTTACGCAAAGATCACCCGTTGCGCGCCTTGTTCCTCGCTGACCGGCCGGATGGCGGCAAGCCGGAGTGGGCCAATAACATGTTGCTGCGGCACGGCGTCCGCTCTTGCCTCGAATATGCGAAAAGCTTCGACCTCAAGCGCGCACGTTCGCTGTCCAACCCGGATCTGGCTCCGCACCTCGAGTTCGTAGATCTTGGAGGACACGGTTATGCGAAGGTCCAATTGTCGGTCAATGAGATGCGCACCGAGTTTGTCTGCATCCCGCGCCCCATTGCGCGCAACGAAAGACCGGACGGGGCGCCCATCAGGTATCGGGTCTCGCACACTGCTGCACTGTGGAAGAGCGGAGAGCGCCCGCAACTGAAGACATCGGTGCTGGAAGGCGACGTTGGACTGGCGATTTGACGAACTCACGGAGCTCGTTTCCAAAGCGTCGGAATCAAGAAGGTTGCTGTAGAGCTATAAACATCTCGCTCCTAACGAAGCGAAGATACGAATCGAACAGAAGAGCTCACGGTCCGTTTGCCCGTGCGCGCGCATTCGCAGGTGAGGGCGTGGCCTTCTTGTGATACTCGGGGCCGCAATACTTCTTGGGTTCTTGCCCAATGATGAAGGTTTTTGTGCGAATGACCGGACAACTGTCTACCGCGATCAGTCCGGTGGCGGGGTCAACATCCAGCGTTATTGTTCCCTGCAACTTGCTTGAAGAATCACCATCATAGTAGTCGCGGCCTTTAGCCTTTGGATCACTCTTGGGTGTCGGCTTTGGCTTGACCGCCTCAGGCTGTGGATCGGGCAGATACGCGGGTTCGGTCTGCCTCTGATCATCATTCTCTTCACCGGCGCCGTCGGTCGATGTCTCCTCTGCCATATCACCATCAAGGTTGCTCCCGGAACCGGGCGAAGAACCATTGATAAAGAGCTCTGTCCGTCTGCTGGTGCTTTCAGCCTTTGCCAACTGGCCGGTGGTGGGATCAATTTCAGCCTGCTGAAGTCCTTCCGGCATCTGCCAATCCCCTGTCCATTCCGGATGGGTGGTGAGCGCCACGCTCATGAAGTCAGACCAGATCGGCAGTGCTGAAGCCGCGCCGGTGAGTCCCAACTGCGATCCGTCATCAAAACCGACCCACACGACGCAGACCAGATCCGGCGTGTAACCGGCGAACCAACCGTCACGCGACGTTCCGGTTTTGCCGGCAACGTTGAACTTGAATCCACGCGCGCGAATCGGAGCGCCCGTGCCGCGATTCACCACGTCTTTCATGAACGAAGTCATCACGTAAGCGACCTCCGGACGCATGACTTCATTCTTTTGTGCCGTTGGTTGCGCGATGGTGGTGCCGTTACCGGTAGTTACTCGATCGATGGCAATCGGCGCTGTGCGCATGCCATTGGCAGCGAAGGCGGTATAGGCGGAAGCGATTTGCAACGGCGTGGCCTCGGCGGTACCCAGGGCCATGGCTGGATAAGCGCGCGGCACACGCGGCAGGCCGGCTTTCGCGGCGAGATTCATCACGCGTCCGACGGTTACCTCCATCGCCACATCAACCGTAATCACGTTCAGGCTGTGTACCATCGCATCCCGCAGCGTCACCGGCTGCATCGAGTACTTGTCGCCCATGTTGCCGGGCGAGTATTCCTGATTGTCATAAGAAAAGGTCTTGGGCTCGTCTTTGAAAATCGTGGCCGGTGTAATCACGCGCGGCACTGAATCGTACGCCGTATTCAGCGCGGTGGCGTATACGAAAGGCTTGAATACCGACCCCGGCTGGCGCAAAGACTCGGCGCGATTCAGCTGGCTCTTCGAATAATCGCGGCCTCCTACCATGGCCACTATTTCGCCCGTGCGCGCATTCATTGCCACGAGAGCGGCCTGGACGGTCCCTTCCGGAAAACGCTTCGCCTGAATCTTGTCCAACGACGCCAATTGCTTGGTCACGGCCGCGTAGGCAGCCCGCTGCAAATCCATGTCGATGGAAGTGTAGATGCGCAAGTGGTCGGCGCCCTGTCCGGTGATGACTTCGCTGAGCTGGTTCTGCACGTAGTCGGCAAAGTAAGGCGCGTCCGAGATATCGATCCGTCCCTTGGTCGCGGCGACTTTCAGCTCGCTGGTTTCCGCCTGCTGCGCCTCGACGGAACTGATGGTTCCGGTTTCGGCCATCGATTGCAGCACCTGATTGCGTCGCGCGCGCGCGGTGACAATGTCGTGATAAGGATTGTAGCGATTCGGGCTGCGAATGATGCCGGCCAGAAAAGCGGATTCCGACAAATTTAGCGCCGTCACGTCCTTGTTAAAGTAGGCGCTCGAAGCTTCGCCAAAACCGTTGATGGAAAATCCGGCCTGCTGGCCCAGGTAAACCTGATTGCAGTAAAGAGCAAAAATCTCTTCCTTTGAGAGCCGGGTCTCCAGGATGATCGACATGTAGGCTTCCGCAACTTTTCGTTTCAGCGAGTACTCAGGTGAAAGCAAAAGGTTCTTGACAAGCTGTTGCGTGATACTCGATCCGCCCTGGCGCGCGATTGGTGAGTTCGGATCGGCGTCGTATCTCCGCAAGAGCGCCCGCACGATGCCGCGCACGTTAACGCCGTGATGTTCAAAGAACGAACGATCTTCGGTAACGGTAATCGCCTTGACCAGCGTGGGCGGCAAATCGTTGAACCCGACGACGCGTCGTTTGGCGCGCTCGCGACCGGTAACAGAACTTATCAACTCGGGCTCGAGTTGCGCGCGCTCAAGGCGCGCCCCGGTGTCACGGTTGGCAAGGCTGGTAATTCCGCCTTTTCCAAATTGAACGCGGAGCGGCTGAAAGGTAAGCGCGTTGTCGACGGCGGCATCGGCGCCCGGCTGCACCTCAAGCGTCGCACCATCGGCGACGTAACGTCCGCGCGCGGACTCCGCCTGCTGCCCGCGCTCGACATAGCCGGCGCGACGCAGGTAAGCAATCAGGTCTTCCTGGGAAAGGTTTTGTCCGACGCGAATTTGTTTTGGCGCGGCGTAGATACCCGCCGATCGAGTAAAGACTTCACCTTTGAGCAGGTTGTCGATGCGCGCCGAAAACGTGATCCAGTAATAGACCAGCACGGTGGTGCACAAAGCGCACACGACTACCGTGGGAATGATGATGTACGGCTTTAGAAGGAATTTCAGCAGGCGGCGAAAGAACCCGGGCTCAGGCTCTTCATAGCGAATGACTCGCGGTGGCCCCTGGCCTCCGCGACGAACTATGCGGGGAATGTAATCGTCAGGTGGACGCCGAATTGCCATGAAAAACCCGGTGACGCTATCGGCCGGGGGGCGCGACACCACTCAGATGCTAAACGCTTAAGACCACGCTGTCTACTATCAATTGGCCGAACGCTAATTTCCTTTACGTAAACCGGCGTCTTTGCGCTTCGCGTGCGGGCACTTTTTCACCCTCACTCAAGGTTCGCGGAAAGCGTGAGGTGGCTCCCGAAGACGGCAAGCAGAGCTGCTATATCAATTGACAGGCTTCATCGGTTGGGCTAATTTATGCGCGTCACCCGGCGCGTGCAGTCTTGTGCAGGCTGCGAACAACAGGCGAGTTTGAAAAATGAAAGGATTCCCCCAATGAGATCTAGATTTGCCGTCCTTTTTGTATTGGCCTCAGTGATAGCCTTCGCCGGCACCGCCAAATCACAAACCAGCAAGACCCAACCTCCTAAGAACACGAGTGGCAGCATGTCTGAGCCTGAACGAGATCTGCTCAATGAGATCAATCAG
>DATENS010000343.1:0-10747 GCA_035274925.1 Pyrinomonadaceae bacterium | reverse complement strand
GATTCGATGATTACCAGACGTGAATTCAGCGCGGTCAGCTCTCGCTCGAGTTCGGTGCGGCGCCGTGAGAGCGCCTCTACCTGCTCTTCCTGATAAACCCGCTCGCGGATGCGTCGATCGCGCTGCAATGCGGCTTCAGCGACGGCCGCCCGTACCTGGGCCAATTCATCTTCCAGCAAACGCGCAGTTTGCGTAGCCGCGCGGCTGGCATCTTCGCGTTCGCCCAGCAGGGCAGCCAAACGCTCGTCCTCTTGCGTTGCGCGATCCAGCTCGGCCTGCGATTGCTCGAGCAGCGCGGTCAAGCTTTGTTCTTCACCGACATACACGCGGCGCAGCAGCTCGCGCAGCTCTTCGCGCTGAATGCGATAGCGGCGCGCCTTCGCCGCCTGGCGGCGCAGGCTGTTCACCTGACGCTCGATTTCCGAAATGATGTCGAAAACACGGCTGAGATTGGCACGCGCCGATTCAAGCCGGGCTTCGGCGGCCCTCTGTCTCACGCGAAACTTGGTAATGCCGGCCGCTTCTTCAATGATCGTGCGCCGATCCATCGGCTTGGCAGATAGGATTTGGCCGATGCGGCCCTGCTCGATAATGGCGTAGTGCCCGCCCGAAAGTCCGGTCCCCGAAAACAGATCCTGAATATCGCGCAGGCGGCACGGCCGATCGTTCAGCAGGTATTCGCTTTCGCCCGAGCGGTAAAGCCTGCGGGTAACTGAAATCGATTCGCCCGGAGCAAAGTCCAGCGCAATGTTTCGCCGCTGCCGCCAGTGACGGTGATGATGATGTTTTGGTTTTTGAGAAGTTTCAGGACCCGGATCGTTAGCGACGGCCTCTTGATCTGCTACGGCTGGCGTGTCCGTGCCCGGAGCGGTAGCGATTGGCTCGTGAACCCCATCTTGATCTTGCGGTTCGGCCGCTATTGCTTCCGGCTCTGACGCAAGCGCCAGCTCCGGAGCTTCAAAGATTTCGTCGTGCGAATCGATCTTTTCGAGGGTTGAATCAATGTCCTCAATATCGGGTTCTTCTTCAGTCGTCTCGTCGCGGAGGAGGTGGAGCACGACCTCAGCCATGCCACTGGGCTGCCGGTTGCGCGAGCCCTGAAAGATCACGTCTTTCATTTCCCCGCCACGCAGGTGCTTCACGCGCTGCTCGCCCAAAACCCACGCGATGGCGTCGGCAACGTTACTCTTGCCACAGCCATTAGGGCCGACGACCGCAGTAATGCCCTCCCCGGTGAAGACGAGGTCAGTGTGGTCCGCGAAGGATTTGAATCCTGTGATTTCGAGACGTTGAAGCTTGAACATTAGGTGTCCGCCATTTGATGCGGGGGGTGACGGGCATCAACGTGACTTTTCGGGTACGCACTATAGATGCAGGCCGCCCACATGTCAACAAGAAGGTGAGCTAAATGCGTTTAATTGGTGGAAAAGAGCGATCTTACCGCGGCGACGTCCCCCGTGAGGCGAAAATGTTTCGGAAAATATCCATTTTGGACGGGACCTGGCTAGGTGGCCTTTCTCTGTAACATGATGTTTATTCCGCGGCGAATCCCGTCCAAAGTCGTGGCTTCGTAAGGTAGCTGATGGCCTTCGATGAACACGGTCGGGGTGCCGGTCACTCCCACCGATTGGCCCCTCTGAAAGTCCGCTCTTACGATCTGATCTACGCGAGGGCTTTCCATATCGGCCACAAAACGTTCGGCGTTCATGCCCAGTTCGCGTGCGTATGCGATGAACGCGGTCCGTGGATCGGGCATGTCCTTCCAGGCGTTTTGATTTGTGTAAAGCAGGTCGTGCATCTGCCGAAACTTTCCCTGCAGGCGGGCGGCTTCAGCGGCATGCGCTGCCGCCAGAGCGTTCCTGTGCATCTTCTCCAGAGGAAAGTGACGAAAGACAAACCGGACCTGATCACCATATTCGGCTTCAATCTTCTTGAGCTCGGGAAAGAGCATGCCGCACGGTGGACATTGATAGTCGCCATACTCTTCCAGCAGAACCGGTGAGCTTACTTTTACATTCGGCCGGACCAGCCCGGTGTCACCCACGGGCGGTTGCTGTGCGGTCTGAGTCGTGGCCGTCGCTCCTGGCTGAGGCGTGGCGAATACATTGTTAGACGCGCCTCCGTCCTGGCCCTTCTTTGAAAGGAGAAGAAACGCGGCGATGCCGCCCACAAGGACGACTCCGATAATGATGAAAGGTAAACTTTTTTTCATAGTGTTATGAATGCACTGCCACTCGCGGCATTTCTTTTCCATCACCGCCTTCGGCCGGCGTCAGCACGCGCAACGGTTCGGGCCAGTCAACGTTCGGAACAGATTTTGGACCAAATCGGCCATCGCCGCCTTTCGCTTTTTCGCGTAGCGCCTTCAAAACTTTCTCGGGCGTGATTGGAACTTCATCGATGCGCACACCGACTGCGTTGTAAACCGCATTTGCCACCGCGGGCGGAACCGGAAGCAGCGGTCCCTGGCCCACCTCTTTGGCGCCAAACGGGCCATTGGGATCGGGATCCTCGATTAGATAGGTCTTGACGTCGCACATCTCCATCGTCGTGGGACTCTTGTATTCCAGCATCGAAGGAAACTTGTGCACTACATTTCGATTCCCTCGATATGCCATTTCTTCCATCAGAATTTCGCCGAGACCCATGTAGACGCTGCCTTCGACCTGGCCCATCACCAGCATCGGATTGATCGACTTGCCGATGTCATGTGCAATCCAGACGCGCTCGACGACGACGATACCTGTTGACGGATCGACATCCACTTCGGCGACCGCGGCTGAGTAACTGTAAGCCGGCGAAGGGCCGACGCCCGCGCCTTTGTATTTTCCGGGCGAGCGCGGTGGTGTGTACGACCCGACCGTGCCAATCGTGCCGAATTTCGATTCGGCCAGCACCACAGCTTCCGCGAACGAAAGCCCAACCTCGGGATTTTCGACATCAAACGCGCGGCGCTCAGCAAACGAAATGTTCTCGATGGGAACGTTCAGCTTTTCCGCTACCGCCAGTGTCAGTAGCTCGCGTGCACGCTCGGCCGCCTGAATTGCGGCATTGCCGGTCATCAAAGTGACACGGCTGGAATAGCTGCCCAGATCAACCGGCGTAAGATCTGTGTCGGCGGTGACGATACGAATGTCGAATGGATCAATTCCGAGGATCTCGGCGACGATGTACGCCAGGATCGAATCGGATCCCTGGCCGATGTCCGTCGACCCGCACATTACGCAAACACCGCCTTGCCGATCGAGGCGAAGCTGCACGCCCGATTGCGGCATGTTGTTCCAGTAGATTGGCAGGCCCGCGCCGCAGATGTACGACGAACAGGCGATGCCAATTCCCTTGCGGTTCCCAGGCGTCTCGCCTGCAGCCGGGACGGCGGCGTCCCTGTTCCACGAGAACCTGTTTTTCCAGTCTGAGCCCTCAACGACTTTATCGATACACGCGCCCAAACCCATGCTGCCGATACGCAAATAGTTTGCTGTGACTGTATTTGCTTTGACTAGATGCGATCTGCGCATCTCAGCCGGGTCAAGCTTCAGCTCTTCGGCGATTTTGTCGAGATGGACCTCCAGGGCATAACGGGGCTGCGGGGTTCCATGCCCGCGTTTCGGGCCGCACGGAGGCTTGTTCGTGAAGACCCGTGCCCCTTCAAACTTGTACACCGGGACTTCGTAGGTAACTGTTTGCAGAGCGCCGGTGTAGAACGTGCTCGCAACTCCGTAGCTTCCGTAGGCGCCGCCGTCAAGAAAAGATTTGAAATGCATCGCAGTGATGCGGCCATCTTTCTTCACACCGGTCTTCACGTGCATGAGGACGGGATGACGGCCACGGTGACAGTAAAAAACTTCTTCGCGCGTCAGCGTGCACTTCACCGGCCTGCCGGTAATCATCGCCAGCTTGCTGACGATGACTTCGTGATTGAACGGATCGCTCTTGCCACCGAAACCACCGCCGTTGGGAGTGGCGATCACGCGGATGTGACTCGCGGGCAGTTCCAGGACCTTTGCCAAAGCACGATGAACGTAATGCGGAGTCTGCGTAGAACTCCAGAGGGTTAGTTTTTGGTCTGAATCGAAATGCGCGACCGCGGCGTGCTGCTCCATCGGCAAGTGCGTGTTGCCTTCATAGAAGAAAGTGTCCTCGCGCACCAGATCGGCTTCGGCGAAGCCTTCATCCATCTGGCCAAATTCCAGAGAAACTTTCTTGTGGAAATTGCCGCCGTCGCCGTATTCATGAATGCGCGGCTCGTCGATCATCACACCTTCTTCAATCGACGAAATAGTCTGCAGCGGCTCGTAATCAACTTCGATGAGGTTCATCGCGTCGAAAGCCACGTCTTCATCAATGGCTGCCACGGCTGCAACCGGGTCACCGATAAATCGCACCTTGTCGATGCACAGCGCGTGTTCATCCTGACTCACCGGAAGAATGCCGTACGAGATCGGCAAATCCGTGCCGGTGATCACGGCAAATACACCCGGCATCGCCAGCGCCTTCGACACATCGATGTTTTTGATTAGCGCGTGCGGTAAATGACTGCGGAGGATCTTACACGAGAGCATGCGCGGCAGAACGATGTCGTCGGCAAACTTCGTCTGGCCGGTACACTTTGCGCGCGCGTCGACCTTGCGGAAGGGCTTGCCGACCACGTTCAAGGGCTTACCGTTGTTCTTGTCAGTCATTCAGCCGTATTAGTTTCACGCAAAGACGCGAAGGCGCAAAGTTACGCAAATTTACTCCAGTCCGTAAACCGCTTCACGCGGCAGCTCCATTTCTTCTCCGCGCATGCGCGCTGCGGCGAGCTCCACTGCTTCATAGATCTTGATGTAGCCAGTACACCGGCATAAATTTCCCGACAACGCCTCTTTGATTTCGTCGCGTGACGGCGTCGCGTTCTTATCAATCAATTCTTTCGCAGCAAGCAGGAACCCCGGCGAGCAGTAGCCGCATTGCGCCGCTCCCGTGTCCGCAAACGTATCCTGCAAGGGATGAAGCCGGCCATTTTCGGCCATGCCCTCAATCGTAATCACTTCGCGGTCTTCGGCATCGAGTCCCAACATCAAACAGGAAAGAATCGAACGCCCATCGACAAGTACCGTGCACGTGCCACATTCACCCAACTCGCACCCATGCTTTGTGCCAGTCAGGCTGAGATCCTCGCGCAGCACTTCGAGCAGGGTTTTGTGCGGCGCGAAAGCAACTTCGGCCGGCTCGCCATTGAGCTTGAATGAAATGTGCGCTTTTTGATTCATCTTTTTCTTGGCGGCTTGGCGCCTTTGCGTGAGGTAGATGTTCACGCCGAGGCGCAAAGTCGCAAAGTCTACCTAAGCGTTAACGCCCACGCTTCTCGTCGACTTTCCCAGCACCACGTTATCGATCAATCGCGTCTTTCCCACAAATGCCGCCAGCGAAAGCAGGGCCGGCTCTTCATTTAGTTGCTCGAGCGTCTCGAGACTCTCTGCGTTATTTACACTCACATAGTCGATACGCGCCAAGGGCTCTCTCGCAATCGCGGTCCGAACAATTTCGATGAGGCGCGCAGCGTTCCGCTCTCCGGCTTCAAAAGATACGTTAGCCTGCGAGAGCGCCCGATTCAAAACCGCAGCCGCTCGTCTTTCGTCCGGGGAAAGGTAGCTGTTACGCGACGACATCGCCAAGCCGGTTTCCTCCCGCACGATCGGGGCGACGACAACCTCCGTACTAAAGGCCAGGTCGCGAACCATGTGCTTGATCACGATGGCCTGCTGCGCATCCTTCTGACCGAAAAAAGCAAAGTCAGGCTGCACGATATTCAAGAGAATTCCCACCACCGTGGTTACGCCGCGAAAGTGTCCGGGCCGCGACGCGCCCTCCAGCCTGTCTGTAAGCCCTTCCACAGTGATGTAAGTCGAAAATCCACGAGGATAAATCTCCTCCACGTCCGGAGCGAACACGTAATCAACCCCGCACGAGGCCAGCATCTCTGAGTCGCGCGACAAATCGCGTGGATACGCTTTGAAATCTTCCTTCGGTCCGAACTGCGTCGGGTTCACGAACACCGAAGCCACCACCACGTCGGAGCGCAAGCGCGCGCTTCGCATCAGGCTGAGATGACCTTCATGCAGCGCACCCATCGTCGGAACAAAACCGATCGTCCGGTTCCCTTCACCACGCAGGGCCTGCGCAACCGAGATCATCTGCTGGCGACCGTGAATGATTTCCATAAATAATGGTCAGCAGTAAATTGTCAGTGGTCAGTCGATTCGCTTTAAAAAAGTTGACCACTAACAACTGACTGCTGACCACTGACAGAGACTAAGACTGTTTGAGTCTTATTCCCTTTTCCAACTGGATCTTCAATTCTTCGGCCGCTTCAGCAGGCAAGCCGTATGACTCCGCATCCGAAGGATAAGTTCCACTGCGCACATCTTCGGCCCACCGCGTCACCGCATCCGTGATCGTCTCGCGCAGGTTCGCGTACTCGCGAACAAAGCGCGGCAGCTTTCCAAACGCCATTCCGAGCAGATCATGAAATACCAGCACCTGGATATCGCAATGCGAGCCTGCGCCAATACCGACGGTCGGAATCGCAATGCTTTCGGTAATCATCTGCGCGATTTCGCGCGGCACCAGCTCAAGCACAATCGAAAATGCGCCCGCTTCTTCCAACGCGTACGCATCGTCCAGTAACTGACGCGCTGCACCCGCAGTTTTTCCCTGCACTCGATAAGCGCCGAGCTGATTGATCGACTGTGGCGTGAGCCCGATGTGGCCCATCACGGCAATTTCTTCATTCACCAGCCGCTTCACCAATTTGACTCGCTTCTGGCCGCCTTCGAGCTTGACCGCTTCTGCTTCGCCCTCTTTTACCAGTTTCAGCGCCGCGCGCACCGTGTCGTCAGCGCCGGTGTGAAAAGATCCGTACGGCATGTCGGCCACGAGCAGTGCGCGTTGCACGCCCCGGCGCACGGCTTTGACGTGCACCAGAATTTCTTCGAGCGTGACCGGCACCGTGTTGCCGTAACCCAGCACCACGTTACCGAGGCTGTCGCCCACCAGAATGATGTCGATGCCGGCCTCGTCAACAATGCGCGCGGTGGGATAATCGTAAGCAGTCAAACAAACCAAACGTTCACCGCGCTCTTTGCTGGCCTTCAGTGATGGCGCGCTAACCTTCTCGGGGCGTTCAGGTTTGAGATAGGGCATGTTTTTGTTCTCTGTTTGTTGGGCCGAAAACCGCTCAAATTATAGGTGAGCACTGAAAGGCTCGCAACTACCTTGGCGTTGCTCGGTTTGAAACTGCTGCCTATAATCCATTCGTGACAATCAACCTCAACGGTCTAATCCTGCCGATTACGACGCCATTTACCACGAACGAGAAAATAGATACAACGGCGCTAACGGCTAATATTCAGCGATGGAACACGACCGGCATCAGCGGTTATGTCGTGCTGGGCTCGACGGGTGAGCGGGTTAACCTCGACGAGAGCGAGTATCTCCGCGTAATCGAAGCCGCGCGCGAAGCAACTCCACGCAATTTGTGCTTTATCGTGGGCGCCGGACAGCAAAGCACCCGAAGTACGATCGAGGAGATTGGACGCGCAACGAAGGCCGGCGCCGAAGCCGCCCTGGTGATCACGCCACACTACTACCGTTCGGCCATTACCCCGCAAGCATTGGTGGATCACTACCGCGCGGTCGCTGATGCGTCAGCGACTCCCATTATTCTTTACAGCATGCCGGATTTAACGGGCGTCAAGATCGAGCCGGAGACGGCGGCAAAACTCAGCGAACATCAAAACATTGTCGGGATGAAGGACAGTTCGAACGATATGGTAACGTTTCGCGAAACCGTGCGTGTCGTGGATAAGAACTTCACGATGACAATCGGCAATGGGACCGTTTTCGCAGGGGCGTTGGAAGCAGGCGCCGGCGCCGGCATCCTGGCTGTTGGCTGTGTCGTCCCGGAACTCTGCCTGGAGATTTATCGCGCCGTGCGCGCCGGAGACGTTCAGTTAGCCTCGATCTTGCAAGACAAGTTAACTCCCCTCGCACGCGCCGTTACAAAAACTTATGGCATCGGCGGTTTGAAGGTTGCGTTGGAATTTGAGGGTTACCACGGAGGCGCGGTCCGCGCGCCCTTGCAGCGTCCAGGCGAAGAAGCGTGTAGAGAAATAGCGGAACTGATCAAGCGCGCGAAAGAGATTCATGCGAACTCGCAGGTGTCAGCGGTGTCCTAATTTGGAATTGTTTTTGCGGCTTAAGTTTCGCTTTGAGCCTTAGCGTGCAAGCTAGTTTGAATATCGATTTCTCGCAAAGCCGCCAAGGCGTACAAAAGGCGCAAAGACAAACCAGGACACGACCCTCCTGTCAGTCAACTGGCACTACCCTCAGTCCCCGCGTAGAATGATTCGACAGGAGCACCCCCGAGCATTGAGCACCGCGCAAACTTCCTGCCACAGCACGCCTGAACAAGCCGGACTCCGCGTCGAAACCCTGTCGTTCGATCAAATTTCACAGCAGAGCCGTCTGTTTCTGGATTATCTAAAAGACCCTAGCGCACTGCGCCGGTTTTATCCTGAGGCCGTAAGACATCATTTCGAGCTTTCCGAACGCCGCGAGCGCGTGCTGGCTAATCACCAGACCGACCGGAAGACACTTTGCGATGCTCTTGAGCGCATGAACCGTAGCTGGCAAGCAGGCGACGAGACGATCGCGAATATTGCTTTACTTCGTGAAGCTGATTGCATCGCGGTCGTCTCCGGACAGCAGGCAGGTTTGTTCGGCGGACCTCTCTATACACTTTACAAGGCGCTCTCGGCCGTCAAACTCGCTGAGTGCCTCAGCCAACGCGGAATCAAGGCAGTGCCGGTATTTTGGATTGCGACCGAAGATCACGATTTTGAAGAAGTGGCAACCGCGCATTTCATCGATCGCGATTGTACTTTGGCAGGGGTTTCCGTTCCGGCGACAATTCATTCTGAAGGCTCGCCTGTCGGCCGGGTGATTCTGGATCAATCGATCGCCGAAGCAGCAGAGAAGCTGATCAAATCGCTTCCGCAAACCGAATTCTCCGAAGAACTTTCAACGCTCCTTAACGACTCGTACCGACCCGGGCAAAAATTCGGTGACGCTTTTGCGCGAGTAATGACGAGGTTGGCCGGCGCGCGCGGGCTAATCTTGCTGGATCCGCTGGATGCGGAACTCAAGCGCATGGCCGCTCCCCTCTATGCTAAAGCTGCGCGGCACGCGCACGATATCGCTCAGGCAATCGTCAAGCGCAGCAGCGAGCTTGAAGAAGCCGGCTATCACGCGCAAGTGACTCCGTCAGATAACTCTTTTCCTTTGTTCCTGCATGATGACCAGGGAGCGCGTCACGCGTTGACACGGACAGATAACGGCCGATATCAAGTCAAGAGCCGCCAGGTCGAACAGGACTACAGCGCCGACGAGCTTGCGGATTGGGCATCGCGCGAGCCCGAACGTTTCAGTCCGAACGTAACTTTGCGCGCGGTGGTGCAGGATTATTTGCTGCCGACCATCGCCTACTACGGCGGCGCGGCTGAGATCGCTTACTTTGCTCAGACTGCCGAGGTCTATCGAATTCTCGATCGTCCGGCAACGCCAATTCTGCCACGCGCCAGTCTGACGTTTGTGAGTAAACACACGTGGCGATCACTGGAGCGGTACGGGATCCAGCTTAAGGATTTTTTTGAAGGTCTCGATCACGTCATCGCCCAAGTGGTGGAGAAGTATCTGAGTCAGGAAACGGCAGCTACGTTCGAGCATACAACCCGGACTTTCAATGACGAGCTCGATGCCTTGCAGCAGCAATTGGGTCGCGTGGATCCGACTTTGGCAGAGGCCCTGGAAAAAGGGAGACGCAAGATCAATTATCAGATCGACGGGCTGCGAACACGCTTCAATCGCGCGAAGGTCGGACGCGACGAGGCCGTCAATCGACAGCTCGAGCATGCTTTTGATCTGCTCTATCCGCGGAAGACCTTGCAGGAGCGGCAGATTAACGCCACTTCGTTCCTGGCTCGTCACGGACACTATTTTGTCGATTGGGTTTTCGACGCTATCGATCTGGGTTCTAACGATCATCAGATTGTGTATCTGTGAAAGACGTTCTTTGTACTTGGTACTTTGATCTTGGCGCGCTAGTGGTCAGGCCGAGCTCAACCAGCTTGCAGCGCTACAGATCAAAGTCCAAAGCACAAAGTTCTAAGTACAATTACTTATGTCCAAAATCCGCGTCCTCCCCGATCACATCTCAAACCTGATTGCTGCCGGCGAAGTCGTCGAGCGGCCCGCCTCAGTTGCCAAAGAGCTGGTTGAGAACGCCATCGATGCCGGCGCCCAACGCATCGTGATCGACGTCGAGGCCGGTGGCCGGCGTCTGTTGAAAATCACCGACGATGGCGAGGGCATGATTCGGGATGATGCTGTCCTCGCTTTCGAACGCCATGCGACTTCCAAACTGCGCAAAGCTGAAGACCTCGAGGCAATCGGCACGCTGGGATTTCGCGGCGAGGCGCTGGCCTCGATTGCGTCTGTGGCCCGGGTCGAACTAATTACGCACACCGATGACGCCGCGGCCGGCACACGCGTGGTAATTGAAGGTGGGCGCATGCGCGACGTAAAAGACGCCGCTCATCCTCGTGGAACAACCATCAGCGTTCGCGATCTCTTTTTTAATACACCGGCGCGCCGAAAGTTTTTGCGCTCGGAAGCGACCGAGTCTTTTCATTTGACCAATCTGGTT
>DATENS010000342.1:0-28904 GCA_035274925.1 Pyrinomonadaceae bacterium | reverse complement strand
TTGATTGCCTGCAAAAGCGTCTCGATCTTCTTCATGTTCACTTCGACTCGGATCGTCTCGATCTCCTTCATCTTTGCCTTAACCGCGCCTAGATCGACGGTGTCCCTCGTCAGCAATCGCTTCAGCTCGGCGTCTGCGACGTCGAGGTCAGCCTCGCGTTGGAAGCTATAAGTCTGAATTCGGACATAGAGATCCTCGAGACCTTTCCTTTGTTCGGTTGAGAGTTGAAGTTTGTCTCCGAAGACGAGGAACAGCTTCGTCTTCGATCCAATCTCCATCAGACCGGGCGTCATTGCACTCATGCCCCGCCCAAGCTCTATCTGCTGATTAGGAGGGTCGTTTGGCGTCTGCTGAGCAGAACTTGTTATCGCGGTTCCTGAAATCACCATGAGCAACAACACAGCCACAGCTAAAACTTTTCCGATGTGCTTTTGCATAGCACTCCTCCTTCTCGCAACTCCCTCGTTGTTTACAATTGCGGTCTCGGTCCACATGACCGGTATCAGGACTGTTGAAATGATTGCGTAGCCTAGAACAGCGAAGTACGGCGATCCGGCGATCGGCCACCTAGTGATTGCGAATCCCAAAATCCCGATTGCGATTTCTCCGGGAAAAGCCAGTGAAATCGCCAAACGTCCCCTCGTCGGGAGCGGTGAGCCGGATTGCGTCAAGAACCAGGCAAGAAAACCTTTTGCGAAAACTGCGATTACAACGAACAGGGCTAAGAACCCCAAACCTCGGAAATCTCGACCATGGGTTTGCAACATCAGTGGGGCGAACGCCAGGGACATCAACATCGCGGAGGCCAGCGGTCTATAGGCGTCCCCAAATTTCCTTCCGCTCTCGCTTTGTTGCCACAACGCTCCCGCAACGAAGGCCCAGGCGAAGGCTGCCAACTGGTTCGTCGTGATTGCGATCAGTATAAAGACAAGGACGCTAATGAGGACAAAGCCAATGGTGGTGCGTGTGGTAGAAATACGGCCTCGCGCCCGCGCAAGAAACTTGCTGCAGATAAAATAGGCAAACCCAAATAGAACAAACAGCTTTACTACTTCAAATAAAACAATAATGACGTAGGTGAACACGCTCAGTTGGGTGCGATTCGTTATAGACAAAACGTCAAAGAAGTAAATAACTGAGACTGCAAATCCGGTGAACGCCAAGGCCATTGTTTGCCAAGTAGGCAAAGCATCGTTCTCGCTCTTCTTGAAACGAGCTAACTCGGCAGGTATCCACAGGCTACTTGCGAGTACAGCAACAGCGACGACGAGCGTGGGTATTGACTCCATTCCGATCCATTTCGCCAGCAGCATCGCAACAACCAACAGAACCCCTGCGACTATTACCGCTTTCACTAGCAAACCGATGCGGCGCGCCGTTCCACCGAAATCGAAACGCGTTCCCGCGATGAAAAGCATTCCGCTGATTCCCACAATTCGCGCAGAGGTGAGCAGACGATCGCCCCCTGGCCCACCTGCCCATCCGGCCCGCCAAGTCGGCGGTGACAACCCGATAGCTATCGCGATGATGCAGAGCGCCACTCCGCAACCCAGAGCTTCAGGCAAGCCGCGATGACGGGCCACCCTTGTACTTCCAAAGATCAGGAGTACAGCTATGAACAGAAACAATG
The DNA here is from genome assembly GCA_035274925.1 of Pyrinomonadaceae bacterium. Taxonomy (GTDB): domain Bacteria; phylum Acidobacteriota; class Blastocatellia; order Pyrinomonadales; family Pyrinomonadaceae; genus UBA11740. Next base: position 27,274 of record DATENS010000342.1, on the reverse strand, counting down.
CTGGCGCTAATTCGTTAATCAAAGTCACCTCCAATCAGCCGGCTGCGGCTCTGGTTGGATCAACGGCGGCATAGGATTTTTCTTCACATCGAAGTGCCACTTCCAGATCGCGTAGATTGCCGGATAGACCACCAGCTCGAGAATGAAAGAAGTGAAGATGCCGCCGATCATCGGAGCTGCGATGCGCTTCATAACGTCGGCTCCGCTGCCGGTTGACCACATGATTGGCACCAGTCCGGTAAACATCACACCGACGGTCATGACCTTCGGACGAAGTCGCTTTACTGCCCCGTGTAGAATCGCCTCTTTCAGGTCGTTCCAGTTCCTCATTCGGCCTTTAGCTCTCGCGTCCTTAAAGGCGATATCGAGATAGAGCAACATGAACATGCCAGTTTCGGCATCAACACCCATAAGCGCGATCAGGCCGACCCAGACGGCAATGCTCATGTTGTAGTCGAGGAAGTAGAGGAACCAGATCGCTCCAATTGCAGAGAATGGAACCGCCAGAAGAATAATTAGCGTTTTGGCAATTGAGCGAGTATTAAAGTAGAGCAACATGAAAATGAGAAAGATCGTGATTGGCACGACGATTAGTAGCCGGGCCTTTACCCGTTCCATGCTTTCAAATTGGCCACTCCAGATCAGTTGATAGCCTGCAGGCAGCTGCACTTTCTCACGCAGCACCTTCTTGGCATCCGCGACATAGCTACCAATGTCTCGCTTGGAAGTATCGAAGTCGACGGTAACGTACGCGGAAAGCCGACCATTCTCATCGCGAATCATTGCTGGCCCAGTGACCAGTTGGATTTCTGCAATCTGGCCCAGAGGAATCTGAGTGCCGTTCGGAGCCATCACAAAAGTTCGCGATAGTTTGTCCGGATCGCTGCGATAATCCCTCAAGTAACGAACATTGACCGGATAACGCTCTCGACCTTCGACCGTCGTGGTGACATTCTCACCCCCGACTGCCGACATCACCACGGCATTGGCCTGATCGACAGTGAGGCCATAACGCGCCAGCGCCTCGCGCTTGAGTGTGAAATCGAGGAAATACCCACCAGCCGCGCGTTCGGCAAATACGCTCTTGGTGCCAGGTACGTCCTTTAGTGACATCTCAATGTGCTCGCCGAGCTTCTGCACCTCGGCCAGGTCGGCGCCCATAATCTTTATGCCCACCGGGGTGCGCACGCCCGTCGTCAACATGTCAATTCGCGCTTTGATGGGCATGGTCCAGGCGTTTGAGACTCCGGGCAGTTGTAATGCTTCGTTCATTCCGCCGGGCCCATAAATGAGTTCATCCGTGCTCTTATGATCCGGCCACGCGCGGCGCAGAATTCCCTGCACCCAATTTGGCGCCCAGGATGAATACCAACGCGGTACTTTGGGCCATTCGGATTCAGGTTTGAGTTCGATTACTGTCTCCATCATCGAGAATGGCGCCGGGTCCGTCGCAGTTTCCGCTCGCCCAGCCTTGCCAAACACACGCTCGACCTCCGGGAAGCTCTTTAGCTTCTTATCCATTACCTGGAGCAAACGCTCGGTTTGAGTGACTGAAATACCCGGTAGTGTCGTCGGCATGTAAAGCAGCGTTCCCTCGTTCAAGGGCGGCATGAACTCTGAGCCAAGCCGATTGAAGATCGGAATGGTCAAAACAACTGCCAGCACTGCCAGAATGATGACTGCCCATGTGTGCCGTAATACAAACTCGCAAACCGGGTGATAGATCTTCATCAGCGGCCGGCTAATGGGATGGGTTTCCTCGCTGTGAATCTTGCCAACCAGCACCGCATTGGTGATCTTTGCGAGGAACTTTGGCCTGAACTTATAAGGATCCATGTGCGTGAAGAGCAGTCGAATCGCGGGGTCGAGTGTGATTGCCAGGAAGGCGGCAATCGCCATGGAGAAGTTCTTCGTATAGGCGAGGGGCTTGAAGAGCCTTCCCTCCTGACCCTCAAGCGTGAAGACGGGAATGAACGCCACTGCAATCACGAGGAGCGCAAAGAAGCTTGGACCGCCAACTTCCTTTACCGCAGTAATGACAACATCTTTATAGCTGCCGGGTCGGCCCTCGGCATCCCAGTGTTCGAGTTTCTTGTGTGTTTGCTCGACAACGACAATCGCCGCATCAATCATCGCCCCAATAGCGATAGCGATTCCGCCGAGGCTCATGATGTTCGCAGTAATTCCCATCCAGTACATAGGAATGAATGAGATGATGATCGTAATCGGGATGGTAATGATCGGCACGATCGCGGACGGGATGTGCCAGAGGAAAATCATAATGATGAGACTGACGATGATCAGTTCCTCTATAAGCGTGCCTTTGAGCGTTTCGACCGCACGCTCTATAAGTTCTGCGCGATCATAAGTCGTGACGATTTCGACCCCTTTTGGCAATGAGGGCTTAAGTTCATCTAATTTCGTCCGTACTCGTTGGATGACCTTCTCGGCGTTCTCGCCATAACGCATGATGACAATTCCGCCGACGACATCTCCTTCTCCGTCCAGATCAGCCAAGCCCCGCCGAATGTCAGGACCGAGCGTTACTGTTCCGAGATTACTGACGAGAATAGGCGTGCCGCCCTGCTTGCTGGTCCCGACAACGATGTTTTCCACGTCAGAGACTTTCTTTATATAACCACGCCCACGAACCATGTACTCGCGACCAGAAAACTCGATCAGGCGGCCTCCCACATCGCTGTTCCCCTGACGCACAGCTTCGACCACGCGTTCAATCGGAATCTCGTAGGCGAGCAACGCATTCGGATCGACATTGACCTGGTATTGCTTGACAAATCCTCCCAGCGGAGCGACCTCGGCTACTCCGGGCACAGCCTGCAAGGCGTACCGCATGTGCCAATCCTGGAAGCTTCGCAGTTGCGCCAGATTGTTTTGTCCGGTCTTATCAACCAGCGCGTACTCATAAACCCAGCCAACCGCAGTCTCATCGCGGGCAAGCTCGACGTTTACGCCCTCTGGCAAACGCGGCAGGATATTGCTCAAATACTCAAGCGTGCGTGAACGGGCCCAATAGATGTCGGTGCCATCTTCGAAGATGATGTAGACGTAGGAGTAGCCGAAGTCCGAAAAGCCACGAATGTCCTTTACGTTGGGTACACCGAGCAGCGAAGAGATGATCGGGTAGGTAACCTGGTCCTCCATGATGTCCGGACTCCGATCCCAACGCGAATAGATGATCACCTGCGTATCTGAGAGGTCAGGAAGCGCATCGAGCGAAATGTTCTTGATGGACCACAACCCGGCAAGCGTCAACACCCCGACTATGAGCAGGACCATGAACTTGTTGTGGGCACAGATTTCAATGATTTTGTTAATCATGTCTTGTTTTTACCTTCACTTTCGTCATTGATCTGCGTACCTCGGCACGAGGTCCATTCCACAGTCGGGCGCTTTGCCTGGTTTGTCCGACTTGTATGCCGGGTGCATCGGGTCGTACCAGAACAGAATCTTTCGCTCGCCAGTATGCTGCGAATGATCGACCTTGGGAGCTGCCTGTTCCTTTGGCTTGGAACCACCACCATGGTCCATCCCTGGCATGCCCATTCCTCCCGACGCTGACTTCAACTTGCTCTCAGAGTCGACCAAGAAGTTTCCGGACGTAACCACCCGTTCTCCCTCGTTAAGCCCACCAAGCACAATAAACTTGTTATCGACTTTGGCTCCAAGTTGCACCTTGCGGGGTTCGAAATAACCGTCGTTTAGCGAGACGTAAACCAACTGCTCCGACCCTGAATCCATCACGGCTTCCTGCGGGACAACGAGACGCCGACCGTAGCTCATGTCCAGAACCACGTCCGCATACATATCCGGCTTAAGCGCAAACCCCTTGTTCGCAAGCTCAACTCTGACCTTGAGTGTGCGAGTAGTGTTGTCGACTTGCGGGTAGATGTAGGTGATCTTTCCGTTGAACTCGCGTCCGGGATAGGAAGAGATCGTTACTGTCGCGGGCTGGCCCATCTTGATGTCCGCGGCTTCGAACTCGTAGATGTCGGCAATCACCCAAACGTTCGAGAGATCGGCGATGGCATAGAGTTCCGTCTCCGGCATAACGCGCTGCTTAGGAAAGGCGTTGCGTGTTGTCACAAAGCCACTGGTCGGCGCATAGAGGGTCATGGTTCGCGAAGGCGCGCCGCGCTTTTCCAGCTCTTTAATCTGTGCGTCGGTGATGTCCCACAACTCCAGCCGCCTTCGCGCTGATTGCAGCAGCGATTCGGAAAAGTTAACTGCGTCAGGAAAAGGACTCTCTCCGAGTTGCCTTCTGCCCTTGACGGCCAGCAGATACTCTTCTTGCGTTTGCACCAGGTCGGGACTGTAGATCGTGAGCAGCGGCTGGCCCTTCTGGACTAATTTTCCGGTGAAATCCACGTAAACGTTCTCTATCCAGCCTTCGATCTTAGGGTTGATGCGACTGATTTTTGTTTCATCGAAGGCAACCTTGCCCACCGCGCGCAGAGACTTGGAAATAGTTTGATAATCGACGGTACCGTACTGCACGCCGATCAATTGCTGCTTCTCTGGGCTAATCTTGAAAGCAGTCTCGGGCATTCCGGTCGTGGTCGTCGTTGTTTCCATCGGCCCACCCACGGACTTCGGCGTCGGCACAGGCTTTGGTTGGTTTCGGAGGTAAAGAAAGACTGCGATGCCAATCGCAACAGCGGCTAAGCCGGCAATTAACACAGGCCATTTTCTCCTTCTGCGAGCAGGCTTCTGCTCTTTCACAGTGGGCTCTTTTTTCTCGGCCTCAGTCTGCGTTTCCGAAGCAGTGGCCGGAACATCATTCTTCGCGTAAAGATTCTCCAGCTCATTAGGAGTCGGCGCGTCAACCGCCGGGTAAATCACTTCTTCGGCGTGCTCTTGCTCCTTCCTCTCTTCCATTAGCCCGATCCCTCCGTTCTGTGATTTATCTTTCGTCGTCATGTCCAAGTCCTTCCTCATTCACTAACCTGTGACGAAGCATCCTTATGGTCTCAACGTGACTCCTACTAAAGGCTCCAATCCCGCGACGGCCTTCTCCTCATTACTGAGCTGCTCGTAATAACTAAGCTCGTAGTTGAGCAGCGTCACGAGATTGTCCAGGAGCGTTAGAAAATCAACTTTGCCGACTTCGTATCCGGCAATGGCTGACTCAAGCGAAAGCGACGACTGGGGTACGATCGTTGTGCTGTAAAGCTTGACCAGACGTTGAGCGGTCGTCTCCGCCAGGTACTTGTCCCTGATCTTGAACATCAGCAACGTCGTCTTGTTCTCCAAACTTCGTTTCTCGGCCTCGAAGCTGGCCGTCGCTTCCGTAAGCGCCGGGCGTTGCTTCTGCCAGACGTAAACCGGCAGCTTGACGCCGACGTTTACGCCGTACATCTCCGGCATCGCAGGGCGGTTGATGTAGGTGAAACCTACTGAGAAATCCGGGTAGAAGTCTTTCTTCGCCAGTTGAATCGAATACTGCGCGCCTTCGATCTTACGCCGTTGAGCTTTCAGGTCAGGATAGTTAGCGACCGCCGTTTCATTGAGTTGCGCCAGCGAGTAAGGGAAATCGCGCGGCTTCAATTCCTCAGGAACGCCCAATGGAGAATCTGACTCGCGATATAGCAGGCTGTTCAGCCGGGCTTCAGCGATCTGCTTACGCTGCTCCAGCACGGTCTGTTGCTCGATCAGCTTTGAGAACTCAACCTGGGCTTTGAGAACGTCCTGCTGAATCCCACGGCCAACGGCGTATCGCACTTCGGCGATTTTGGTGAATTGCTCAAGCAGCGTTTTGGTCTTATTGACCACGCCGATTGCTTTGGTGATGTAGTAGAGATCGAAGTAGGCATCTTTCACTTCAGCCACGACATTCCGCCGAGTCTGTTCGAAATTCCACCACTCCGCATCCGCGTCCGTGCTGGCAATCTTGCCTTTCAATGATCGCTTGCCTGGATAGGGCAGATCCTGGCTGATTGAAATCGAGCGTCCGCTCGATGGATCGCCTTTTTGAACCTTGAAAGGAACGATGTCGCCCATGTAACCCACGCTCAGCATGGGCTCGTCGAGCGCTTTCGCTTGCGGAATACGCGCCCGCATCATGTCGAAGCGACGCTGCATCGCCTTGATCTCTGGATTGTTCTCCAGTGCTTGCTCGATCAACTGTTGCAGCGCTGGACTCCCGGCACTCCCATCGGATGTACGCTGCGGAACTGTCTGCTGATCGCGAACCGTGTCATCAGTGCCCGAAGTTGTTGTGCTGGGCTGTTGGGCCACGACAACACTGCTTCCCGTCAAGATCGCGATCACGAGGTAGGTAAGCACTCTTTGGATTAGCTTCGCTTTCACTATTCCTCTCCTTATTCGGTGCTCACTGAGCACCCTTCACTTTCATCAAACATGCGGCCGTCTCTGATATTCACGACCCGATGGGCCACCGCCGCGTTGTCGGGATTGTGCGTGACCATGAATATCGTCTGGCCTTCGGCATTAAGCTGCTGAAAGACGTCCATGATTTCTCGTCCCGTGTCCGTATCAAGTGTTCCCGTCGGCTCGTCCGCGAGAATGAGTGGCGGCTCGTTCACGAGCGCTCGCGCAATTGCCAAACGACCTTGTTCTCCGCCGGATAGCTGATTGGGAAGCCGTGCCGCTTTGCTCACGAGTCCAACGCTTTGCAGTACGGCGAGCGCACGACTTCGTTTCTCTTTGGCGCTGGTCTTACTCGTCACCATGGGCAGCATCACGTTCTCAAGCGCGTTGAGATATGGCATCAAATGATGTTGCTGAAAAACGAAGCCGAGATACTCGAGCCGAAAATCTGCGCGCCGCTCCTCCGGCAACTCGTACACATCAATGTCGTCAACCAGGACGCGACCTTCGCTGGGTCGATTCATTGCTCCCATGATGGTTAGCAACGTGCTCTTGCCCGATCCAGACGGGCCCATTAGAGAAATGAACTCACCCTCTTTGACTTCGAGGTTGATGTCCGCCAGCACACGGACTGCCGAATCAATCCCATTGGGCTGATAAACCTTGCCGACATCCTTAATGACTACAAATGACATCGTTCGCTCTCCTTCACACGTAACGAACCGCTTCCGACGGATCGAGCCGTGAGGCTCGAATCGCCGGATACACGCTGCTAACCGCGCCGATCAGAAGCGCAACGCCAACAGCGCCCAGCGCGATCTTCGGATCAAATTCCAGCTTTAGACCCGATTGGCTGAAGTAAGGCAAAATCAACCAACTGATCAGCATTCCCACTATCCAACCCACCAAACCGCCGACCGTGCTAATAGCGGCTACCTCGATCATTAGCTCATTAATGATCTGTCTCTTACGGAGGCCGATGGCTCGCAACACGCCGATTTCTTTGGTTCGTTCGACTACCGATCCCATCATCGTGGTGAAAACCATCAGCCCGCCGATCAAAAGCACAACCGCCGAAACCGCGGTAGCGAAACGCGTCAAACGATCCACCGTCTCTGCTCGGGCTCGGACGGATTGCTGTAAGGCAGAAACCTTCGCGTTCGGAAGCTGCGTGCTGATTTGGTTGACGATGTCTTCCACTGGACAACCGATGCAGAGCGCGCTGACTTCGATCATGCTCAACTGATCGGGCTTGCCTAAGAGTGTCTGGAAGTGAGGAAGCGAGCCGAAGATCATCTGGTCCTCGCTTCCACCCGTTGGAGTGATCACTCCCGCTACGCGATGCTCCCGGCTGGCAATCCGCAGACGGTCGCGCACGAGCCTGAACCTGTTTTGCTCTACGTTGATATGATGGGGCCGGATGTCGACTGTCACGTCGGACATTTCCATGACTGGGACCGCTTGGGATTGTCCGTCGGCAGTCGGCTCAATGAGCGATAGACGTTTCGCCACGTCATATCCAACCAGCAGGTCTCCGTCGTCTTCAGGCTTCTGCCCAACCAGCCGCCACCAACGTTTCAGTCTCAGTTCGCTCGGAAAATCGACACCAGCAAGAAGCACCTGTTGACCTTCAACATCAGAGACGCCAAGAATCTTGGGCGCCACCACGCTGATCCGATTGCGGTAAGGGATTTCAAGCACGCGCTTGGCGTCTTCATTTTTTAGTTGATTGACATCAAGCGAGACTCCGGTGACGGAGATGCCGCCGTAATCGAGTGACAAGCTATTAGACTGCGGCATGACGATGATGTTGGCGCCGTATTGATCGAGTTGGGCGCCGATCTCGTCTCTGATCAAGCGGCTTAATGTCAGCAGCGCAACGACCGTGGCGATGCCAATGCTGATGCCTACGACCAGGAACGCAGCCTTGCCCTTACGCCGTTTCAAGTTCGCCCAGGCAATGGAACTAATTCTCATTACTCACTCCTGCAGGGTCTCAGAAATATTGGGTTCCGCTTTGAAGTTCGACCGTCGGAATGACGAGCTCCTCGCCTTCAACTCCGCGGCTCAAACCGACCGGATGGCACCCGCTGGTGCCGTTGTTCACGGTATTGACGGCGAAATGCCTTCCACATTTTCTGCAGACCATTTGGTCTCCATCCTGGTAGTAGCCTTTGTGAGAGCCGTAGCAGACCTCGCAAGCATCTAAGGCCGCGCGGTAAACACCATCTGAAGTTTTGACAACAAAGAATCGAGCAGTTGTATTGCTTGGTAAAGCCGCTTCGAAAAACTTTGCCTGACCGCTGCTAACTTCGCTCAGTGGAATGCGTATCTCTTTCATCCCCAAAGCGACGTCAATTGTTCTAGCACTGGCGGTCGTTATCGTCGGGACCTGCCGCTCACGACCAATAACCAGGTAAGCAATAACAGCGCCGAGACTCACGATGACTAGCAACATGAGCCAATTAGAATTTCGTCGAGCAGGCTTGGAGAACTGTTGCCTCTTATGCTCGCGACCATGATTCGCTTTTTTGTGTGTCTTGTTACTCATAAGTCCTAGTTCCTTGTTTCGTATGAAATGATGACCACCCAAACTACCTTACGTGTAGAAAGACGGCATTTCTACTCTTGAGCCGTGCCGCTCGATCTCCATTAACTCAACACCGACATCAAGGTCCTCACTGACAGTCAGCAAATGATTCGGAGCGACTCGGAACCAGTTATCGACGTCTTCACTCAGTCGCTCGGATGCGATCACGACTGCTCTCTCGCGCGGATCACATTCGACCACTCGGCAAATTCCATCTGCGCATTCGTACTTTCTGCCGGCGGCAAAATAGAGCGAAGCTGGCTCCACTGTCGGGTCGGAGACGTAGCGAATCGCGGCGACGTTCCGTCCGTCTGTTACTGCAAAGTTGTAGTAGGATGGCGCTGCGTTATTTGTCTCTGCTGTCCACAATTCAAGCTGCTTGACTGTCTTCACCAACACGTGGCCGATTTCTTTCGCCGTCCGGTGACGGTCAGTATCGCCAAGTAGATTTAGAAAGACCGCAAACGCATGTTCAGAATCGGTCGTGCCTTCAATTGTGTTGTAGAGATGATCTGGCAAAGATTCGCGCAAACGCCGTCTGATTTGCCAAAACCCTTGAATCGTCCCGTTATGCATCCAGAGGTAGCGGCCGATCTGAAAGGGATGGCAATTCAGTTCGGAAACCTTCATGCCTGGTGATGCGGCGCGTATATGGGCGAAGAAACAGGGCGACTTCACATGCTCACTCAGGCGGAGAAGGTTGTCGTTGCTCCATGCCGGCGTGATGCTGGTGAAGATGCAGGGTGTCGGGCCGTTTTCAGGCGTGTACCAGCCAACTCCGAAGCCATCCCCGTTGAGCGGCTCTTTGCGCTCCTTTGACTTGTAACTCTGAAGGATCAGCGAGTTCTTCGGTCGGTAAAGCAAATCCGAAAGAAGAATTTCTGGTCCCATGTAGCAGAGAAACCTACACATCTTTGTTCACCCCATCGACTGTCTTCTGAACGTAGTCCTCAACATGCCTCTCGAATTCAGCCCGACATCCCACTGAGCAGAAGTAGTACTCTCGCCCGTCGTGAACGAGAGCCTCCTTGACGTGCTTGTCATCAAGCGGCATGTGGCAAACCGGGTCTGTTGCCATTACTTCCCTCATCTTTCTCTTCTCCCAGCAGTTCCCTGTTAATTCGTCGGCAAGCTTCTTTCAGTTCGACGCAGTAACGCTTCATGCGCTGCATCTGCGTGATACTGCAATTCATGCGAAATCCGGCGACAGACTCGGTTATCCGTGCGAATACCACTAAAACTTGTTGCAGATCATTTGGCGTGAGAAAGATCCCTCGACGCAATTCAACATCACCTTTCACCAGGGCAAGCGCTTCGACTGGACCAGCTGTAGACTTGAACTCGTTGGCGAGTATTCTCAGGTCCGTTCGCAGGCGGGCGATTATGGCGCTGCAGTTTTCTTCGCGCTCGGGACCTTCTTCTATCGGCCTATGCCTATTGCAACAACGACAGCGGCCTTCGAGATGCGCCTCAGCGTCACCGCACGCACAAACGTCCGGCAGGCGCTCGACCGTATCGCAGAGTTCCATAGCCTCCCAGCCGATGCTCCACCACAACGACAAAAGATCAATTCCCATGTTGCTCATAGACACCTCCTTTACTTGCGGTGCCGCTTGGGTCGCTTGCGCTTGTTGGCATTCGATCGCCTCCATCCGTTTTGGGCGTAACCTTTGGACCAAATCGGAGCAAAACAAAAACGAGGATCGTGGTCACCACCGACATCAAAAACATTCCCACTCCGACCGCAATACCAATCGCCGCCGTCACCCATAAACTTGCCGCAGTTGTCAGTCCTTGAACTCCACCCCGCTCATGCAAGATTGCACCTGCCCCGATGAAACCGATGCCCGAAACGATCATCGCGGCGACCCGTGTTGTGTCACTTCCAGGACCAAACCCATTAAGCGAAACAACTGTGAACAAGGCTGCCCCAAGAGCCACCATGCCATGTGTGCGCAACCCGGCGGGCTTGCCCGTTCGCTCACGCTCGTAGCCGACGAATGAGCCCAGCAATGCTGCTAGGACCAGGCGCACCAGCATCCACGTGTGCAATCCCGCAATGCTTAAGATCAGGCTCGGCGTTAGAACCTTCATGACAAGTCACCCTCTATTCCAAATGGAGATACTGATAGGCTAATCTCCCGGTCCTTGCTGTTGTGGCCCGCGTGGATGTCGCGCTGGATTCAACTGCCAGGCGGTTGTAGATCGAGGTCCAAGCCGCGCCGACCAATGCGGCAAAACCCATCAGCACGACCAACCCCAAGAAGAAACCTCCCCAGTTAACTGGTACTGCTACGCTGGACCAGTCAGTGTGGAAAAGGTATTTCATTCCGCTAAGAGTAGCGTCCGGAGCCCAGATGAATACCAGCCTGCAAATCACAAACAGAATTCCTGCCACTGCTCCTTGAGCGATGGCGATTGCTTTGACGTTGAGTTTCATGATGAACCTCCTTTCAATTGAATCTGCATAGTGCTTACCTCTTTAAAGAACCCGAGAACCTCAGTGATGTCCCTCGCCGCTGCCACCGTGTTTGCCGTGACCTCCATGCATGAAGAAGTGTATGAACGGGCATGCCAGCAGAAGCAGATAAGGAAGAATGCCGAACAAGTGTGCCCGATGTTCTGTGAAAAAGAAGAAGCCAATGATTCCGAGAAATACGACCAGCATCACGCCCCTTCGCGAGCTGAGCCAACTGCCATTTTCTGATTGATGTTCGTGATTCATAGCTCCCTCCTTCTCCAGGTCCAACATGTCGCTTTTACTGCTTTCGCACATTACTGCGCGGCAATTGTGAAGGATGTCTTTCCTTTACCTGCCGGTCCCTCATAACTCACCTGCGCCTGCCAATCACCAGCCGACTCCAGCTTCACTTTGCCCTGATACACACCCGGCGTGCTGGTCGTGAACGTCGCCGCGTTGTTCATCGCCGGCATCGTTCCCATCGCCGGCATGAAGAAGTTCAAGCCGACAGCACCGACTTCAACGGCCTTGCCTGAACTGTCTTTGAAGGAGATAAAAATTTCGTTGTCACCGTTTTTGAGAACGCCATCGTTATTCGAGAGCGTGGCGGTCAGGTTGTTTCCTACCGGGGCGCTCTTGATGATCTTTCCAGTATCTGTCGGGCCGCTTGAGCCACAAGCAACTGCAGAGATCGCAAGACTGACGAGAACAAATGCAATTACCAGGTTTTTCATAAGCTCTGGTCCTTTCTGATCCAACGGAACACACGCTACCCAGGAGACGAGCTCCAAGATTGATCTCTCGGACGCTCGCGCGCTTACACGTCGGCGCCTGTTGTCACGAGTAGTTCGTCAACTAAAGAACACTCGACAACAACACGCGTCGGACTTGTGCCTGTCAGATCAGAAGAGCGAGATTGCGGATGTAACTAGCTTGAAGGTTTGGTAAGAAGACCTCATTCGAGTAGGAACACTCGAGCCTTTTCGGCAGCGTCACAGGAGACTGCGCAGTTGCGGGATGAACGACAGCGCCGCTGAAGGAAGGTGGACGCAGCTTGAATGTTGTTCCGCTTGAAACTGGCGCGGTAGGAATTGTGATACAGCACGTGACCATCGTGCCGGACTCAGCGGTGGCAGCTTCCGTATGCTCCTCCTTGCAGCCGGGCATTGTATCCATGCCCGTCATCATCTCCATGCCTGCCATTTTGCAGACATGCTCACTGCGTACTCGTGCCGTGCCAGCCATTACGCTGCCACCAACTACAAGTACCAGAACCAGAGATGAAAGCCGCTTCAGCATCACGTAACCTAAGATTTTCACCCAAAATCTGCCAAGCGAATGCTGCTTGGCAAAACCACCAAGATTTGGTCTCCTTTTTGAACGCAATGTCCATGCCGAGCGAAATTTGCCAGCTTCTTACAGATCAGTCAGGGGAATTGTGCGGACTTTCGCACGTCGTTGCGGACAATTGCGCAGCGCGCTAACGGTCATAAGAACCGCCTGACCTGATTACCACCGAAAAAGAAGATTTTGGTGAGGCATAACGGTTGCGCGCTTTTTATCTTGCGTCTAGACACTACAGGCCGCCGATTTCGCAAATAGAGATTCGGCGTGACTGCATGGCACAGAAAGAAAGGCACCTATCGATAAGGAGAGAGCAACATGAAGAAATTAAATGCGGTTCTTCTGGCACTAGTAGCCGCCGCGGCAATCGTTGTTACAGCAAGCGGGGTGTTCGCTCAACACAAGCACGGACAGAGTGAACAGAAGAAACCGGGCATGTCGGCCATGACGTCAGAGATGTCGGAAATGATGCAATCGCCGCATCACAAACTGATGATGGCTTACATGCAAAGCATGAGCGAGTTCGCCAGAACGCTACGTGATCAGGCAGTAAAAGCAACCCCACTGGATGTTGAATTCGCTCGCGCGGCGGTGGCCGAGTTGAGACACAATTTCGATGCTGCAGAATCGCTCCACCAAAAACACATGGGGATGATGAGCGCCGAGACGCAGTCAAAGATGAAAACGATGATGGAGAAGATGGATAAGGACCGGACGATGGTGAAAGACCAGGTCGCCGCGCTCGAAACGGACGTGAGTGCGGATAAACCAGATTCCAAGCAAGTGGCAGCCCACGCTAATGCTCTTCTGAAACACCTCGGCATGATGTCGAAGATGCATTGAAGAGTCTAAAAACGGAAATCAACTATCAGTTCGAGGAAACTGAACGCGGTGGGCTGGTTCGCATCACGACCAGCAATACAAAAGCACTCGCGGCCGTCTATGAATTTCTGCGTTTCCAAATCAACCAACACCAGACGGGCGATTCTGGCCAGTTGGAAAATAGAAATTAGGGCGATAACGCTCGCTAGTGCTTCTCAGCGGCCAAGGGAACCCTTGAGCAGGAGGTGTGAGTCCACAACAAATCGAAGCATCGGTAATACTAAAAGCGGATTTGGTGTCATCGGCCGCACTCTTTCCGCAGCTTAGTTACCTTAGAAAAGGAAATTGAAGATGAGTGCTCAGCAACCACAACATTCAAAATACGGATTTAGTCGGACGCTCGATGTCTCATACGAAGAAGCCGTTGATAAAGCCACGGCCGCACTCAAGGAGGAAGGCTTCGGCGTGCTTTGCGAAATTGACATCAAGGAAAAACTGAAAGCAAAACTCGGCGTAGATTTTCGCCGCTATATGATTTTGGGCGCCTGCAATCCGCCCCTCGCATACAAAACACTGCAGGAAGAGATCAACATCGGGCTGCTCCTGCCCTGCAACGTCATCGTTTATGAGGCTGACGAACCGGGAAAATCTGTGGTGGCGGCGATAGACGCCAAGACCATGCTGTCGGTGGTAGGAGACAATCCGACTCTTGAGGCAGTAGCTACTGAGGTGAATGAAAAGCTTGAGCGGGTAGTTGCTCAGCTTTAGCCAATTGATGAAGAGGCGGGGCTAACCTCCAATATCATTTTGGCTCTCTCCCCGCAACGACCGGCGCACCTTCTGTATTGCTCCACTCGAAGAATGAACCGTCATACATCACCACATCATAGCCGAGATATTTGAGCGTGAAATAGGTGTGCGACGCCTGTCCGCCGGTGCGACAGTAAGTCACAACTGTACGGCCGTGCAGAGCATTAGCCTCTTCGTAGAGTTTTCGCAACTCCGCTACAGATCGTAACACCGGATTCTCCTTGCTCACTACATTCTGCATCCAGAAGACATTTGCCGCGCCGGGGATGTGGCCACCGCGCGGCACGCCATCGCCCGGTTTAGTTCCTGTGTATTCTTCAACCGGGCGGGCATCTATCAATACCACGCTCGGAGAGGCCAAGTTTGTCGCTGTCCACGACAGGTCGCGCATGACGTCGAGGTTGGTGACGGCGCTCGCTCGCACACGCGGCGTGAAAATCGCCATCTTCGGCTTAACCATATCAGTTGAGATGGCGCGACGCTCTGCCTTCCACTTCTCCAGGCCGCCATCAAGGAGTGCCGCCCTGCCACCATGACCGAGGTAGTCGAGCGTGAAGTAAGCACGTGCTGCGGACAGCCCGGAGTTGTCGCCATAAAGCACGATGCGGGCATCGTCGTCGATGCCCAAACGCGCGAAGACTTTCTGAAGGTCAGCCACCGGGGCGAGTTCATTCGGTATGCCGTCGTGCGTCGCGGTGATCTCGTCCCACCCGACGAAGCGCGCTCCGGGAATATGAGCTTCATCATAGTGTGCCCTCGCACGTGCAACATGCAGAACGACAACCTTCGGATCATTGAGATGGGCACCAAGCCATGCGGTTGAGACGATCATCTCTGAACGCACAGAAGGGGCCTTCTCCCGTTGGTGTGTCTTTTCTTGCCCTTCAGCTTGGAAAGGCACAAATAAGAGGACACTGGCGAGTGACAAAACACGAGCACAAAGCAGTTGTGTTTGAGGTGAATACTGGCGTGTATGTTTGATCATTTTCTCCTCCGCGCCCTTCACGAACTAGCTATGCATGTGAAACGTCCCGTACCAGGAAGACGATCAGAAGCACCAGTGCTGCGGCTATCAGACCTAGCCACGTAGCACACAGGGCCATCATGGGAGCACTCATACCTTGCAATCCGCCCATCATGCCGACCATTTGGGACATCATCCCAGCACCGGTTAGTGCCCCAGCCAACATCATTCCGATCATTCGCACAAGGGGTAGCAATCATAAAACTGCAAGCGCTATAAGCAGCCATCCCAGGGCTACATGATTCTTGAACATTTGAGAATTACCTCTTAACTTCAGCCTTTCGAACCTACTCGAGGCCGCCTTATCACGTGCATCCTGCGAAACGAGAACCGAATGGCAACTCGTTCGAAACTATTCGAACACAAGTCTCGTGCCAATGGAGGTAAGCCGTATTGCCGCGAGAGGCTTAACGGAAGAGCGTGTCCTCAGCTTCAGAAGTGAAAACTTACACCGCGTAACTAAATAAGGACACGTGGCGACTCACGGCATCCATCGTGTCACTGTCCGGCAGGATGTAATTTGAGCCATTCAGCACGAAGGAGGAAACTTCCTTCTGTAACAATGCGGTCGCCAACTGACACGCCTCCAAGCACTGGATAGCGACCGTTTGCTTCTGGTCCCAAACGCAACGGCCTCATAGCAAAGACCGTGCGGTCGTTTGTAGCTACGAATACAACTTGCTGGTTGTTGATCTTCTGTACCGCGCTGGTGGGAACAACAGGCACGGTAGATTCTGAGCCACCCAGAGCTGCAAATGCCACATTCACATACATACCAATTTTCAGTAACTGACCGGGATTCGCGAGTTCTACTCGTATCTGAGCAGTTCTTGTTGCAGGGTCGAGCGTTGGATCCACGTAGCTGACCTGTCCGCGGAAAACTCGGCCGTGGTACGCATCGCTCGTGATACTCGCACCGCTACCCACGCGAATACGTATGTACCAATGGTAGCTGCCGCATCCGGTGCGTATAATCAAATGAGCAACGCGCAAACTAAACATACATCGATCGCAAGGAATTTCGATTGATTTGCCGAATTCAGCGTCCGGACAACACCGCAACACGTAAATGAAGCGCTGCTCACAATGCAACCTTGATTTTCCTGACCACTTTCGGTTCTGTGGCGCGTGCGGAAGGGCATTAACGAGCTCCCTGCGTTGTCCTGGTTGCGGCGAGTTGACGGACGCGGAATGGCCCTTCTGCACAAACTGCGGAACAAAGCTCTCGGCAAACGCAGGTGATCGGAACTCCACAGCTAAGACTCCTGACGTGTCGTGGACTCCTCTTGCTCGCCCGCCACAGATCGTCACTAAATCCTCATCTGAGAAACTAGCAAAGACGGATCGCCCGCACGTAGAAGTGGCGCGTCAGGAGCTGTACTCCGCTACAGATTCATATGATGAGGAGACAAAGACCAAAGCTCCCGCGCTAAGTCATCGGCGTAACATGGTTCCTGAATCGAGGACTCCGACTCCGGAAGTGCTAGCGAGTCATCCTGCGAGCGAAGCAAGAAGCGCTCCTATGCTGACAATCTTGTCGGCATATGGTGAACCGGACACTCCCGCACAGTTTCGATGGTGGCATGGGGTGATTTTCGGATTCTTGTTACTGCTGTTTGTTGGCGTCCTGGGGATCGGCGCCTGGTACTGGTGGTCGCCAAGGCGGTCGCTGACCCAAACCTCGCAACCTAGTAATTCTAATTCTGATTCCCCGGTCGAAAATCTTTCTACTGCGCCTTCGTCCGAGCCAACATCGACGATCACGCCCCAACAGGCAACCATGGCCCACTCTGCGGACGAAGAGATAAAGCGACTGCGAGAAAGGCGAATTGTAGCCAAGCCTTCTGAGGGTATTGAGATCATTTCGGCCCTTGAGCAAGCCGAAAAGAAATATCCGACCGACTATCGCTTTCCATATGAGCTTTCTAAGCTCTCAATTAAAGGAATCACCTCACACCACGAGGCTTTTGAGCGGTTGGCCCGCGCCGCGGAGAAAGCAATAGACAACGGCAAAGCAGATGAAATGTTGAATAGTTTAATGGCCGACAAGGATGGGGACTTCGACAAGCTGTCGCACGGGCATCATGAATGGAAAGCTCTTGAGCAGGCATTACGAAATAAGGACAAAGGAGCCCTGAAAGTAAGCGCTCATTAAGCCTTGTTATCCCCATCGCGATTACGAAGGCCGATTCACGCTTTCTCTGGGCATCCAGAATGAATCGGCCCGCGAACAATGACCTGCCATTACCGAAACTCATTTGGGTTTTTGCCAAAGTTCCGCGTCTAATGAGCTGTCGTGGTGCCGCCGCAGTCCTGTGGACATGTTTTGCCGTTCTCACACGAAGGGCGCATACTCCGTCTCCGCACCTCTGGCATGCTTCCATTGGCTGGGTTTGTTGGCCACGGCTATTATCCGTGATCTTAGCGACTCTAAAGTGCGCATAACCAGCCGCAATAGAGACTCCCCAAAGCACAACGCCAGTTAAAGCATCAAGGCGAAGTCTGGAGCGGGAATTGTAATCTTGACTGGCACGTCACCCAATATCCCATTCAGCAAAATCGCTTAATCTTAGAAACACCACGTTCTTACGTAGCGAGCTACTACCGTGACAACACATTTGGTTTGATGGTGTCCACATTTGGTTTGATGGTGTCCTCACCAGTGGACACTTCATAGTCGACTACTAAACAAAATACCAAAGGATGGGAAGGAAATCGTATTAACGGCTCTGAAATAACACGGCATGATTGTTGCTGCCGTTACGTGCAAGATTCGCCGCTGGAATTCCAATCCTCGCGACTTCAATTCTAGATCCCGCCTCGAGGCTCTCGAGTTTTAGTTCAACTGGGAGGAGTCAGAAGCGTCTCACGCTCAACCCAAAGGAGCATTTGTGGGGGAATTTGCGCTTCAAAATTCAATCGGCCGCTAACGCCGCTGGCCTAGCTAAGCTGAATGCTGAAAAGTACGCGAGCGTTCCGGCAGCTAGCGCACTGGCTTAGTTAACATCCATCCCCGGATTTAGAAAGAAGGAGATAGTGAACATGGCTACAGCAAAAGATACATTGGAGACATCAGGGGAATCTTCTAAGGGTCATCGCGGGGAAAAGACTATCCAACTCAAACCCGCTGTCCACCGAAGAGTTCTCAACTTCCTTAATGACGGCGTCCAGCCCGAAGACTTGGTGTACGAGAGACGGACCGCAACCCATGATGAAGGCGATCCTGTTCACGAAGACAACCCCGAAGAAATGAAAGAGAAGCGGAAGCAGATCCTAGACTTCGAAATTGCGAAAGAGATCATCGATGTGAGAGACAGAGAATATCCGCTAGGCTTCCGCAACTTCAAAGAACTTCTTAACATCGCCCACATCGATATCGGACGTTTCGACACCTTCTTTCACCATTTTAGTGAGGTCTTCTATGGCAGTTGGTCAGTGTTTCCACAAAACATACCGCGCAGAGGTACAGGTGGTTCTGATGGAGTGGTTCACGCAGCGTTATTAAACACCGGCAAAGTTCTGTTTATAACTGCCGATGAAACAACATTGCTTTGGGATCCCGAAAATGTAACTCCCGCCACTTTCGAAGATCCGGTTAATCAACCTCACACTATGCCGGGTGGGTATTCCCAACTTTGCGGTCATCACGTCTTTCTGTCCGATGGAAAGTTACTATCAGTAGGCGGCGGCGGGTATGGACCCAATGCTCTTGCGAGATGGGGATATAAATTTGATCCTGCGAGCAGAACTTGGACTCGTACTTCCAACTCCATGTCGGAAGCAAAGTGGTATCCTACTGCTGTAGCGTTGGGGGATCAGAGGGTGTTGGTCACCTGCGGTAATACCGGCGGTCACATGGATGTCTATGATGAAGCATCCGATTCTTTTTCACAAATCACTTCAGGTGACGACAGGGGGTTCCCGAATCTATATCCAGGGCTGCATCTATTACCTAACCACGCCGTACTTTATTCGCGAACCGGTTGGGGTAGTGCGGGCGCCGGAGGGTCTGCTACTCCCGACAGCCAATCCGCTTACTTTACCTTGAGTGGTGCTACCGGCTCCTGGAATAACATAACTGCAGCTTTACCCAACAGAGCCAAGGGTATGTCGTTAATGCTGCTCAGCAATACGGCGCCTTTTGTCCGCATCCTAGTGCTGGGCGGTGTCGATAACTCCACGAACAATACTTACGAAATACTTGACGCCTCGGTATTGTCATCCGCTACGTCGTGGAGTGCTCCAATCGCCTTTCCTGATGGTGAACATCGAAGCCTCTGCAGTGCGGTTCTATTGCCGGATGGAAATGTCTTCGTAGCGGGAGGTATATCCAGAACGAACTCTCCGTGTACTCTATTCAACCCACAGTCCAATTCGTGGTCACCAATGGCGGAGCTGCCGTCCATAAGAGATTATCACTCGGTAGCGCTGCTTTTGCCGAGCGGAAAAGTGATGATGGCGGGATGGAATAACACCAGCATTGAAATCTATAGCCCTCCATATTTGTTTGGTGGGGCACGACCGGTTATTTCGTCCGCGCCTTCTTTGGTGCATCATGGACAGAGTTTTGTAATTGAATCACCCGACGCAGCCTCGATCGTCCAAGTCGTCCTAGTGAGACCGATGGCGGTGACGCACCAAACAGATTCTGAGCAAAAGGTTTTGGAGATGCCTTATGTTCATGACCATGCAAATCCAACAAGATTGACCTTGACTGCCCCGCATGGTGGTCATCCTCATTCAATTGCTCAACAGGGTCACTACATGATGTTTGCGGTAAACAACAACGGGGTGCCTTCCGTGGCAAAATGGATTTACCTACATTAAAAACTACAGCACCAAGGTTTCAAAAGCGGCTGTGAGGCAACGTTAGCGCAATGGGCGGAGGGGTTCTCTTTCGTTAGGAGCCCCTTCGCGAGGGACGGGGACTATCCAGGTAGAATTAGCTAAGCCAGGGCGATTCGAAGGGCCGATTCACACTTGTCTGGGCAATCCAGAATGAATCGGCCGAGAAAATGAGCCGCAGGTATTGAAGCAACTCATTGTTTTTGCCAGGTGGGTTTAATGAGCCGTAGTGCCGCCGCCGCCCGGAGCGCAGTCCCGCGGACAAGTTTGCGCGTTCTCGCACGATTTGGCGCAGTATCCATCGCCGCATCTTTGGCAGAACGAGGCACCTTGTTCGCTATTGTTCTCTATAGCACTAGCCGCTCCAAATCCAATCGAGACCGCAGCAAATGCAACCGCGATTAGTGTTGCTCTGAGATATTTCATAGTCCCTCCATTCTCAAGTGAAATTGTTGATGTTACGTACGTGAGTTAAGCCTGCCGGGAAAGCTAGGGTCGGGATTGTATTCTCAAGGGACAGCACACGCAATGCCTAATTTGATAACGCTTTCAGTTGCGAAACGGGTGTCCTGGCAGCTTCGCGCTGCTTCCGTCGCCCGTATGGAGTCAAGCCGCGCGGTTTGTAGCGTCCGAGCACAGACTCGCGATGGCTAAAGCCAGAAACCCTATAATCGCGCCGAGCCAGCCGACCGACGCAGTGACGTGCGCGGTAAGCGCGAACTTGCGCAGGTCGGGCGTCATCATCATGACCGCTGCACGTCGTATTCTGTAACGCGGTTGGATGGCGCGTAGCTAGTGTCGCCACGCATGTGGCGACCAGGGCCGTGCGAACGAGTCAGAAGCAAGATGACAAACAGCAGAATCACGACGAGCGCGATGATGCCAAACACTTTCACCCGACGTGGTGTGCTCGCGTTGTCGTCGGCGGTATCAGCCATTGCATGTCTCCTTTTTGCAGAATGACCTTAAGAAGAGTACTTCTCGATAATGGTCTTCCTAATCTGTTCCACCGTCAGTCGTTGGTTTCTTTGAAGTTCAGATGCCATCAGTGCTTCGTCAGTGCACACTGCACAGTGCGCTGCGTGGTCGTCTTCAAAGCACGAATGGAGGCTCTTGTGTCCGAATCCCTGATCGCAGTGACAATAACAAGGCAATTGGGCCAGGGTCTCTGGGATCTCCTTAGCCACTTTGTAAGCCTCACGAGTCTTTCCAATAAACCTTGATGGTTCCAAAGTCGAGCCGAGGGTTCGCACCTCAGCAGCCGTTTGATACGCGGGAACCCGTAGCGACGAAGTCGGGGCCGGACGTCCGGCCGGATGCGAATCGGAATTCGATACATTCCTGCGAATCGCCACATTTCTGTCGTCAATCTTCCTGTGGATGATCACTCCGACTGCTAATGCAATTATTGCTAAAGCGATTAGTAAAGTTTTCTTCATCAATATAACTCTCCTGTCATTCGGCTATCGTGTTTAGATAATAAAGAGGAATATTCAAACCGATTCACTCATAAAATTGACGCATCGCAGCCGCAATGCGTTGCTTCGTTAGGGTTTTTGTCCCTCGTAAACGATGGCGCCCCACGATGAAAGAATTAACTCAATAGCAAGGAACACCTTCTGTCTGTCTTGTTCAGAGCACCCAACGCGTTACCAGGAGTTGCCAAAGAAAAGCGGAGCGCGGAACCGTTTTCTTGGCAGTGGAATCCTACGAAAAAGTGTTGACACAGCGCTGGCGCCGAAATATCCTTATCCGCGCCAACAAACGTTCTGTCCTCCGTCTTACGTGGAAGGCGGTTCCTCCCAGATCGAACTGCGAATACAAACCCTGCCCTAAACAAAGTTTTAGTGTTTAAAAACTTCGCGCCGAATTACTTTTGATCATCACGATGATTTGTGTGCGTTAGGCTTGTTAGGACTAGTCTCTTAGGTTCGTTCAAAGCCGTAAGAGCATCGATTTCATCACCGCACTTTACTTATACAAGTTTCTTTGAAGGGCGCAAATCGGACCTCGTGTTTGTGTGAGTCGCCGCAAATAAGGATGACGCACTTCCTGAACACGACTGAACTTAAACGGTGTCACGTCTTCTTGGATTGTTGGACGTGCATTACAACCTCAAACCAATACAACTTACGGAGGGACGTATGAAGCTAAGACATGCGATCTTGATTTGGGTGGCCGTCTTCGGAATTGCCATCTTTCTGGGACAGCCTTTTGGCGCCTGGGCTTCGCATCGATGGGGATGCTGGAAGTATGCAGACGCAACCATTAGTTGGTACAACGGCGCCACAGGCGACTACTTCAACATCTATAACGAAGAAGCAAGGACGGATTCCAACTCGTGGAGCCCGTTCACGGATATCACCTTGCAATCTGTTTCTGCGTCTGGCTCGACGGATCACGCAAATGCTTTTAACGGCTTTTATGGTGCGACCGGTTGGCTGGGCATTGCAGAGTTGCGTAGCGTAAGCGGTTGCATCGTCAGGAACGGGCGGGCGCGCCTGAATCAGTCTTACCTCGACAACGGCAGCTACTCGCGTACGAACAAAAAGCACGTTGCGTGTCAAGAGGTAGGCCACTTGTTCGGGCTGAACCACAACCGCGGCTCAAGCACGACCTGTATGAACGACACAATACTGACAGCGCCGCAGCCTAATACGCACGACCGCGATTTAATCAACTCGATCTACTAAAGGAGGAGGCAAAGATGAAGCGCAAGAATTTTCTGATTTTGACTATACTCGTGGCCCTTTGCGGGTTATCAGTTTCCGCGATGTTTGGCTTGAAACGGCACCAGGACGACAAAGCGCAACAGCCTCTTCGCAGTAAAAGCCACGCTGTGTGGAAAGAGGTCTATAAGAATGTTGATGAGATGGTTAAGAGCGCGGATACAATCGTGCTTGGTCAGGCGATTGATAGACAGCCTGGCAGAATCGCTTACTCGTCAACCGGCGAAGACTCATTGCCGTTCGAGGTTGTGTCGTTTCGCGTGGTCAACAACATCAAAGGCAAAAACGGCGACGGGATAATTTACGTCGAGCGCGCTGGTGGCGTTGACCATGAAGGCAATCAGGTTTATCTCGACGCTGACGGCGGCGATTTTGAGGTAGGCAACTCTTATCTGTTGTTTCTCAAACAACAAGAAGACGGGCCCTATTACTATCAAGTCAACGATCAAGGTCGGTATCACGTTGAGGGCGGCCGGTTGAAAGGTGTTGACAAGGACGACGAGGTCTCGATGATGTTCCATGAGCGTCCCGTCAATGAAGGCCTCCGGATGGTCAAAGAAAGCAAAGACAAGGTTACTGGCGGTAAGAGTAAGCAGGAATAACCGCTTAGTCTTTACGCTGATGCTGTCTTAATCCCTCAGCCGTTGCCGAATTTTCTCGCAGCAACGACTGAGGGATTGTGCAATTAAAGCTGGACCCGCCGCAAACGTAGCGCATTGCCAATCACCGACACGGAGCTAAAACTCATAGCCGCGGCCGCAATCATAGGACTTAGTAGTAAACCCAAAAACGGATAAAGGACTCCAGCCGCTATTGGTACACCAAGCGCGTTGTAAACGAACGCAAAAAACAAATTCTGCTTGATGTTTCCCATCGTAGCGCGACTCAGCCGCCTGGCCCGTACAATTCCCCGCACATCGCCTTTCACCAGAGTGACGCCGGCACTTGCGATGGCTACGTCCGTTCCGGTTCCCATTGCTATGCCGACATGAGCCTGTGCGAGCGCAGGCGCATCATTGATTCCGTCGCCGGCCATCGCCACTTTGTGACCGTCATTTTGGAAGCGTTTGATAATCTCCGCCTTTTGATTTGGCAACACCTCTGCCACGACCTCATCAATGCCGAGTCTGGTTGCAACTGCGTTAGCAGTGGTGCGACTGTCACCCGTGAGCATGACGATACGAATCGCGTCTTCGTGAAGCTGTTTGATTGCCTCGGGAGTGCTTTGCTTAATTGGATCGGCAACACCTACGAGTCCCGCTACTTTGCCATCAACGGTCACGAACATGACAGTCTGACCCTCGCCGCGAAATTTTTCGGCCGTCGTCGCAAGCTCACCTGAGTCTGCCTGTAGATCTTCCATCAAGCTGCGATTCCCCAAGCTAACGTCGTGTCCTTCAATTGTACCTTTGACCCCTTTGCCCGTGATTGATTCAAAGCTCTGCGCGTTTACAACTTCGATTCCGCGGTCCAATGCGCCAGCGACTATTGCCGCAGCGAGGGGATGTTCGCTGCCTCGCTCAAGACTCGCCGCGAACCGTAAAAGCTCTCGTTCATTTACACCATCCACAGGTGTAACGGTCACCAGTTTAGGTTTGCCCTCAGTCAACGTTCCCGTCTTGTCGACAACCAACGTACTGACGTCGCGTAACACCTCGATCGCCTCGGCGTTTTTAAATAAGACTCCGACCTGCGCTCCTTTACCCATAGCAACCATGATTGACATCGGGGTTGCAAGACCGAGAGCGCACGGACAAGCAATTATCAACACGGCGACAGCGTTGATGAGGGCATAAGTCAGACGCGGCTCCGGCCCGACAGTGGCCCAGACAACGAAGGTCACAACTGCAATCATAATCACAGCAGGAACAAAATACGCGGAGACCCGATCAGCCAACTTCTGAATAGGCGCACGGCTACGCTGCGCCTCAGCGACCATTTGCACAATCTGCGAGAGTAAGGTTTCCGCGCCCACCCGTTCAGCTTTCATTACCAGTGAACCGGTGCCGTTGACGGTCGCACCGATCACTTTCTCGCCAGTTCGCTTCTCAATCGGGATAGGCTCACCGGTCACCATTGATTCGTCTACCGAACTCACTCCTTCCACAACAACACCATCAACGGGCACCTTTTCACCCGGACGCACACGCAACAGATCGTTGACCTGCACCTGATCCAACGGTACATCCTGTTCGCTGCCATCAGTGGCGATCCTTCGTGCGGTTTTCGGTGCTAATCCGAGTAAGGCTTTGATAGCTGCGCTCGTTTGGCTGCGAGCCTTCAGTTCCAGAACCTGGCCCAGTAAGACTAACGTGGTGATTACCGCCGCGACTTCGTAATACACGGGAACACTGTCACCGTGCCCGCGAAAGGAATGCGGGAAGATGTTAGGAAAGATAGTCGCCACAAGACTGTAGCCATATGCGACTCCGACTCCCAATCCAATCAGCGTAAACATATTCGGACTGCGATTTAGAATCGATTGCCATAGCCGCTCAAAGAAGGGCCAACCACCCCACAGAATCACGGGCGTTGTAATCAACAACTGCACCCATCCTGCTATCGTTGGCGGTATTAAGCGCTGAAGCGGCGCGCCAGGGATGAGTTCACTCATTCCAATTACCAGCGCAGGGAGCGTGAGTAAAGCGCTGACCCAGAAACGGCGCCGCATGTCCTTAAGTTCTTTGTTCTCTTCCTCCGCAACACTGACGGTGCGCAGTTCGAGTGCCATTCCACAGATAGGACAATTGCCGGGGGCATCACGCACGATCTGAGGGTGCATGGGACAGGTGTACTCGATCTTCTCCTTTGGAAGCGAAATCGCGATCGGCTCCAAAGCCATGCCACATTTCGGACAGGAACCTTGCTTATCCTGTCTAACCTCAGGATGCATGGGACATGTAAATGTCTGTGCGGCCGGCGCGGCGGCAGGTGTTGGCGCGCGCTTAATTTCAGTGGAGGGTATCGCTGTCTCGGTCGACTTACTAAGAAACCGCTCCGGATCTGCCTGGAATTTTTGCCGACAATGTGGACTGCAGAAGTAATAGGTTTGACCCTTGTACTCATACGCACCGCCGGCTGATTCTGGACCGGCAGCCATTCCACACACAGGGTCGATTGACGTCGCCTTCAATTGCTCGCTTTCGCGCTTAATTTGTGGTTGCATCGAGTTCTGTCTTCCTTCAGATTCAGAGTTAAGTCCACTATACCGACTGTGTGTTTCGGCGATTCTGTTTAAGTATGTTCATTAGCATCGGTATGGCCACGGCCAGTATTGCTAATGACGTCAACTGAGCGTTCTTCAATCCAAACGCCACCGACTCTACGCTGCCTCGAACAAAAAAGATGAAGAAGCGAAGGATGCTGAACAAAGTTAGATAGACCAGAAAGAGTCCGCCCTTGGGTAGTTTGCCACGCAGCTTAAGTAGGATTCCGGCGATCAAAAGATCGCCAATCAACTCGTAATATTGATCAGGGTGACGGGGGATGCCATCTATAGGCGCATAGCTGTTCGGGTTTGTATAAACGAGACCCCATGGAAGCTGCGTCGGAGTACCATAATCCATACCTGCAAGACCACAACTCACGCGACCGATTGCTGCACCTATTGGTATAGCTGGCGCAAATAGATCCGCAACGCGTGAGAATTCGAGCCGTTGACGGCGTGCGTACAGGTATGCAGCAAGGGTGGCGCCAAAAAGCCCGCCAAAGAAAGCGAGGCCACCTTCCCATACTGCGAGAATGCTCCCCGGTTCTTGCAGGTATGAATAGAGGTTGTTCTGGACCACGTAATAGATTCGAGCACCGATAACTGAACCTAAAACGATCCAGAGGAACAGACCTTCTAGCTTCTCACGCGGTACCTCATATTTAGGAGCCCACCGCCAAACCAAGTAGATACCGACCAGGAAGCCGATGGCCATGGTCAATCCGTACCAATTGATCGGTACTGGCCCGAGGTGCCCGATTGGATTCCAGTTGATGTCCACACTCATATGCTAAGCCGCTCTTTTAGTATCGAGAGTCTTTGAAGCTTCCGGAATATCCTTCCCGGCTTGGCCGTGCTCCTGGTTATGATGACAAACTCCACTGCCATGCATGCCAAGGAACATAGCGGCCGGACACAACAACGAAACACCAACCAACAAAAGTGTGGAGAGTGAAACTCCAACGGCCAATGCAACACTGGCCGCGATCAAAAGGCCAGCGACACTCAAAAGTTTCCATTTATTAGTCATGCAAAATTCCCTACCTCTTTCTAATGGTCTTTCTTCCTACCGGTCGCGATATATTGGGCGTAA
>DATENS010000341.1:0-22898 GCA_035274925.1 Pyrinomonadaceae bacterium | reverse complement strand
TGCGCAATCATCTCAGCCGGATTCCAGTATGCCCACAGGTTCTGAATCTTACCTTCGTCGTTAACCTCAAACACATCGATGCCTTCGAATCTCACTTCTTTGCCGTGAATGCTCGTGCCCTGGCCCACCCACTTTACGGCTGCCCCGTTTCCGGCGACGAAGACTGATTCTTCATTGATCGCAACACTCTTGAAGTTCTTGCAGATCGATTCAAAGAACTCGCGGACTGCGGCGCGGCCGGTGATCGGCGGAGCACCCATCGGATCGCAGGTGGTCCCGTTTTCAGCGAAAGAATTCGCGAAAGCATCCGCATCCATGGCCCGGATGGCCAGAAAATACGCGCGCACGGCGCGGGAAACTCTTTCGGCGGTAACGGGCGTGCTCATCTTTGACTATCTGATCGCGGGACTATTGTCCCACCACAGCCTCGGCCTGGGCTCGTCGTTTTGCGCGTTCCTTTTCCACCAGCACCCGGCGCAGGATCTTGCCTGAAAGCGACTTGGGGATCTGATCGATGAACTCAACTTCGCGTATCTTTTTGTGCGGCGCGACGTGTTCGGCGACAAAACTCATCAGAGCTTCGGCGGAACTTTCCTGTTTGAGCACCACGAACGCCTTCGGCACTTCACCGGCTTCATCATCCGGACAAGGGATGACGGCTGCGTCGGCCACCGCAGGATGTGTCAACAGAATAGCTTCCAATTCCGCCGGCGCAACCTGAAAGCCCTTGTATTTGATCAGTTCTTTCACGCGATCCACGATGAAGCAGTGTCCGTCCTCATCCGCATAGCCAATGTCCCCAGTGTGCAACCAGCCATCCGCGTCAATCGTATGCGCCGTTGCCTCAGGATTGTTCAGATAGCCTTTCATGATCTGCGGGCCGCGCACGCAGACTTCACCTTCCTGGTGCGGTCCCAGTTCCTCGCCCGTCGCTGGATCGACCAGCTTGCATTCGGTACTCGGCGCGGGTGGCCCCACTGATCCAACTTTCGTCTGCGCGGGATTGGCAGGACTGCTGTGCGTGACCGGACTGGTCTCAGTCATCCCATAGCCCTGTCGCACGGCGCAGCCAATGCGGCTGATGCATTCGCGGGTAAGCTCAGGTCCCAATGGGGCCGCTCCGGAAAAGATCATTTTCAAACTGCTCAGGTCGTAATTGTCGATGACCGGATCCTTGGCCAGCTTCAGCACGATCGGCGGCACAACATGCGAAAGCGTCACGCGATACTTCTGGATCAAACTGAGAAACTGTTCCAGATCGAATCGCGGCATCATCACAATTGTGGCGCCCAGATGCAATCCCATGTTGAGCACGACCACCAGGCCGTAAATATGAAAGAGCGGCAGCACACACAAAAGGATGTCGTCATGATAAAAGTACTCGAGGCCATCCATCTGGCACATGTTGGAGACCAGGTTGTGATGCGTGAGCATGACCCCCTTTGGCAAGCCAGTGGTGCCGCTCGAGTACGGAAGCGCAACCAAATCTGTCTTCGGATCAATCTGAACGGCCGGCGCCTCGCCGGTGCTCTCCAGCAACTGCGAGAACGGCGTTGCCGCTTCCGCTTCTCCAAAAGTAAACAGCTCTTCGATCTGTGAATGCCCCGCTGCGATGCGCGCCTTCTCAATCACTGCGGGCGCAGCAAAGAGCAACTTTGCACCGGCATCATGCAGCTGAAACGCGGCCTCTTCACCGGTGTAGAGCGGATTCAGCGTCGTGTTGATGCCGCCGAGCATGGCTACAGCGTGAAACAGAACGGCGTATTCGGGACAGTTGGTGCTGAAAATGGCGCACACATCACCTTTGCGAAAACCGCGCTGCGCCAGGCCCGCAGCCACGTGACGGACCGAGTCCGCGAACTCCGCGTAAGTCAGCGAGCGGCCGGACGGCCCGTCGATCAGGGCTTGCTTGTCCTTGAATCCTTCGATGGTGCTGAAAATGAAGTCCGTGAGGGAAACTTCCGGGATATCAACGTTCGGGTATGGTCCGCGAAAGATCATCTGGTTAGGTTTGGCCGCTCCGGAGGAGCGCGATGTTTATAGCCCACGGCTCAAATTAGATCAACCACTTAGTCACGAGCGGCCCGTCGCTCCTGACTAAGTGGAATAATGCTTTCTAGGGGCTGTTCCTCTATAAACATTCCGCTCCTGACGGAGCTTCCTGTATATTGTCCCAACTCCGGCATGACTGAAAGCACATCAAAAGCGCGTACTGTCATTTGCTTCGCCACCTTTTTCAAAGGCGGGGACTTCATGCGTGAGTGCAAGGCGCACGGCTGCAACGTAATCCTGGTCACGAAGGAAAAAATGTTGCACGAAGACTGGCCGCGTGAAGTCATCGACGAGGTCTTCGCTTTGCCTAATGACGCTCCGGTTGAATTGTTCCTGGATCTGGTAAGTCACGTGGCCAAAACCAACCAACCGGATCGCATCGTAGCGCTCGAGGAATTCGACGTCGTTATCGCAGCTCTCGCTCGTGAACATCTGTGCCTGCCGGGCATGAGCAGCTCTACCGCCAAGACTTTTCGCGACAAGTTTGCCATGGCCAGCAAGGCTCGCAGCGCGGGCCTGACTGTTCCGGAATTCGTAGCCACGATCAATGACGACGAGGTCCGCGACTATTTGGAGCGCGTGCCCGCCCCATGGGTGATGAAGCCTCGGTCCGATGTCTCAGCCATTGGTATTCGCAAGCTGGAAAAAGCCGGCGAGGTTTGGAAGACGATCGAGGAACTAAACAACCGCGATGCTTTGCGCGAGCGCGCTTCGTATCACCTGCTGGCGCAGTTTGTGGCCGGTGAAGTCTTTCATGTCGACTCTCTGGTGGAAGACGGCCGCGTAGTGTTTGCCGGCGTCAACAAGTACGGCCGCCCCCCACTGCAAGTCGCTCACGGCGGCGGCGCCTACATCTCGCAAACGATTCCGCATCAATCCGCGGACAAGCGGAAACTCCTGGATATCAATCGCCGCCTGATTAAAGGCATGGGCATGCAAACCGGCGCCACTCATGCTGAGTTCATTAAGAGCGATGCGGACGGTGATTTCTATTTTCTCGAGATCGCCTCGCGAGTCGGTGGCGCTTACATTGCGGACGTCCTCGAAGCAGCTTCGGGAATCAATCTCTGGCGCGAGTGGGCGAAACTTGAAGTCGGCGTTGCGAATCGCGAAAAGCGCCTGCGCCCGCGCCGTGAATATGCGGGCATTATTCTTTCCCTGGCCAAACAGGAATTCCCGGACACCTCTGCTTACAACGATCCGGAAATTGCTTATCGCGTTAAGAAGAAAAACCACGTCGGTTTGATCGTCAGGTCAAAGAGGCACGACCGTGTGACTGAACTTCTGAATAGTTACGGGCCGCGGTTTGAAAACGACTTTATCGCGGTGCTGCCGCCGCTGGAACGGCCGGAATAGTAATGTCGATTCCTTCCAACTGGTTCGAAGACTTTTTCCACGGCGTCACGCTCGATCTCTGGCGCAAAGCGATTCCGCGCAAACAAACTATTTCCGAAGCTGATTTTCTCGGCCAGGTCCTTCAATGCGACGCGGGGTCGCACTTGTTGGACGTGCCATGCGGAAACGGAAGAATCTCGATTGAGCTGGCAAAACGCGGATTCCGAGTGACCGGCGTGGATATCGCGCAGGAATTTATCGCGGAGGCTCGCGAGGCCGCCACTGCCGCGAACGGCGATACCAAAGCAGGGGCCGAATTCATTCTTGGCGACATGCGCAGTCTTGATGGCGCGGCCATTTTTGACGGCGCCTTTTGCTTCGGAAACAGTTTCGGATTCATGAAGTACTCCGACATGGAGAAGTTCCTGGCTGGCGTCGCGACTGCTTTGAAACCCGGCGCGCGCTTCATCGTCGAGACCAACATGGCAGCTGAATCCTTGTTGCCGGACTTTGAGGAACAAACCTCACATGAGGTCGGCGATATCTCAGTAACCATTAAGGAACGGTACATCGCCGAAGAAAGCTGCGTGGACAGCGAGTACATCTTTGAACGTAACGGAACGTCCGAAACGCGCAAGGCGAAGCACTGGATTTATACCACTGCCGAGATTAGGCGAATGCTTGAGCGCGCCGGATTTGAAGTGCTCGAGATGTTCAGCTCGTTAAAACGCGAACCTTACAAGTTGGGATCTAATGATCTGATCGTGATTACTCAGAAGCGTGCAGAAACTCGACCGTGAGAGGATTGATGCTCCCGTCTCATTCACACCTGGCTTCAGCCAGGTGAACTCGCTTCAAACTTGAATCCGAAAACCGTTTCAAACGGTTTCCACCTTCCCGCCTCAGCTCATCCGGCTAAAGCCGGGTGTGAATGAGCGCATCAATCTCTTTTGCGAAGACTGGCATCCGGTCGCTACCGCTCCCGGTTCTGTATTTGTTTCAACCGCCAAATATCCACCGCAATAGATTCCGCGTAATGCAGGAGCGGCTCGGTTTCCGGCTGGCGGATTCCCAGTGACGAGATCATTGTCGACTGGGATGACTGAATCGTGGCGCTTTGCAGCGGCCAGGGTGGGTGAAAGATGCGCGACTGGAACAGGCGTCCCGCGTGAGAAGAGTAGAGACAGTAACGTTCGGTGAGAAACAACTCGATCGACTCAGGTTCTGAGCGCGGCAGCGGCTCGCCAATAGTCCAGGACCCCCGAAAATCAGCCGGCGCGCCCCGTGAATCCTCGCGCGTCGAACTGTAATCAATCCGATTCCCCTGCTGAGCAAGTGTCATGCGCGCGTTAAAGTACGGCAGGTGGTAGAAGGTGCGCGCGCCCCAGACGGCCAAACTGTTCGCCGCATCCAGCGAGAAAAACCAAACGCCGGGCTCGCCGCGATAATGAACATAAGTGCGGACATTGAGCTCGTGAAACGCGTTGGTGCCGGGAATCGGTGGCAGAAACGACGCGCGAATGCCCCACATGGTAAATGGAATAACTCCAATCCATGCCTTGCCGTCAAAGGTGTCAATTGTAAGTTGCGCAGGAATCAGGGGAGCAAGTGCGCCTTCATCCACGGGCCAGTGCATGAACAGCAGCTTGCCCCAGTTCTGACGCATGAGGGACGGACCTTTGGGACGCTCGCGAATTGATAAGCGATCAATTGCTGGTTGGTTCACGGTTTATAGATCACCGGCGGGTCGCCGGGGCCTGCTATTCGATCAGAATTGACGCGAATAACATCCGACGTCGAATCGCGATAAAAGTGGTTGCGTCCCGTCGAACTGTTCAGTGGATTGGCTGTCACGACGTACCCGTTGTGGCTGATGGTTAACTTATAGACATAGCCATCAACAACTGGAGCTTCAGTATTGAATCGTGAGTCGACGAGCTGCTCTCTGACTAGATCTTGAAACGTTCCGTATTTTTGGCCCTGGGTGGCGTGATATTGTCGTTCCGCAGCATCAATAGTTTCCAAAGCCTTTATTGCGGCTACCGCGTTACCTGACCTCACGGCTGCTCTCCAACCAACTGTAGCGGCCCCAACCAGGATTCCTGCGATGACGACTAAACAGACGAGAACGCCGCCGACGACTGCAATGACGATTTTTCGAGTGCGGGTCATTACAATTCAAAACAGCCACTAACGGCTGCTTTCTTGCGCGCAGTATTGCTGTACCGGTTGAAAAAGATTCTGGCAGTATCTGTCGCCCGCTAAGTCATAGTTGCGACATTGCTCGGCTCGCCACTTCCCGCTCTTGATGAATTCCGTTTCTTTGGGCACGTCGTCGCAGAAGCCCGGTGTGGACTTGCTTGCATCCAGGCAGGTGCGCATGAACATGCTGGTCGAGATCGCAGTCGCGAAACCCCGCTCTTTCTTATAGCGCACGATGCTTTCATCGATGCAGCCCTGGTTGTTACTGTGCGCGCCAAAATCCTTGCCTTCAGCAACGACTTCCTTGGCGCGCGTGATCAGCGCGTCTTTGTTGCGCGACCACCAAAACACTCCGGCGGCGACAACTCCGACCACCAAGAGCACAACCAGCAACGCAACCGCCAGTAAAATCTTTAACCAGGTCGGCATGGGAAACTCCAGTTGAGTCCGACAAACTTTAGTTTGTTGCCGGAATGACAAGCTCAAACTTCTCTTACAGTCACTTCAAATACTTGTCGAACCACGCGAGCACGGTGTTGTACCACAACTGCGAATTCTGCGGCTTAAGAATCCAATGTCCTTCGTCCGGGAACAATAAGAGTTTTGACGGAACGCTCTTTCGTTGCAACGCGGTGAAAAGCTGCAGACTCTCAGTGTACGGCACTCGATAGTCCAGTTCTCCGGCAGTTACAAGAGTCGGCGTGTTGAAATTCTGCGCGTAGTTGTGCGCCGACCAGCGATCGTACATGGCCTTGTTGGTCCAGGGCGTGCCTTTGAATTCCCATTCCGGAAACCAAAGTTCTTCGGTCGCCCCGTACATGCTCGTCAGGTTGTACACACCGGCGTGCGAGACGAGGGCTTTGAAACGAAAGCGGGGATCGTTATTATGGCCCAGAATCCAATCAACCATGTAACCGCCATAAGACCCGCCTGCAGCGCCGATGCGATTTCGATCGATGAAACGGTTGCGGCGCAGCACTTCCGCCACTCCGTTCTTGAGATCGATGAAAACCTTCCCGCCCCAGTCACCGGAAATATCATTGGTGAACTGCTGGCCATAAGTCGTCGAACCGCGCGGGTTGGGCATGAACACAACATAGCCGGCGTCGGTAAAAACCTGGGGGTTCCAGCGGTAACTCCAGGCATCGTTCCATGCTCCCTGTGGTCCGCCATGAATTAAGACTACGAGCGGATAACGCTTTGAAGAATCGAAATTTCTTGGTCTTAGTACAAATCCGTGCACTTTCGCTCCGAGGGCGCCCGTCCACTCGATTTCTTCGGAAGACTGGAGCGCAGATCGCGCCAACAAATCCGAGTTGACGTTTGTCACCGCGGCCAATCCGCTCCCATCAATGTTGGCGCGATAAATCTCAGGCGGCGAGCTCAGCGAATTGTTGGCAAAGATCAGACTTCTGCCGTCCGGCGTGACCTGCAAGCTACCGGCAAACACACCTCCGAGAATTTTCTGCGGAGCGCCTCCCGTAACCGGGACTTTGTAAATGTTGCTTCGTCCTCGTTCGCCGGCCACGAAGTAAATCGATTGCCCGTCAGGTGCCAGCACCACCTCTTCAACGTTCATATCGAATCTGGTGAGTAGCTCCTTGCTGGCGCCGCTCGCGCGGTCATAACTCATCAACCGCCAGCGATCGGCTTCGAAACCTGCGGTCGCCTGCGAACGATAGATGATCGACTTGCCGTCAGTGGTATAGACGGGGCTGTCCTCGTACCCGCGATTGCGGGCCGTGATGTTTCGCGTCGCGCCCCCGGCCGTCGAGACGACAAAGACGTCGCTGTTGGTCGAAATGGCTTCAACTCTGTCGGGGTTGCGCAAATAAGCCAGTTCCTTCGAGTCAGGCGAGAACGAATAATCAACGTCTCCGGCAACCGCGTATGAAGGCGCGTCAAAGTCTCCGGGCGTCAAATCGAGCGCATTGCCTCCTTTGCTGGGAATGACAAAGACATGTGTGCGCTTGATGTTCCGCCATTCGTTCCAGTGCCGAAACAGCAACCGGTCGGTGAGGTGGGCCTTTACCTTGCTCTTCTCAGCCGCTTCCTCTTTCCGCTTGTTGCACGGCTCGTCGTTACAGTCCGGATAAACGTCCGAGGTGAAGGCAATCCACTTCCCCTCCGCCGACCACACCGGTCCGCCCGCGCCGGTAGAAAGTTTTGTGACTTGCTCTTTGTCGTCGCCATCGGCATCCATGATCCAGATCTGGCCGCCGGTTACGTAAGCGATTTTCTTACCGTCCGGTGACCACCGGGGCGAGCTGGCCGAACCGGCGCCGCTCGTAAGTTGCTTTGGATCACCGCCGCCGACCGGGACTGTGTAAATTTGATTGACGACGCGATTGTCATCGAATTTGACGTCGCCGATAGTGAACGCGACCAGCCGTCCATCGGGAGAAACTTGCGGATCTCCGACTCGGCGCACCTTCAAAAGATCGTCAATCGTGAATCTTTTTCCCTGGCCCAGCGCCAGCGCGCCCAACGCAAACAAACTGATAACCGAGACAGCAATAAACCGTTTCATAATCTACCTCGAAAGATTTCGTTCAATTGTGTGGAGAAGCTGCGCTATTATCGCATGTTTGAAAAGCGCTGGCGACCGATTGTGGCATGACTGATTCGCAACCTTCACAAGCAATTACTACCCGTCCGGCTACGGCGGACGACGACCTGTTTCTGCGGGAAGTTTACAAAAGCAGCCGGGGCGATGATTTGCGCGGACTGGGCTGGGACGAAGATCGAATCAGCGAGTTCCTGGAAATGCAGTACGATGCGCAACGCCATTTTTTCGAGAACGATTATCAAAACGCGAGTGACGAAGTCGTGCTGCTGGATGCGAAACCGGCCGGCCGGCTGATGGTCGAGCGTCGCGAACACGAAATTCGCTGCATCGATCTCGCTTTACTGCCTGCTTATCGGAATCGCGGCCTCGGGACTACGCTGGTGCAAAATCTACAGGCAGAAGCCGCCGCTGAGAAAAAGTCTTTGCGCTTACAGGTCATCAGGTTCAATCGGGCCGTTAATCTGCTCGAGCGGCTTGGATTTATCCGTACCAGCGAGACCGGAACCCACTTTCAGATGGAGTGGACACCCTGACCGGAGATGGTCCGTCGCATCATCACTTCGATCCTTCGCCTTACCCTGCGTGTTTATTTTCGCCGCATCGAAGTAACCGGGCTCGAAAATGTCCCGCGTGACAACCCGGTTATTTTTGTTCTCAACCATCCCAACGCTCTGGTCGATCCGGTTTTTCTCTTGTGTCTTGCGCCGCGGCGCGTGGCTTTCATTGCCAAGGCGCCGTTATTTCGCATGCCCGTGATTGGTTACCTGGTGCGTGCGCTTGATTCGCTGCCGGCCTATCGCCGGCAAGACGAAGGCGAAGACGTTTCGCGCAACCTTGAAACCTTCGCAGCAGCTCGCCGGCTGCTGACAAACGGCATTGCGATCGGAATCTGTCCTGAGGGCGTCTCGCATAACGAGCCGCGCCTGAAACCGCTGAAGACCGGCGCTGCGCGGATTGCCCTTGCCGCAGCGTCATCCGGCGAAGCAATTGACCTCAAGATTGTTCCGGCCGGACTTTATTATTCTGAAAAGACCAGTTTCCGCAGTTCGGCACTCTTGCACTTTGCGAAACCGATCTCGGTTGAGCCGGTAACGCTCGAACCCGATGGAACGCCACCGCGCCCACCTGTACGCGAACTGTCAGGCCAAATTGAGAAAGCGATGCGCGATGTGATGCTGCACGCTGAACAGGAAGAGGCGCTGGGATTGATCGACCGCGCCGAGAAAATTTTCTCAGCAGAAGAAGTCAGTGAACCAAACGAAGAACAGCGTTTGGATCGCTCGCTGAAGTTGCGGCAAAGATTCCTCGCCGGTTATGCGTTCTATCACAAACACGCGCCGCGGCGAATCGATGCAATCGAGACACGCATCTCAGTCTTTGAACAGGAACTTCAGCAAGCGGGAATCGATCCTTCGGATCTTTCCCTGCACGATACTGCCGGCGCCACAATCCTTAACCTGCTCACGCGCATCTTGATCTGCACGTTGTTGGCGCCCTTCGCGATGTTCGGCAGCGCGGTGCATTACCCCGCCTATCGCCTTGCCGGTTATCTCTCGCGCCGCTTCGTCACCGAACAAGACGTGCTTTCAACCTTCAAGATTATTTCCGCGATGTTGCTCTTTCCGCTCACCTGGCTCGCCGCGGGATTAATTGCCGCCAGTCTTACCAATTGGATAGTTGGCCTTATTTGCGTAGTGGTGATCCCATTGTGTGGCTATGTCGCGGTGCGGTTTTTCGAGGAAATTGACCAATTTGTGGGGAGTTTGGCGGCCCTGCTGATGTTTCTGATGCGCCGCCGCTTCTACATGAGACTCCTGGCTCAACGCGCAGCAATCCGCCGTGAGATTCTTGCGCTCGGAGAGGATGCGCGTCGCGAATCAACTTAGTTGGTAAAGAAATGTATGCGGTAAGCGCTACCGTTTCTTCGCAGCTTTCCGGACAGTCTTGGTGGCAGTTTTCTTTCGTGAGGTCTTTGCACGCACACGCCTGCCTTTTTTTCCTTCGCGTTGAACCACGCCGGCCTTCTCGAGGTACTCGTAACTTCCGCGTACAACATTGCGGGCTACGCCTAAAGAATTCGCGAGGGTGCGCTCGCTCGGCAACATGCTGCCGACGGTCAGGGAGCCAGTGCTGATCAGATTCCCCAGCTGATCGGTAATCTGGCGAGTCATGGACTCAACGCTCTTTCTGTTAATTCTGATCTTGAGAGTCATTTTTCCTCCAACGGATTTTTGAGTGGCGCGTATTCTAGGTGAGTAAGAGATCGAGTGTCAACAAATCCCATTTTCTGGCCTGGCGTCGTGGTCGAATGGTGCGTTACCAGCGTCACACCAAAGCCGTATTAGTTTCTTAGGGCGTTGTGCTTCCGAAGAATTTCGAGAGTGCGATCGATCGGCAGCGCCTCCACCGTGTGACCACGGCCTGAGGTCGTCGTCGCTCGAAAGATTGAGTTGTAGATTGCTTCCTCAGTGGCTTCGATCACCGCCAAAAACAGCGGCGACATTGCTTCATTAGAAAGCAAAGTCACGCTCGATCGCTGGTTACGAACGTTGGGATTGTTTCGAATGCGAAGTTCGGCCGCCGTTGAGAAAGCGATTGCATAGTCGCCGCTGCCATTTGACCCGGCCGCGCCGGTACGCGCCAATCCCAGCATGGAACGCGCCGCCAGCCGTTGCAGATTGCGATGGTCGATGGGCGCATCCGTGGCGATCACGATGATGATTGAACCGTCCGAGGACCTGTCCAGCGAACGTGCCGAACCGAGAACGTCCTTCAAATAATATTTGCCTAATTCGCGACCTACCGGAGCGCCGTTAATCGTTAAAATACCGCCGAAATTCGACTGCACCAGCACGCCGATAGTGTAGCCGCCAAGTGACGCCGGCAGCCTTCGCGACGATGTGCCGATGCCTCCCTTGAAACCGAACGCGACCGTTCCGGTACCGGCGCCAATCGCCCCTTCTTCAATTGCCCCACTGCGCGCGTTCTTAATCGCCCCAAATACATCTTCGCGACCAACGTGACGGCCGCGAATGTCATTGAGAAACCCGTCATTCGTCTCACCGACCAGCGGATTAATGGACTGCACTTCTTCATTGCCGGGCAGCGCCAACATGTAGTCGAGCGTTACGTCAGCTACCCGGGGCACATTCAACGTCGACGTCAGCATTATGGGAGTCTCAATCTCGCCTAGTTCGTTAACCTGCGTCGAGCCTGCCAGCTTTCCAAATGCATTTCCGACAAAGACGGCGCCCGGAACCTTTTCACGAAAAAGATTTCCGCTGTGCGGCAGAATCGCCGTTACTCCGGTCCGCACATTGTCGCCCTTAATTACCGTTGCGTGACCAACCGTTACCCCGCTGACATCGGTGATTGCGTTCAGCGGGCCCACGGGAAGGACTCCGACTACGACGCCGATGTCCCGCGCGCGTGGCCGCTTCGTATCCTGTGCCGTGATTTGCGTGGAACATGCCAGTATGAATCCGACAAAGATACCGGCCCGAACGAAAGATCGTTTCATGGTTAGTTAGTTGGTGGCGAGAATTGCCAGTAACGCGGGGATGGCCAGCCAGAGAAGTCCCTTCACGAGGAAGAACATGAATCCCAAAAACCCGACACGCTTTATCCAGCGTTTGATCTGCACAAGACTCCTTAGGCTGCGCTCATGAAAATCTCGGCGCTTTCAGTTTCGCGTCTGACCGGCGGCACTAATGATCTTAGAAAGATATAGATCACCCAGCACTCAACTGCAAATGGCGGAAAGCCGAGAAAGCCCAGCACCGGCATTTCAAACAGTTTCACGTTTCCAAAATAAGGGACAGTGTACGTCCATTTTGAGAGCGCCCAGTAGTTCCAGAACTCCCACAGGAACCCGCAGAGCAGACCACTCGCCAGCAATGAGAGCAGTCTCCGCCAATCGCCGCGTGACAGATCGCCCGTGATCGAAGGCCAGCCGCGCAAAGCATTCACCGGATCCACCAGAAAAATGAAGCCGAGCCAAATGACCGGGGCAAACCATTCGGACGGGTAGACGAGCGGCACAATGCAGCTCGCCAAACCGATCACGATGAAAACAGCTAGTACTTTCCTGGAAAACTTGACGTGAAACCGCTGTTGCGACCGGCTGAGAATGGTGATCGTGAAAAGTTCGGCGGTCTCAAACATTGCCGGAAAGATCGTCGCAAAGGCCCAATCGTAACCCAGCCGGCGCAGGTAAGGGTTGGGCTCCAGGTTGTGATAATGCCACCACAACTCGAGGTCTGAGTTCCAGAATCGCGGCGCGTTGTAGAACTCGCACAACCACCACACGGCTATCGAAACGATCGCAACGACAAGAAACTCCAGCCGCTGGTTCATGAGCAGCGAACGCCCTTTCACTTTGAAAACCCAGGCGTCGATGAAAAGGATGTAGCCCGTCCAAACGATCGGAGTAAACCAGTGGCCGACGAACTGATTGCCCGCAAACAGGAGCGCTTCCGCCGCCACCATGATCACGAGCCCCACGTAACCGTGGATCGCGAAGCGCGCCTGTGTTCCGCCTTCTTTCATCGGTCGTGTATTATGGGGCGCGCGTGACTTCTCTTCAATCTCGCAGGTCGAGCGGCATCTCCGGGCTTGGCACTGAAGTGCGCACGAATGTGCCTGCCAGCGATAACTGGAATTGGAAGTGGCGAATGAAGCCTGATGCTCTCAGTGCTTATCATTCTGATCGTTTGAAGAATCTGGCTGAGCTCTCTCGCCGAACCTAAACATGAAAAGGAACTCAAAGATGAAACTCTTGATGAAAACTATCGTGGTCAGCTTGGCCGCGGCTGTTCTGTTTGCCGCCTGCGTCAAAGGTCCTGAAAGCGGCAACACCGGCCGCTCGGCAAAGTCGGGCGGACCGGTCCGCATCGGCTTTTCCATGGACACTCTGAAAGAAGAGCGATGGCAGCGCGACAAGGCGCTGGTGGAACAACGATGCAAGGAGGTCAATGCCGACTGCGAAGTGCAGGTGGCCAACGGTGACGACGCCGTGCAAACCAAACAATGCGACAACCTGTTGACCAAGGGCGTCGACGTTCTCATCGTGGCGCCGCACAACGGCCAAATCGCCGCCTCAATTGTCGAAGCCGCGCACAAGCAAGGCGTGCCGGTGATTAGCTACGATCGCCTGATTCGCAACTCCGATGTCGATCTTTACGTCTCGCACCAGGTGGTGAAGATCGGGCAGATGCAGGCCCAGTACGCGCTCGATCATGCGCCAAAAGGAAACTACGTTTTGATCGGCGGGTCGCAAACCGACAACAACGCGATTCTTTTGATAGAGGGCCAGATGAGCGTGCTCCAGCCGGCCGTCGATAAAGGTCAAATCAAGATCGTGACGAAACAGTTCGCGCGTGAATGGCTGGCCAGCGAAGCGTTGCGCATCATGGAAGACGCCCTCACCAAGAACAACAACGACATCCAGGCGGTAATCGCTTCGAACGACGGCACTGCCGGGGGCGCGGTGTCCGCTTTGCCGCCGCAACTCGTCGGCAAGGTCCTCGTGACCGGGCAGGACGCCGCCCTCGACGCGGTGCAGCGAGTCGTCGATGGCAAGCAAACGATGACGATTTACAAACCGATTCAGCCGCTCGCCTTCGCGGCCGTTGATTCCGCCGTCAAGCTCGCGCGGGGCGAAAAGGTCGACGCTAAAGACACGATTAACAACGGAAAGATCAACGTGCCCGCCCTGCTTTTTGAGCCGATGGTGCTCGACAAGAACAACGTAATGCAGACGGTGATCAAAGACGGGTATCACAAGGTGGAAGACG
Source organism: Pyrinomonadaceae bacterium (assembly GCA_035274925.1). Lineage (GTDB taxonomy): Bacteria > Acidobacteriota > Blastocatellia > Pyrinomonadales > Pyrinomonadaceae > UBA11740. Next base: position 8,945 of record DATENS010000341.1, on the reverse strand, counting down.
TCTATAAGAATGTGCCGCGAGATCAGTGGCCTAAGCCGTAAGGTTTCGAGTTTCAAGTTTCGTGTTTCGAGTTCAAACAGAAAACTTCTTACTCTCAAAGGAGCAAAGCTTTGGCAACTTTCAAGAAATTCGAAGAACTCGAAGCCTGGAAGAAGGCTCGTCAGCTCACTAAGAAAATCTACACGTTGTCAGGTAGCGGAGCATTTGCTAAGGATTTTGGCTTACGCGATCAGATGCGTCGCGCTTCCGTCTCCATCATGTCGAACATAGCAGAAGGACATGACAGAAGCGGAACCGGTGAATTCGTTCAGTTCCTTTCAACTGCCAAGGGTTCAGCTGCGGAAGTCAGATGTCAACTCTATGTAGCTCTTGATCAAGCCTACATAACCGATAAGACCTTCGGTGAACTGAGCGATCTCGCTACTGAAACGGCAAACATGATTGGCGGTCTTATGAAGTACTTGCGTGGTTCAGGGATTAGAGGTACGAAGTACAAAACGTCAACAGAACGATAACAAGCAAAGTGAACGAACTCGAAACTCGAAACCCGAAACTCGAAACCGCTCGAGCTATTCTTGAAATGCGCTCTATCACCAAGAGCTTTCCCGGTGTGAAAGCCCTGGATGGCGTGAGCTTTGATCTTAACGAAGCGGAAATCCATGCCCTCGTGGGTGAGAACGGCGCGGGCAAGTCGACGCTGATCAAGATCCTCGCGGGCGTCTATCCTTATCCGGATTACGGCGGCGAGATTGTCATCCAGGGTTCAGAACGCCGCTTTGCTAACGTCCGCGAATCTGAGCAAGCCGGTGTGGCGGTCATCTATCAGGAACTTTCGCTGGTCAAAGATCTCAGCGTTGCCGAAAACATTTTTCTCGGACGCGAACCCCAAAGATTCGGGATCATCAATTGGCAGGAACTCCACAGTCGCGCGCAAAAGCTGCTGGACGAACTTCACTTGAGTGTCGATGCGAGGATTGCCGTGCGGCATCTGGGTATCGGCCAACAGCAGCTTGTCGAAATTGCCAAGGCGCTGTCGCAAAACGCGCGCATTCTTGTCCTGGACGAGCCGACTGCGGCGTTGACCGACGCTGAGGTCGACACGCTGTTTGGTATTCTCAACAAACTCCGCGACCGGGGCGTCGCCATGATTTACATTTCGCACAAGTTGGACGAGGTCTTTCGCATCAGTGATCGCGTGACAGTGTTGCGGGATGGCCGCACCATCGATACGAAATTGACTGCGGATTTGGACGAGGCCGGCGTGATCGCGAGGATGGTAGGACGGGAAGTGGATCAACTTTTTCCGGCCGCCGCGCATGTTCCCGGCGAAGTTGTTTTCGAAGCCCGCAACGTGACGGTCGAAGACGTTTCCGTTCCCGGCAAGTTGTTGGTTGACACCGTCGCATTCAAGGCGCGCAAGGGAGAAGTGCTGGGCATCGCGGGGCTGATGGGCTCAGGCCGCAGCGAGTTGCTGATGGCATTGTTTGGCGCACATGCGGGCCGCAAGAGCGCGGAGACACTGGTCAACAATCACCGCGTTCAAATCAACACACCCGCAGACGCAATCAACCAGGGCATTGGCTTTGTTACCGAAGATCGCAAGCGCTATGGACTGATTCTCGATCAGACGATTCTCAATAACATGACGCTCGCGTGCCTGCGAAACGTGTCGGGACGGTTTTTAACCAACGACGATGCCGAAACCGCAGCCGGAGAGCGAGCCGTAAGCGATTTGCGCATCAAGACAACTTCGGTGCTCACCCTCGCCGGCACCCTTTCCGGCGGCAATCAGCAAAAGGTCGTTTTGGCCAAGTGGTTGCTGACCAGGCCGCGCGTGCTGTTTTTGGACGAGCCTACGCGCGGCATCGATGTGGGAGCTAAGCAGGAAATCTATACGCAGATTCGTGAACTGGCGGAAAACGGATTGGCGATTGTGCTGGTCTCATCCGAGTTGCCGGAAGTCCTCGGGCTTTCGGATCGCGTGATCGTGCTTCACGAAGGCCGCGTCACCGGTGAGTTCAATCGAGCCGATGCTACGCCGGAGGCAGTGATGTCATGCGCCACCGGCCACGCGCGCCGCGCCGCGTAAGAGATGGTTGATTCATTAAACACACCGGGCCGCCTCAAGCTGCGCACGTCCGCGCTGCGCGCCTACACAATGCTGCTCGCATTGATGGCGATCTGGGTTTTCTTTCAGTGGGCCACAATCGATCAATATCATCCTTACGGTCTTTTTTTGGGCGCGATAAATTTTTCCAAGCTCTTGCAGCAGATGGCGGTCACCGGCGTGCTCGCCGTTGGCATGCTGATGGTGATCGTCTGTGGCAACATCGATCTGTCAGTAGGAGCGGTCGTCGGCTTGGCAGGCGGCATTGCCGCGATGACTCAGGGACGTGGTTTGGTTACGTGTCTGGTCCTGGCGGTGGTGGTCGGGTTAGTTATCGGCGCCGTGCAGGGAGCGCTGGTCGCTTATCTGAATATTCCGTCGTTCATTGTGACGCTGGGAGGATTGCAGGCATGGCGCGGAGTGATCCTCAAGTTGACCAAGGGCGCGACCGTTCCTGTCGAGCTGCCGGTCTTCCGATCTTTGGGGCGAGATTTTGTCGATCCGCGAATTGGGTATGGTCTGGCCGCGGCCGGCATCGCCGCGCTGGCGTGGTCAAACATTCGGCGTAATCGCGCACGCCGCCGGCACGGGTTGCCACAGTTAAGCACCGTGGCGACGGTTGTACGCATCGTCGTCCCTTCGATTGGGATCGTCGCGTTCATTCTGCTGATGAACCAGGCCGGTGGCGTCCCGATTCCCGTGATCTTTCTGCTTGCAGTAGCCCTGGCCGGGGCGTTCTTAACAACGAACACCACCTTCGGCCGTTACCTCTACGCCATTGGCGGAAATCCGGATGCGGCGCGACTCTCGGGCATCAACCTTAAACGATACATCCTCGGCGCGTTTTGTCTGATGGGCGCGCTCGCCGGTTTGGCCTCGCTGCTTCACACGGCGCGCGTAGGCAGCGCCTCGCCCGATGCGGGCACGTTAATGGAACTCGATGCAATCGCCTCGTGCGTAATCGGCGGCACCAGTTTGATGGGCGGCCGTGGCACAGTTTTCGGCGCAGTGCTCGGTGCGCTGATCTTGGCTAGCCTCGATAACGGCATGTCGCTACTTAATGTTGAGAACTGGGCGCAGTATGTGGTCAAGGGTGGTGTGCTGGTCGCCGCAGTCGGGTTCGACATGTTCGGGAGAAGAAAGGCTTGAGCAACTCAGGCCAGGGCGAGCTTGTTTGCGCTATCGATTTGGGTGGCACGAATCTGCGCGCGGCGATCATCGACAGCGAAGGCCGCATTCACAAACGCCTCAAGTTCAAAACTCCGCAAACAAGCGACGCGTCGGGAATTGTGTCGGCGATCGCCGCTGCTGTCAGAGCCAGCGAGCAAGATGCGGCTAAATCAATTCAAGCCGTTTCGGTCGTTGTCCCGGGATCAGTCGAGCAGGGATCAGCCGTCGTAGTGAATGCGCCAAACATTCCCTCGCTGGTGGGAGTCAAACTTGGCGACGCACTCGAGAAAGAATTGAACGCGCCGGTCCTGCTCGAAAACGATGCCAATGCTGCGGCCATCGGCGAAATGTGGCAGGGCGCCGGCCGGGGCCATCGCACAATTGTTTGTCTGACGCTGGGCACGGGCGTCGGAAGCGGAATCATTCTCGATGGCGAATTGTGGCGCGGCGCGGATGGGACCGCGGGCGAGATTGGACACACGAGCGTCGATCCATTTGGTGGCGTCGAATGTAAGTGTGGAAATACCGGTTGTCTCGAAGTCTATGGTTCCGCAACGGCAATTGTGCGCATGACTCGTGAGGGACTCGTCAATCACTCAGCGTCTTCATTGCACTCGATCGCTGACGGCGATTTGACGGCGGAAAAGATTTCGCACGCAGCAACAAGTGGCGATGAATTCGCTCTCAGCGTTTTTCGAAAGATGGGTACCTATCTTGGGATTGCCATGGCGAATTTAGTCAACACCCTCAATCCGGAGGTGATTGTGATCGGCGGCGGAGTTTCGGCGGGGTTCGATTTGTTTGCTGAGTATGCGCGCGCCGAAGTCATGCGGCGCGCCTTCCCTGTCCCGGCCGAACGCTGTCGAATCGTCAAAGGCGAATGCGGCGACGACGCAGGATTGCTGGGAGCGGCGTGGTTGACTTTTGGAGTGCGGTGACCTGTCGCCGCTTTGCTTTTCTTACCATGCGTCGCATATTGGAAAGCGGCGATCAGTCGCCGTACTCCAACGACCATGACGTCTCTGATCATTCACGGACACTTCTACCAACCTCCGCGTGAAAACCCGTGGACAGGGGCCGTCGAGATGCAGCCCAGCGCGGCGCCCTTTCATGATTGGAACGAGCGGATTCATGCCGAGTGTTATCAGCCCAACGGCTCAGTTCTATTGGCCGGTTCCGCCAACCCGGAAGATACGATAAACAATTACGCCCTGATAAGTTTCAACTTCGGCCCCTCGCTCTTAAGCTGGTTGGAACCAAACCATCCCGACACCTATCGCCGAATCATCAACGCCGATCGCGTAAGCTTGAGACAACGCGGTCATGGCAACGCCCTCGCCCAGGCTTACGGCCATGCGCTTCTGCCGCTCTGCAACGACCGTGACTTGCGCACACAGATTCGGTGGGGCCTCGCTGATTTCCGTTTTCGGTTTGCACGGGAAGCCGAGGCCGTCTGGCTGCCGGAAACCGCGTGCAACAACCGAGTGATGGACGCGCTCATCGACGAAGGAATGCGGTTTGTTATCCTCGCCCCAAGTCAGGCTGCGCATATCAGAGCCCGGGGCGATGGGTTTGAACCAGGCGAATGGCGCCCGGTTGACGAACACGCCATCGACACCAGTATTCCCTACAGCTATTTCCACAGTGATGGTTCGAATAGATCGATTGCCGTGTTTTTTTACGAAGGGCCAACATCTCGCGCCATAGCCTTCGACAACCTGCTTCGTTCAAGCAGCGAATTCCTCGACGCGCTAACTCGAGCGGCACGCGGACGCGGGATGGTGCACGTGGCTACGGACGGCGAAACCTACGGTCATCATTTCAAGTTTGGCGATCTGTGTCTGGCGCACGCACTCAGCGTCGAGGGGCCTTTACGCGGGTTTGAGGTCACTAATTACGGCGCGTATCTCGACACACACCCGCCCTCGGTCGACGTAGAAATCAATAACGGACCGCATGACGAGGGTTCGTCCTGGAGTTGTGGGCACGGCGTCGGGCGCTGGATTCGTGACTGCGGATGCGCGACCGGCGGCGAACCGGGTTGGAGCCAGGCGTGGCGCACACCGTTGCGAGCGGCGCTCGATTACTTGCGTGACGAGAACGTGGAGCATTTTGAAGCGACACGCAATGAGCTTTTTGTCTATCCATGGTTCGCCCGTGACGATAGTATTGTTTTGATTCTGAATCCGCAGGAGTCGCGAGAGAAATTCCTCTACGACCACGCAGGCCGTTGGTTATCATCCGATGAAGAGACGCGCGCGCTTACACATCTCGAGCTGCAACGGATGCTGCTCTTGATGTACACAAGCTGCGGCTGGTTTTTCAATGACATCTCTGGAATCGAAACAATTCAGATTCTCAAGTATGCTGCTCGCGCAATTGATTTGATGGAACAGTTGGAATTGCCTCCGGCACGTGAGCGGTTTCTCGAGATTCTCGCGGAGGCGAAAAGCAATCGTCCCGAATTGGGAACAGGCGCAGACATTTTTCGGAACCAGGTTGAGCCCTTGCGGCGTCCAGCGGATGAAAATGTGCTTGCATGAAATCTGAGCGTAAGAAAAAGAGGGGCGCTAGCCCGACCGTCAGGGAGGGCTCGCCTTCGACCTCTGCGAAGGAAGAACCACGCAAAGGCGCCAGGCCGCAAGAGAAACGCAAAGACGAGCCACAGCACAGCTCACTCTTCGGTGACATCGACCTGCATCTCTTTGGTGAAGGCAAACACGAACGTGTCTATGAAAAGCTGGGCGCGCACGTCGTCACGCACGAAGGCACGCGCGGGGTGAGCTTTGCCGTGTGGGCACCCAACGCAAACCAGGTCAGCGTAGTCGGCAACTTTAACGCGTGGGACGGCGCGAAAAATCCGATGCACTCCCTCGGAAGTTCGGGCGTTTGGGAGTGCTTCATTCCGGATTTGCGTCCGGGCGAGCTCTACAAATACGAGATTCGCAGCGGCGGGCAGAGTTTTCTCAAAGCTGACCCTTACGCGACGATGATGGAAACTCCGCCCGACACCTCGTCGGTTGTATTCGAATCGAATTACAAGTTTCGCGACCGCGTCTGGATGACGAGACGCGCGCAACGCCAGGCGTGGCGCGAGCCGTTTTCCAGCTACGAAGTTCACCTTGGCTCGTGGCGCCGAGTGGCGGAAGAGAATAATCGCCCGCTCACCTATCGCGAGATGGCGCCAGCGCTGGCCGACTATGTTCGCGAAAATGGGTTTACTCACGTCGAGTTTCTACCGATTAAGGAACACCCCTACGGACCTTCATGGGGTTACCAGGTCAGCGCCTATTTTGCTCCGTCAGCGCGATATGGAACGCCCGACGACTTTCGTTTTCTGGTCGATCAGCTTCATCAAAAGGGCATCGGCGTGATTATGGACTGGGTGCCCGCACACTTTCCCAAAGATGCCTTTGCGCTGGCACGGTTCGACGGCACGGCGCTCTATGAACATGACGACCCGCGCAAAGGCGAGCATCCCGACTGGGGCACTTACATTTTCAACTATGGCCGTCACGAAGTGCGCAACTTTCTGATCGCCAACGCGTTGTTTTGGCTACGCGAATTTCATCTCGACGGTTTGCGCGTCGATGCGGTGGCTTCGATGCTTTATCTCGATTACAGCCGCAAGGAAGGCGAATGGGTCCCGAACGAGTTCGGCGGGCGCGAGAACCTCGAAGCGATTGCCTTCATGAAAGAATTAAACGAAGCCACCCATCGCGAGTGCCCGGGCGCATTGATGATCGCGGAAGAGTCGACTGCCTGGCCGCAAGTCAGTCATCCGGTGTATGCCGGCGGGCTTGGTTTCGATTTCAAGTGGAACATGGGCTGGATGCACGACACGCTCAAATACTTTCAAACCGATCCGTTGTTCCGTGGCGGCAATCACAACGCGCTGACTTTTGGTTTGCTTTACGCGTGGAGCGAAAACTTTATTCTTCCTTTCTCTCACGATGAGGTGGTGCACATGAAGGGCGCGCTCGTGAACAAGATGCCCGGCAACGAATGGCAGAAGTTTGCGAACCTGCGCGCGATGTATGGTTACATGTGGTCGCATCCCGGCAAGAAACTTCTCTTTATGGGCGGAGAGTTCGGACAGTGGCGCGAGTGGACTGAGACAGAAAGTCTGGACTGGCACCTGCTTGATTCTCCGGTCCACAAAGGCGTGCAATCACTGATTCAGGATTTGAATAAGATCTATGCGAAGCACGCGGCGCTCTGGGAAGCCGACGGCGACGCGAGTGGTTTTCAATGGATTGAAGTCGACAATGCCGCCGAAAATGTAATCGCATTCCGGCGTATCTCACCGCAAACAGGAAAAGAACTTATTAGCGTTAGCAACTTTTCGCCTATCGTGCGGGAAGGTCACCGTCTGGGCTTGCCGCGAAAAGGAATCTACCGGCAGATACTCAACACGGATCACGAAAAATATTGTGGCGGAGGGTTTGGAGTGGTGAAGAGTGTTAAGGCCGAGAAGACTCCCTGGCACGGATTCGATTATTCGGTAGAGATCACGCTGCCGCCATTGGCAACGATGTGGTTTGAAGGGCCCGTGGCGGTGAGAAAGCCGGCAAAGAAAGTCTCTTCAAGTCCAAGTGTTTGATCGGAACGAGACGATGGCCCTGCATGTCAACGGCGGCCAGGCTCTGTTCCAGGACGATGTATCCGATTAGCGGCTCATAGACACCGTCTGCCGGTTCCATTTCGATAAACGCAACCTCATTGAAGATTGGTCGAAAGCCTTCGATCTGAATGCGAACGGGCCCGCAAACTTCAGCCCGCACGACTTCCTGAGTCGCTGTTTCGACATCGATTTCAATTCCGGACTCCAAGACACCAAAACGATCGCGCCACGCGTTTGGCAGAACCATTAGAGAGGCTCCTGTATCTACCAATGCCTGGCAACTCAGACCCTTCGAAACATCTGAGGCGTTGTCGATTCTCACTGAAGCGATGATTCTGCCCATGACTTTTTTTCTTGTTCTCAACTATACACTCACCCATCAAGCTCGACGAATTAATTGATTAAATGCTTACAAACATTGAAGTAGTGACGCTGTGCTGCATTCTTGTGCAAGACATTATCAGGGCGGAGATTATTAGCGTGGTAATCCTGAATCAAATACGCGTCGGCCATCAATCATTGTCAGCTTAATCTCGCCTTGAGAATTTAGCGCCACGAGGTCAGCTCGCTTCCCTGCTTCAATTGAACCTCGGTCCTGATCGATGCCCAGCAAACGGGCCGGATTCAACGACGCCATGCGTGCGACGTCGCACTCGGAAGCGCCAAGCGAGCGCATCATGCGGACAGCATCCAAAACGCTGATGACTGAGCCGGCGATGCTTCCGCGCGCGTTTTGCGTGCGGCCGTTCCTGACCGCGATGCTCTCGCCCCAAATGTTGTAATCACCTTCGCCGAGACCGGCGGCAGCAATGGCATCACTTATCAAACTCATGCGCGAAGGTGTTACACAACGCAGCAGCACCTTAAGCATCATCGGATCAATGTGCACGCCGTCCGCGATCAGATCCAGGCTGACATCATCGTTGAGCAGTCCCCAGCCGATCGGACCCGGCGCGCGGTGATGAAGCGGGCCCATCGCGTTCATAAAGTGTGTCATGTGGTTCGCGCCGGCTTCCCGAGCCTGGTCCAAAACTTTCGGCGTCG
>DATENS010000340.1:0-27176 GCA_035274925.1 Pyrinomonadaceae bacterium | reverse complement strand
TTTTGTCATATCAAAAGATTTCTTTGGGCGACTAATTATTTGGGTGGGCCAGCCCCGCGTTCCTAGCGAAGAGTGTGACGCGCCGGCGGCGAAAATTCCCCGCAGGCAATGACAAAACCATGACAATGGGAAACCTGAGGGTTCTTAAAATATGCCCGTGCTGGAAGACTTGGTAGTTGTCCACCATCCCGCCAAAACGGGAGAAAAGCTGCCAATCACGCTCAACGGGCTTGAGTGGCAAACGTGCCTGCGGCGAATCTCTTTGCTGCACAAATCGAATATTGCTTCGCTGGCTTCCGCCGTCCACGAAAAATCAGAAATCTTCGAAGGCAAGGACGCTTACAACTTTCTTTTGGAAGTAGTCTGCGGTCTGCAATCACCGCTGGTCGGCGAGACGGCGGTGATGGGTCAGTTTCGCGAGTTCTGTGCGGAAGCGAAGTTCCCTGCTTCTGAGTGGGGATGGTTCCTGCGGCGGCTGACTTCAGATTTACTGGTGGACGCGAAGCGAGTGCGCTACCGCCACCTGGAAGGACTCGGCAGCCAGTCATACGGCGGCATGGTCAGACAGCATCTGAAAAACATTCCGTCCGTGTTTGTGCTGGGCGCCGGTCAGCTGGCCCGCGAGATTCTGCCTTGGATCATCGGAAAGTCAGATGTGACGTTGTTCTACCGGAACGCTATGCGCGCCGAAGACCTGATCGAGGAACATTGCCAACTGCGCGCCGCTCACTTCTCGATGCACACACCGCACGTAGAGAATCGCGAAACTGCGATCGTCATCGCTGCTCCGTTGAGCGCGAAAGACATCCAATCGTGGATTCAGTTGCAGTCGACTCCGTTTGTGAAGGCCCTCGATCTGCGCGGTGAAGCCGAATGTGATCCATTCAATTCCAACTTTCCCGTTATCAGGCTCTCAGAAATGTTTGCGGCCTTGAAAGACGAGCGGCCAAAGGTGAGTGCCCGCGTCGCCGCTGCGCGTACCGAAGTCCGGAACGCGGCCCAACGTCTGGCTGAGCAGGCGCAGTTTCGTCCGTTTGGCTGGGAAGATTTATGCGCCTAGTTCTCGCTGCGCGTCGCAGCGAACTGGCGCGTATTCAGGCATTTCACATCGGTCACGCTCTCGAGAGAGCAAACCCCCATGTCACCATCGAATATTCGTTCCACGAATCGCTCGGAGATCGGAATCAGAGCGAGCCGCTCTGGCAGATGCCTGAGAAAGGTGTCTTCACGCAGGATCTGCGCGAAGGGCTGATTGCCGGCCGGTACGATATGGCGGTGCACTCGTGGAAGGATTTGGCGATCGAAGATGACCAGACAACTGAAATTGCCGCAACCCTGCCGCGCGCCGACATGCGCGACCTGCTTTTGATACCGGCGAAGTCCTGGCACGAGGCGGCACGACTGGGGCGCCTCAACATTCTTACGTCGTCTCCTCGACGCAGTTTTAACCTCGATTCATTCCTTCGCCGCGCTTTGCCGGGAAAGATCTCTGAACTGGTTTTCGAGCCAGTGCGCGGCAATGTCCCCACTCGCGTCCGCAAAATGTGGCAACCGGGCGCGGGCGGATTAATCGTCGCCAAAGCGGCCATCGATCGCTTGCTTGAATCCGAAGCCGAGGAATTCGCCGGGACGAGGTCCGGCCTTCGCGACATTCTCTCGCAGTGTCTTTTGATGGTTTTGCCGCTGCGCGCAAATCCGACGGCGCCCGCGCAAGGCGCTCTGGCGGTTGAAATCCGGCGCGACCGGACGGACTTACGAGATTTGCTACGGTCGATTAACTCCGCCGAGACCTACAAGTCGGTTGTCCGCGAGCGCGAGATTCTGGCCGGCCATGGTGGTGGCTGCCACCAGAAGATCGGCGCCAGTGTCTTGCAAAGAACCTACGGCGAAATCACTTTCGTGCGCGGACTTACTGACGATGGGACCTCACTTAACGAGCGGCGCCTCGTGCCGTCACAGCCACGCCCCGAGAAGATCTCACGTGACCAAATGTGGCCGCTGAACACCGCGGGCTCTGATTGGTTCAAACGTGAAGCGATTCCTGCGACAATACCTGGCGCGCCGTTGTGGATTTCAAAAGCAGAAGCGCTGCCGCCCACAGCTTCGGTCAAACCGGACCAGTTGGTTTGGGCGAGCGGCCTGAAAACGTGGGAGCGCCTGACTGCGCGCGGCATTTGGGTAAACGGGTGCGCTGAGGGATTGGGCGAACAGGAACTACCGGGAATCGAAACTCTTGTCGGCGGCAGCGTCAACTGGATCAAGCTCACGCACGACAGGGCGCCTGCGGAAAACGGAATGACGTCTGTGGCGACTTACCGGCTCGTCGAGAAAACCGGCAACCCTGATCTCCACGGCAAGCGTTACTTTTTTTGGACGAGCGGATCAAGTTTCGAACGCGCGCTCGAGCTCAATCCGGCTATTAAGCCGCTTACTCATTTCTGCGGCCCCGGCAATACGCACAGGACTTTGTTGAGAAACGGTGTGGAGCCGCATGTGTTCCTTGATCATGACGAGTGGCTGAAGGAGATGACCGAATGAGCGATTGTCAGAAGGGAATGTTTTGATGAAGCGTCTTATGCGTTTGCGCGCCAGCGGGCACCTGCGTGACCTCTGCGCCGAAACCCAATTCACGCGGGCGCAATTGATTCAGCCTTTCTTTGTGGTTGAAGGATTGGAAACCGACGAACCAATTGCCGGGCTCCGCGGCAACGTTCGCCTCAGCACGTCATCGGCATTGCGTCAGATTGAACAGGATCTGAAAGACGGGGTGACGCACTTTCTGCTCTTCCCTGTGCCTGGCCAAAAAAGCGAAGACAACTTCCGACATGAATTCGAGCGTGATCTGATCTTACAGATTCGCAGTCAATTTGGATCAGACCTTTGTCTCTGGGTCGATACCTGCCTGTGCGCTTACACGACCCATGGTCATTGTGCTGTTCTGAACGACAAGGGGATCGATCATCAATCAACCCTGGCTGCGCTGGGGACGTCGGCCCTGGCCTTTGCTGAGGCGGGCGCCGACGGCATCAGTCCCAGCGATATGATGGATGGGCGCGTGGCGCACATTCGCGCGAAACTGGATGAAGCGGGATTCGCTCTGGTGCCGGTAATGAGCTACAGCACAAAGTTCGCGAGTAATTTCTACGGGCCTTTTCGCAACGCAGCCGATTCAGCGCCGCAGTTCGGCGACCGCCGCCACTATCAACTCGATGTGCGCAATCGCAATGACGCACTCGCCGCCAGCCGGAGGTGTGCAGAGGAAGGCGCGGACCTACTCATGGTAAAACCCGGCCTTACTTCGATCGACTTAATTGAATCCATCAGGCAGCAAACGGGTTTACAGGTCGGTGCTTATCAAGTGAGTGGCGAGTACGCCGGGCTCTCGTTGCTCAGCGAGAATAATTTGATCGATTTCGAGCGTGGCCTGGTCGAAACCTGGCACGTATTCAAACGCGCCGGCGCTCAGTTCATCATCACGTACGGCGCGCGGTACGCGAAGAAACTTGGAATTTGATGTATTACTCCCTCTCCCTGGAGAGGGAAACAGAATATGAGTTCACAACAACCAACCAAGGTCTCAGGTAAACTTCTCTCGCACGATCTCTTCGAGCGTGCGCTGCGCATTTCCCCCGGCGGCGTTCACAGTCCCGTCCGTGCTTTCAAAGGCGTGGGCGGGGACCCGGTCTTTTTTCGCAGCGCTCAGGGCGCGACCATGACCTCAGTCGAAGGCCACGTTTACATCGACTTCTGCCAGAGCTTCGGTCCATTGATGCTTGGGCATCGCGACCAGGAAGTCACCGAGGCAGTTAACGAGGCCATCGGAACGGCGTGGAGCTTTGGCGCCTGTGAACCTTATTCACTTGAGCTGGCGGAATGGATTTGCGCGCGTGTGCCCTGGGCGGAAATGATCCGCTTCGTTTCATCCGGTACCGAAGCAGTTATGACCGCCCTGCGGGTCGCGCGTGCGGCAACCGGCCGTACGCGGATATTGAAGTTCGAAGGTTGTTATCACGGGCATGCCGATTCGCTGCTCGTGAAAGCCGGCAGCGGCCTGGCTGGCGAGTCGGCAAGTTCGAGCGCTGGGGTCTCGGAAGCTGTAGGCGGCGAAACGCTCGTCGCTTCACTTGATGACGAAGAGAGCGTGCGCGCGATCTTCGATCGCCACGGGCCAGAGATCGCCGCGGTGATCCTGGAACCACAACCGGCAAACTATGGCCTCCTGATTCAACGACGGGAATTCATTGAGGCCGTTGTGAATCTTGCCAGACAACATGGCAGCCTGGTGATCTTTGACGAAGTCATTTCAGGATTTCGCGTGGCCATGGGCGGCATGGCCGAAGTTCTCAACTTGCGGCCGGATTTGGTGACCTACGGCAAAGTCATCGGCGGCGGTTTTCCGGTAGGCGCGTATGCGGGACGTCGTGACCTGATGGAGTTGGTGGCGCCTTCGGGCGCGGTTTATCAGGCAGGCACGCTGAGCGCGAATCCGGTCGGCATGTGTGCCGGCCTGGCAACCCTGGAAAAAATTGAGCGGCTCGACGTGTTTGCCAAACTCAAAGAGCGCACGAAACAATTTGCCGGCGAGTTGAATGCGAAATTCGACGAACGGGGACTGCCGTTTCAATTGACGCACACCGCTTCGCTTTTCTGGCTGCATGCGAAAACTGAGCGGCCGATCCGGAGGCTGGAAGACATCCCTCGGGATCACGCCGCCGTGTTCGCGCGGATATTTCATGGCGCCCTGAGACGCGGGGTCTATTTTGCTCCGAGTGGCTATGAAGTCGCTTTCATGTCTCTCGCACATACGGATGAGTTGTTGGATAAAGCTGGTGCAGCGATCGTTGATGCAGCCGCTGAGGCGCGCGGCTAAGCGCCAATGAATTACACGCGAGACGGATTTGCATATGAACCAGGGCCGTGACCGAGTCAAGATTTTGCTGGTGGCACTTTGGGTCACCTTCACCGTCACGCTCGCGGCGTGGTGGCTGGTCTTTGGCTTGCGCCAACTCGAGCGGCTCAACCAACTTCACGTCGAACAGGCCGATCAGATCCAACGTCACTACCAGATGCTTCTGTGGGAAGGCGGCATTCTGATCGCCGCGCTTATCGGTGGCGGTCTTGCGCTTTTCTACTACACACGGCGCGAGCAGAAACGGCACGCGCAAGTGGAAGAATTTTTTGCGGCCTTTACTCACGACGCAAAAACGGCGCTCGCCAGTCTGCGATTGCAGGCCGAGAGCCTGAAAGAAGATCTGGGTGCTGAGCCGAATCCCCTTTTGGATCGGCTGTTACAAGACACGTTGCGGCTGCAACTGCAACTCGAGAATTCGCTATTCCTGGTAAATCTGCCCACCGGACGATTGCTGATCGAACCAGTGCAAATCACTTCACTGGTCGACGCGTTGCGCTATCACTGGCCTTCCCTGTCGATCATACAAAAGGGCGACGGTACGGTCCTGGGTGACGCGCGGGCAATTGAAAGCATGCTGACTAATCTGGTGCACAACGCGGTCACTCACGGCCACGCCTCAGAAATCAGTATCAGTGCCGAGCCAAACAACAAAGGGGGCCTCTGCTTGCGCGTCACCGACAACGGATCGGGCTTTCCCGGTGATTTCAAACAGTTGGGCAAACTTTTCGTGAGACACGCGCGCGGAAGCGGCAGCGGCGTTGGACTCTACATCTCGCGACAACTGGCGCTGCGCATGAACAGCACGCTCAGTTTTTCACGGGCGGATAACGGCGGCTTCGTCGCAGAGATGGTTTTTGCGACCGCCTCGGAACCGGCGCTGGCAGAGCGGCGACAGAAACTAGCATGAAGTCGATTTTGCTTGTTGAAGATGACCGTTCGCTCGGCGCCACCTTGCAGGATCGGCTGGCGCGCGAGGGTTACCGGGTGTCATGGGTTGAGACGAAGCAAAGGGCGCAGAAGAAGCTGGGCGAAGGGTTGTGGGATTTGGTGATTCTCGACGTCGGCCTGCCGGATGGATCGGGCTTTGAACTGGCGCGACAGGTGAAGAGCAACTCGTCGATGCCAATTATGTTTATGACGGCGCTGGGCACCGCCGAGAACCGGCTCGAAGGCTTTGAAATTGGCGCAGAAGAATTCATTCCAAAGCCATTTCACTTGCGCGAACTCCTGCTGCGGGTAAAGCACGTCTTTGAAAGACACCCGGCCCGCCACCACATCTCCTGTAACGGTCGCGTGATTGAACTCGACAGCCGGGTAATCATTCAACCCGATGGGCAACGCGAACATCTGCCGGCGCGAGACTTTGAATTGCTTGAACTGTTAATTACCACAGCTCCCCGCGTAGTCAGCCGCAACCAAATCATCGATGCGCTGTGGGGCGAAAACAAATTGGGTAATCAGCGGACAGTCGACAATATGATCGTGCACCTGCGACAGTCCCTCGGTGATTCGGGCAGCGACTTTATCCGTTCGGTGCGCGGAGTTGGCTATCAGTGGAATGCGGTGTCGGAACCGCCTGCGGCGTGAACGAATAATAGCCTTGATGAGTATCAGCGCCAGCGAAGTGATGTGGACTCCGGAAAGCGGCTCTGCCGTCGCCGGCAATTTGCGCTTTCGGAACGCCCTCGCTCGCCGGCCGCAGGTAACGCCGCCAATTTGGCTGATGCGCCAGGCCGGCCGTTATCATGGCCATTATCAGCAGCTGCGCCGCCAACATTCGTTCATGGATCTCTGCAAGCAGCCTGAGTTAGCCGCGCAGGTGGCGCTGGGCCCGGTGCTGGACTTCGATTTTGACGCGGCCATTTTGTTCAGCGATCTGCTGTTTCCGCTCGAAGCTCTCGGGTTTGGTCTCGAGTACACTGATAGCGGGCCGCAGCTCGCTTTCAAGCTAAATCAAAATACGCAGTCGCGGCTACGTGAGGTCGAGGAAGCCTTTCCCCACTTACTTTTTCAGGGCGAGGCGTTGAGGTTGACCCGAAGTTTGCTCCCGGCGGACAAGAGTCTGATTGGATTTGTCGGCGGGCCGTGGACGCTGTTTGTTTACGCCGTTGCCGGCACGCATAAGAATGCGAGTGAAGCGCGCGGCGCCTTGGATTTGTTTGGGACTTTCTGCGAGAAACTCGTGCCGCTGTTGATTCGAAACATCGAATTGCAGTTCGCAAACGGCGCAGAGGTGGTGATGGTTTTTGATACTGCGGCCGGAGATCTCGGCCCCGATGTGTTCCAGTCCGAAGTTGTGCCTCAGCTTGAACGCCTCACCGAAAGATTTCCGAGCCGGCTCGGCTACTATTCGAAAGGAACATCACGGCCACATCTTGAGGGGCCGTTTTTCACCGATGGAAGCTGGGCAGGAATCGGGATCGATGCCGATTGGGACCTCCGTGAGGCGTTGGATCTATTCTCGGGCGGCTTTGTCCAGGGAAACTTTTCCCAACAACTCTTGCTAACCAGCCCGGACGAGTTGCGCCGAGGACTGGAGTCATTCCTGAATCCATTGCTAAAACATCACCGCACCGGCTGGGTATGCGGATTGGGACACGGAGTTTTGCCCGGCACTCCGCCGGAAAACGTGCGACTTTTTGTTAACACCGTTCGAGAGGTATTGCAGTGACCGATCTTTTTGCCAAGTACGATGTTCCGGCGCCGCGCTACACGAGCTACCCCACGGTTCCCTTCTGGACCGACGTTCCCACCACCGAACAGTGGCTGAGCGAGTTAGATAAGGCCTTCGCGGACGAGCAAGCCAGATGGTCGCTCTATTTGCATCTTCCTTTCTGCGAATCACTGTGTACCTTCTGTGCCTGCAACACAGTCATCACCCGCGACCACGGGCGCGAAGAAACTTATGCAGAGCTCCTCGCGAAAGAATGGAATCACTACCTCGATCGCATTCCCCGCCTGCGTCAGCGGTCGCTCGTGGGCGTGCACCTGGGCGGCGGAACGCCGACATTTTTCTCGGCCGAAAACCTGGAAAAGATTCTGAAGCCAATACTCTCCGCGACAACAATTGACGAAAACAGATTCGAAGCATCTGTCGAAGTGCATCCCGGCCACACTACGCGCGAGCAATTGGTTACCTTGCGACAACTGGGGTTCACTCGCATTTCTATCGGCGTGCAGGATTTCGATCCCGAGGTGCAGCGCATCGTCAATCGCCATCAGCCTTACGAGGTCACAAAGGCATGCACCGACATCGCGCGCGAGCTTGGTTACACTTCAGTTAACTACGATTTGATCTACGGGCTGCCGCGCCAAACTATTCGCGGCTTTACTGAGACAGTAGAAAAAACGATCCAACTGCGGCCGGACCGAATCGCGCTCTACAGTTTTGCCCTGGTTCCCTGGATCAAACCGGCGCAACGAAGCTATAGCGACGCAGATATTCCCAAGGCCGGGGAGAAGCGAGCGCTTTACGAGCTCGCCCGGCAGAGCCTGGAATCTGCAGGTTACCTGGAAATCGGTATGGATCATTTTGCGCTACCGCACGACGGCATGGCCCAGGCGCAACAGCATGGGACACTGCACCGCAACTTTCAGGGATACACTGAGACGCGCACAAAAGTCCTGCTCGGGCTTGGCGTCAGCGCTATCTCGGAAACTCCAACCTGCTTTCATCAGAATGAAAAGGCATTCCCGGTTTATGAACGGCGGGTGCAGCAGGGCGAGATTCCAACCTTTCGCGGGCATCTGCTTTCTGCCGAGGACCGGCGCATTCGGGAGCAAATTCTGCGGTTCATGACACGCTTTGAAGTCGATTTGCAACCGGATCAGCAGGCCGACGCAAAGGCTTTCCTTGCTTCGCTTTTGGAGGATGAGCTGGTGAAGTTTGAGAACGGGACTCTGGCTCTTACCGAACGCGGCAAGCCGTTTCTGCGCAACGCCTGTATGTTCTTCGATTACCGCCTGCGGCGGCAACAACCTCAAACACAAATCTTTTCCCAGTCGCTGTGAGTCAACTAATCAATGTAGTCGGCGCGGGGTTTTCGGGACTGGCGACTGCCTATTTTCTCAACCGGGCCGGACGTCACGTTCGCGTGTTTGAAAAGAGCAATCGCGCGGGCGGCCTGATTCAAACCATTCGAACTGAACACGGCCTGGTCGAGACGGCCGCTAACGGTCTGCTTAATTCTGCCCGTCTGGAAGCGATGTGTGCCGACATCGGCGTGCCGCTGCTTCCCACTCGTTCGGAAGGCCGCCGGCGATTCATTTATCGTGACAAGCCAAGACAGTTGCCATTGCACGCCGGTGAAGTCGCGCGAGCCGGTTTTAGTTTCGCGAAGAATTTAGCGAGTCTGCGTCCACTTCAATTCGAAAGTATCGCGGCGTGGGGCAGACGTGTTTTCGGCAAAGGGGCGACTGAATATCTTCTGATTCCGGCGCTGGGCGGAATCTATGCTGGCGATCCGGCCAGGCTCAGCGCGAGCTTGATCTTTGGCCGGGCTGACTTACCGGATCACTTGCAGAGTTATCGTAAAGCAAAAGGAAAAGTCCGCGGCACCGTAGCGCCTCCAGAGGGCATGCAACAACTGATCGATGGTCTTGGGAGTTACCTGGAAAAGGAAGGGGTTGAATTTCTTTTCAGCCAGGAAGGACCGCCACCCGCTGACGAGCCAACAATCGTTTGTCTTTCGGCGCCGGCCGCCGCGAAGTACCTTACCGATTTCGCGCCGGAGCTCAGCGAGCACCTCGAGCAAATCGAGATGATTTCGCTGGTGACGGTCACTTGCTTCTACGATTCCGCGCCATCGCTGGAGGGCTTCGGTTGCTTGTTCCCTGGAGATCAGGGATTTCGCGCGCGTGGTGTGCTCCTCAATAACAGTATTTTTGCAGGGCGGGGACCGGCCCATTCCGAAACCTGGATTTTCGGAGGCGCCATGGATCCTGACATATCGAGACTGGACGACGCGGAACTATCTGGCGTCATCAGCCATGATCGGGCACGGCTCTTTGGTAGAGTCGACGCGCCGCTGGCACTGCACATCACCCGTCGGCCAAATGCGCTGCCACATTACTCGGTCGAACTCGAACGGATTTTGCGGACGCTGCCGCGCCTGCCTCAAAACGTAGCGCTGGTCGGAAACTATCTGGGCCGCATCGGACTGACAAAAATACTCGAACGCGCTGCGTATGTCGTCGATCACCTTGAATAGATCTGGCTAAGTCTTGTGGCAAACGGCAATTTCGTGCGCCCACTCCTCCAAAGCAGATTTTACAACTCTTAACAAAACGGCGCCCCCAAACTATTGACACGGCCGGGCGTCAATCCTAGACTTGTGGCCCAGGAAAGTTATTAGCTGAGGTTACCCAGATGACCCTGGTTAAGATCATAGTCATTACCATCGTGATCATTTTGAGCATCCTGTTGTTCGGCCGATTCTTGTTTTAGGCCGAAGGCGTCGGATGTTTCTGCAAAGCGATCTCCTGCGAAAGTGCAGCTCCCGCCTGTCACTTGTTAAGGTCATTCTTTTTCGCTGCGTCTTACCGGCCTTCCTGCTGGTAACGTTGTGCCCTGCCTCGGCGCCCGCACAAGGACCTGAGGATGACGAGGTCTTAAGCGTCACTACGGACCTGCTTCTTTTTCCGGCGCGAATCAGGGACAGTAAGGGCGGCGACGCACCGGCCTTAACCGAAAAAGACCTGGCTCTTAAGGACAAAGACAACATCACCTCCGGGATCTATTTCTCGCCAGGCGTGGATCGCGTTGCGATGGTGTTTGCGCTGGACCAATCCGGAAGCCTGCGTGAGATCGTCGCCCGGCAAAGCGACGCCGCTCTCGGCCTGTACCGCCGTTTCAGTGATCGGTCGAGTATTGCCGTGCTGCAATTTGCCGCCACTCCATTTATCGCGGCGCCTTTTGAACGCAGCCCCGCGCGCGCTCGCGAGGCTTTCAACCTGTCCGCGCTCGCGAACCAGCGCACGGCGATCTTTGATGCGGCTGAAAAAGCAATTGCGATGTTGGATGCCCTGCCGCGCGTGCGCTCAGAGCGTCGCATCGTGATCGTTATCAGCGACGGCCTGGACAACGCTAGCATCGCTAAACCTGATCGCGTGATTTCTGTTGCTCGAGACAAACGCATTTCGTTTTATGTGATCCATTTAGCGCTCTTCGAGCCACGCGATGGGCATCTCGCGGTGCGCCGCCCGGCAAAAGGCTTCCGCGAACTGGCTGAGAAGACCGGAGGCAAGTACTTTCTCGCCGGCGGCTCAGCTCTTAACCCAACCGATAATCTGGATTTGACGCCGATTTTTCAGGCTATCGAAACGGACTTGAGAAGCCAGTACCTCATCGGATTCTATTTGAATGAGAAGGCGAATGACGGACGGCGTCACGAATTCTCGCTGAGCATGCCGGCTGGCCTCGAGTATCAAGTACTGCCGCGCGGCTTCTCGCAAACACAGAAGTTTTTTGTTTTACGCCCACGCCAGGCATTGAAGAATCAAAGCTCGCCTTGATTTGGCACAACGATTCAGTGAAGATTGTCCCACACCTGAATTGATTAGCTGCTCAATTACATGACCAATCAAAACGAAGCGGGTCTGCGCAAAATCAGGCGCGCCTTGATTAGTGTTTCAGACAAGACAGGCATCGTAGATTTCGCCGTCGAACTTAAGAGTTTCGGCATCGAGATCATCAGCACGGGAGGAACTGCGAAGACGCTGCGCGAAGGCGGTGTCGATGTGCTCGACGTATCGGATGTGACCGGCTTTCCCGAAATGATGGACGGCCGGGTTAAGACTTTGCATCCGAAGATTCATGGTGGCCTGCTGGGCCTGCGAGACAATTCGCACCACATCGCGGCAATGGAAGAACATGGTATCGAGCCCATCGATATGGTGGTGATTAACCTGTATCCATTCGAGGACACCATCGCGAAGGACGGTGTCACCCTGGAGGAGGCAATCGAACAGATCGATATTGGTGGACCAGCGATGATTCGTTCGGCGGCCAAGAATTTCAGAGACGTTGCGGTAGTGGCGTCGCACGAGATGTGCCAGGAAGTCATCGATCAGATGAAAGAGCATAACGGAGCTCTTACGCTGGAGCTGCGACAAAAGCTTGCCGCTTTTGCCTTCACCAGCACCTTTCTCTATGACGCAGCCATTTCCGCGTTCCTCATGGATGCAGCCTTTGCTATTGAGTCTCCCGAACGAGAAGGGGGATTACCATCATCAATCTCATTGTCGCTGGATCAGCGAGCGGAGTTGCGATATGGGGAGAACCCACATCAGCAGGCGGCTCTTTACGACACCGGGGGGCACGCCGGGGTCGCCAATGCTGAGCTCCTTTCCGGCAAGGAAATGTCATACAACAACTACGTCGATGCCGATGCGGCCTGGCAACTTGTGTGTGACTTTGAAGAGAACGCGTGTGCGATCATCAAGCACACGAATCCCGCAGGCGTGGCGCTCGGAGCCACGCCGCCAGAAGCTTATCGCCGCGCGCTCGCGTGTGATCCAGTGTCCGCATTCGGTGGAATCGTGGCGTTCAATCGAAAAGTCGAAGCAGACGCGGCCCGGGCGGTGACTGAGATCTTTGTGGAAGTTATTATCGCTCCGGACTTCGAAGAAGCAGCCGTTGAAGTGCTAAAAACGAAAAAGAATCTGCGCGTGCTGCGGGCGGGAGAACCGGCAACGGCCGACGCTCTTGAATACAAGCAAATTTCAGGAGGGATGCTCGTCCAGACTAGAGATACGCACCGGCTGACACGTGCGGATCTCAAAGTCGTGACCAGTCGCGCACCGTCGGAACAAGAGATCAATGATCTGCTTTTCGCCTGGACGGTGTGCAAGCACACGAAGTCAAACGCGATCGTTTACGCGCGCGACGGACAAACGGTTGGCGTAGGCGCCGGACAGATGTCCCGCGTTGACTCTGTGAAGATCGGGGCCATGCGCGCGCAGCTGGCGATTGAAGGATCGGTGCTGGCCTCAGATGCCTTCTTCCCTTTTCGCGACGGCGTCGATGAAGCCGCTAAGCATGGCATCACCGCGGTGATTCAACCGGGCGGATCAGTCCGCGATGAAGAAGTTATCGCGGCTGCAAACGAACACGGATTAGCAATGGTGTTTACCGGCGTGCGGCACTTCAAGCATTAGCGAATCTACCAGCCTGCGGAGCAGGCGACAGCGTAAACCCTGGGGCCTAAGCCCCGGGAACGCATAGTAGAAAAGCCGGTCGAGCCCGCGAATGCGGGCGACAGGTGAGAACATTATCGGCTGGCTAAAGTATTAAAGCGCGAAAACTAACGACTAACCCAACTCTACATTCACTACAGTACTGAAATGCTCATAAGACTGCTCTTCTTCGCTTATATCGTATGTTTCGCCATACCGGCTTTCGCGCAACCCGGTCCTTACGGTCTTCCCAGTAACGCCACCATCGTGGAAACACGCGTGCTGCCGCCGGCGGCCCACGCTAATCGCATGCTGGTGGTGTGGATGCTGAATCCGCGGAAGAATCCAACCAACTACCCGCCGGACGAGATCTATAGCTGTCCCGAACAAACCAGAGGCAGTCATTATTCCGGTGTAACTCGCGTATCCTTGATTGATTCGGCCACGCGAAAGGTCATCTACACCCTGAAAATATCCGCCGACGAAAGTGAAGAAGACAGTTTTGACCTGCCCTATGCAATCCGCAAGGGTTATTATTACCGGGTTCCGGCCCGGGTGAAGACTGGCATCGAGGCAAAGCCGAATCTAATCTGGCTTCGTGACTACAATGGCGACGGTCAGGCTCTGGAGTTTGCCTTCTTCGATGCGCTCGCGTGCATGGGTCTGCAAACGACGCTGATTGGCTACAGCCGAAAACAGGATCGAGTTATTCAGTATCCGATCAGCCTGGAGGTTACGGAAGGCGCCAAGCGCTCGACGACGGTCACGTTCTGGGCGGACTACCTGTTTAGCAGCAAGCCGGCGCGGCCCGGCTTCTGGAAATACGAAATCGATTATCGAGGTCGCGGCGGCTCGTTGGATAAATGGGAAGTCCGATACAACCCGTCCAGGGAACAGTTCGAAGCAAAACTAAACATGATTCCCGGGGAGTAAAAACATGAGACACATCCTAAAATATGCGGCGCTAATGTCGTTGACTCTGTTGGTCTCGGCTTCAGTTGTTGCTCAAAAGCAAAAAAAGAAAGAACCTTGTGACGACGCACAAACACAGTTAGAAATGAATATGTGCGCTGGAAAGGCGTACAAAGAGGCTGACGCAGAACTGAACCGGGTTTATCAGAAGCTGATATCTTTGCTTGACGACGAGCAGAAGACACAACTCAAGACCGTCGAGACTGCCTGGCTCAAGTATCGCGACGCAAACTGCGAGTTCGTGGCCGATCAGTACAAAGGCGGTTCGATGCGGCCGATGATCGCGGGCTTTTGCCTCGCGGATATGACGAAGAACCGCACCGCAGAACTAAAATCTCAAATTGAGGACAGAAGTCAGTAGACGCGCTTATGCTGCAAAACAAACAAGGAATTATTTTCGGCGTGGCCAACAAGCGCTCCATTGCCTGGGCCACCGCGCAGGCGCTGCACGGCGCCGGGGCAAAGCTTGCCTTCGCTTACCAGGGAGAGCGTTTGAAAGATAATGTCGAGGGGCTGACAAAAGCAGAGATGCCTGAGTCACCGCTGTTTTCCTGCGACGTGACGAAGCAGGACGAGGTCGATGCGACCTTCACGCGCATCGGTGAAGAGTTTGGACGGCTGGATTTCCTGATCCACAGCATCGCCTTTGCTCCGCGTGAGGCGCTGGAAGGCGAATACATGAAAGTCGAGCGAGATGCGTTTCTGACCGCCCTCGAAATCAGCGCTTATTCCCTCACCCAGTTGGCCCGCGCCGCAGCGCCTTTAATGACCGACGGGGGCAGCATCGTGACCATGTCGTTTCACGGCGCCGACAAAGTCTACCAGGGCTACAACGTGATGGGCGTCGCCAAAGCGGCCCTCGAATCGAGCGTGCGATACCTGGCCTCAGACCTCGGTCCCCGCAATATCCGCGTCAATGCGATCAGCGCCGGCCCGATTCAAACGCTTTCCGCGCGGGGTGTCGCCGGCCTCAGCACGATGTTGAAGCATCACGCCGAGCGCGCGCCCATGAAACGCAATGTCGAAGTGCACGAGGTGGGAAACACCGCGCTGTTCTTGTGCAGTTCTCTTTCGTCCGGCATCACCGGTGAAACAATCTTCGTTGATTGCGGCTACAACGTGATGGGCTTGTAGGTTTCCCTGAAACAAAACCGAATGCAAACCGACGATTACAGAGACGTTCCCGGCGGCACTCACGACGAGCGGCTGCTGGAAACGCCGCGGCCTGATGAATTCCTGCACACTGATACCTGGCGGGTGTTTCGCATCATGGGCGAGTTCGTCCAGGGTTTCGAGGATCTCGCCGAAATCACCAACGGCGTGTCGATTTTCGGCTCGGCGCGGACGTCCCCTCAAGATCCGGTCTACAAAGCGGCGCAGGAAACAGCCGCCCTGCTGGTCAAAGCAGGGTTCGCCGTAATTACCGGAGGCGGACCGGGAATCATGGAAGCCGCGAACCGCGGCGCCCTCGAGGCCGGCGGCACTTCCATCGGCTGCAACATCGAACTTCCGCACGAGCAGAAGTCAAACGACTACCTCACGCTCTCTCTAAAATTTAAGTACTTCTTCGTGCGCAAAATGATGTTCGTGAAGTACAGCGACGCCTTCATCATCTTCCCCGGCGGCTTTGGAACTCTCGATGAATTATTCGAAGCGCTTACGCTGATTCAAACGCGAAAGATCCACCACTTCCCCGTAGTGCTCTATGGATCGGAGTACTGGGAAGGAATGATGGCGTGGCTCAAAGGCCCGATGCTGAAGGAAGCGAAAATCGTCGACGAGGACCTCAAGCGGCTTCATATCGTGGATTCGCCTGAGCAGATTGTCGCGATTATTTTGGATTACCAGAGCGAGCAGAAGACGCGTAGCCAGAAAAGCAAAAGCCCCGCCGAAGCTCAGAGTTAAGAAAGCGAATCGAGTAACCAGGCGCGATAGGGTTCGGAAACCTGTTTGGCCGGCACGGCCACGATCTCAGGCGTCTCATAGCTGTGCAGGGCGCGAACTTCTTTCTCTAACGCAACAAAGCGGTCCTCAGTAGTTTTCGCCAGCAACAAGACCTCCTTTTCGTGCTGCACTTCATTTTTCCAACGATAGACCGATTGGATCTCGGGAAGAATCTGCACGCAGGCGGCGAGTTTGGTTTCCACCAGTCGGTCTGCAATACGCTGCGCCTCGGCCGCATTACCGGCCGTCATGAAGACCACGATCGCCTCACTCATCGTCAGTCTCTTCGTCGCCTTCCGACGCAGGACCAGTTAGCGGAGACGTATCGTCTCCAAAGAACGAGGCATAAAGTTCTCTTGCGCGATCGAGATCGCGTTCATCAACCAACACCGCGGCTCCGGGCGAAACGGCTGAGAACACTGCTGAGAAGGCATCGTTCGCGCCGGCTTGAACGACTGAGCGCACGCCATTCTGCCGCAGAATGTCGTTGACCATCTCAGCTTCCGCGGGCGACGACAAAGTATGCAATGTGATAAAGCGAGCTTCACTGTTATCGCCCAAAGCTCCGTCGGCTAATCGCTCGACAAGCGTCCCACCGTCATCAGGACAGGTGGTGATTCCCGCCTCATATTCAGACTCGCAAACTGGACAGAACATACGCCTCCATTCTCACGCTGGTTGATAAGATTCCTTCGAAGCTCCGGCCGCAATCGCCCTCACGCGCTGTAACTCGCTCCAAACCTGCTCTGGCCGGATTTCTTCAAAGCAGGCCGGTTTGAAGGTGACATTGGCAAACGTGCATTCGGTTTCGTGACACTTAACACATTCAAAGCCGGATGCCAGATGAATTTGATTCGTGCCGATTGTCCCACACAAATTCGGATCCGTCGCGCCGTAAAGCGTTACCGACGGCACGTTCAGAGCGGCGGCGATGTGGCTCAATCCCGTGTCGAGGCCGACAGATCCCGCCGCTGCTGCAATGATTGACGCTTTTTCAGATATTGAAAGCGCCGGCAAAACAGTGCTGAGACTACTGCCTTCAGCAATCCTGACGGATCGCTCGCGCTCAGCTTCACTACCCCATGGCAAAACTACTGAGAAACCTGCGCTAGATATTTTCCCGGCCAGCTCGCGCCAGTAATGCTCAGGCCAGTTCTTCGATTCCCAACTGGTGCTGTGAATCAACACGACGTAAGGCTGCTTCAATTGTATTGGAGAAGGCAAAAGGCGCGCGCGTTCAATTCCGTAATCAACCACACTCTCGTCGTAAGAATATGACAGAGCCTGGGAGAGGAGTTGACGCATCCGTTTCATCGAGTGGGCGCCCTTAGCTACGCTGAATTTCCTGCCATACGAGAGATGCGCGCCCCACTCCCTGGCCGAGGCGCCGTCGTATCCGGCCCGTGGACCTTTAGCCAGGCGGGCCACAAAGGCGCTTTTGAACTCACCTTGAAGATCGGCGATCAAATCATACTTCTCAGTGCGAAAAGTTTTTAGAAAGGCGCGCGCTTCACTGCGACCGCTTTGAGATGCAAGGTCGCCCCGCCAACGCCTGAGCGCGATGGGAAAGACCGTATCGACATTGCGGTGCCAGGCAGGTATCTGCGCGAAGGATTCGTCAACCGCCCAATCGAAACGGATTGAAGCAAGGGCACGGGCGGCATCGCTGAGCGCCGGCATTGTGTGCACGACGTCGCCCATTGAGGAAAGCCTGACAATCAAGACACGCATCTGTTTTCATCACCGAGGACAGAGAGAAAACAAAGCATTAGGCAACCAGCTCGCCACGCTCACGTAAAATTCGCTGTGGCCGTTTCGTTTAGGTTTCACTGCGCGGCGCGCACGGCCCGATCAAACGGAATGTTTTCAAAGTGCGTGAATTGCTTGAAGTCGGTAAAACGCTGGTTGATTTCTTCGTGCGTCAGCCGCTGCACGCGTTCGGTGCCAAACTCTTCCACGTTGAACGACGCCATCACGGAACCAAAAATCATGGCCCGGCGCAAAGCCGCTTCGTCCAGTTTTTCCTGACTGGATAGATAGCCCATCAACCCTCCGGCAAACGTGTCACCCGCGCCGGTTGGATCGAACACCGACTCAAGCGGATAAGCCGGAATAGCGAAGTATCCATCCCGCGTAAACATCGCGGCGCCGTACTCGCCTCGCTTAACAATCAGCGTTTTCGGTCCCCAGGAAAGAATTTTGCGGGCAGCCTTAATCAGATTTGGCTCTTCGGCCAACTGGCGCGCCTCGGCGTCGTTCACGACGAGGAGGTCGACGACTTCAATTGTTTTTTGCAGTGACTCGCGCGTCGTCTCGATCCAAAGATTCATGGTATCCAGGGCAACCAACTCGGCATTCGCGACCTGCTCGCGCACGCCGCGCTGCAAATCGGGCTGAATGTTTCCCAAAAAAACTAGACGCGCGTCTTTTGATGCCTGCGAGAGTTTCGGTTGAAAACCCGCAAAGACATTCAAGTGCGTGTCGAGCGTATGCGCGACATTCAGATCGTAATCATAGCGGCCGAACCAGCGAAACGTTTTCCCGTCGGGAACCACTTCGAGGTCGGTTGTGTCGATCTTGTGAGCGGCAAACACTTTCCGTTCTTCGTCGCCAAAATCGCCGCCCACTACGGCGACGACGCGCACGTCGGTAAAGAAACCGGCCGAGATGGAAAAATGCGAAGCCGAACCGCCCAGCATGCGATCGCGCTTGCCAAAAGGAGTTTCAACTGAATCAAAAGCTACGGAACCAACAACGAGTAATGACATATCAGATTCTGAAGTGCGGATCTCGAATTGCGAATTTAAATACCAAAACGCTCAACCAGCGTAATTGCTTACTGCTTACTGCTTACTGCTTACTGCTTACTGCCTACTGCTTACTTGAGGCCGCCGAGTGCGCTCAGTTCAGTTTCGGCCTGACTGCGAAAAGTGCTGTTCGGATAGGTCTTGACCAACTGCGAGAAATAGTCGCGGGCCAAGTCGCGAAATTCTTCCGCATTCAGGGTGCGCTTCTTCTCGCCTTCGTGAATAACGTAGAGTCCGGGATTCTGTTTTCCCTTGCCTTGGGACAAATTCAAACTGCTCGCGCCGGCATAAAACAAGACCTCATCAAGTCGCGAAAACGCGGGATTCCCGGCGATAATTTCTTCACAGCGTTGCAGCACCGCGACGTAGGCCTTTCGCAATTTGAAGTAATGCCGGGCGACCTCGAGGTTGTGCAGCGAATCCTTCTCGAGCTCGACGTCAACTATGTTTTGGGTCGGCTGTTTCGCGTCGCCCTGCGCGCGAACGCTTAACGGCAATGCGACCAGCAGGGTCAAAGCGAATAACAGAAAGAATTTCTTCATAACTACTCCTCAAAACCTAAACCTTGAAGCGCCAGATTAGCTTCGGTACTTTCCAATGATGGCTTCCAGCTTGCGACTGGTTGCTTCCGGCCACAAATCCGGCCGCGTAAAGATCGCATTTTTCAGGGCCGTCCCGCATTTGCAGTCACGCTGCGTGCCCGATAAACGCTTAACGGATTCGCGAATGATCGTCTGCGCATTGCGGACGTTCTGATTCAGATAAGCAATTACCGTCTCGACCGTAACAGCATCGTGGCCGGGATGCCAGCAGTCGTAATCCGTAACCAGGGCCAACGTCGCATAACAAATCTCCGCTTCGCGGGCGAGCTTGGCTTCCTGCAAGTTCGTCATGCCGATGACATCCATGCCCCATGAACGATAAACATTAGACTCAGCCACAGTGGAAAACGCGGGGCCCTCCATACAAATGTAAGTGCCGCCACGATGAGCTTTGACGTTAGTCGACTTGCACGATTCTTCCATCACATCGCCAAGGGCTTTGCACACCGGATGAGCAAAAGCGACATGCGCAACGATGCCCTCGCCAAAGAAGGTCGACTCGCGAGCACGCGCGCGCGTGCGATCAAAAAACTGATCCGGGATAACCATGTCGAGCGGCGCGTATTGTTCCTGCAGCGAACCTACCGCCGAGGCCGACAGAATGCGCTCGACCCCGAGCAGCTTCATGCCATAGATGTTGGCGCGGAAAGGGACTTCAGTGGGCGTATAGCGATGGCCGGCGCCATGACGCGGAAGAAATGCAACCCGCTCGCCTTCGAGCGTGCCCAGAATAAATTTGTCCGAAGGATCACCAAAGGGAGTCTTGACGGCCATCTCTTCGACGTCCGTAAGTTCCGGCATTTGGTAGAGGCCGCTGCCTCCGATGATTCCGATTTTAGCTGCGGTCATATAACGAACTTTTTCTCATCGTTTAGAGGCGGGCTACTGCCGGCCTCTTCGATTCCGCCAAATGGTGGCGGGCAGTAGCCCGCCTCTAAACCATTACGAAGAGGTGGGAACGCTGCTCAACTTGCCCTCCAGCTCGACGATGCGACCTAGAGGTTCGTCAGGATCGTGATAGAACAAACAAGTCCACCCCTCGCGTGCCGCCTGCGGCAACAACTTCTTTTTCGCTTCCACCGTTTCGACCGGATAAAGATCGTATCCCATGACCCAGGCGAACGGCACATGCGCGCGCATCGGCACCAGATCGGCAAATCCAAACATCGTGCGCCCGCCGCGTTCCAGCCGCCAGCACTGCATTGAGCGATTGTGGCCCGCGTGCGTTTCCATTCTCAGTCCGGGCGCCACCTCATACTCGGCAGGCTTTGTTTCCAACTGTCCGCTCTCTTTCAATGGCAACCAATTTTCGGGAAAGTAACTTGCCCGGTCGCGCTCGCCCGGCGCCTGGGCGTGTTCGAATTCTGCTTGCGAGATGAAATAGCGCGCGTTGGGAAATTGCGGAACCGCCTTGCCCTTCTGATCCAGCGTCGTGTTACCACCTGAGTGATCGAAGTGCAGGTGGGTGTTAACGACAATGGTCACATCGTCAGGGGCCACGCCGGCGATCGCGGTCAGGGACTCGCCCAATGATCGCGAGCGCGCGATGCCATACATTTCACGATGCTTGTCCGACCATTTGTCGCCGATGCCCGTGTCGATCAGAATCCGCTCGTCACCCGCCTCAATGAACACGCAATTCATGTTCATGCGGATCCGGTTCTGCTCATCCGGCGGGCAATACCGCGACCAGAGATTTCGCGGCACCACCCCGAACATCGCGCCACCGTCCAGCCGAAACTCACAGTCGGGGACAATCTCGACTCGATAGTCTCCTAACTCCATTGAACTTAGATAGGCTAGCGCTGTTTTCCGCTCTTGGGCGGCGCCGGTTTCTTTCCTTTCGGATCGGGCTGGGTTGGCGGCGCCTCGTCCATCAATCCCGGCGGCAATCCCTGTGGCATTTGCGGCGGCGGCGCTTGTACCGCGAAATTCTCGGCGACGGTAATGTGGGCGCTCTGCCGCTGCACGATCTCCTCAATCACCTTCTTTTCTTTTTCGCGCTCAACCGCGTCCGCGGCCTGTTGCGGATCGCCGGTGCGACGCTCGTCAACTTTGATGATGTGAAACCCGAAGGGCGATTCTACGATCTCGCTGACCTGGCCTGCTTGGAGGGCGAACGCAGCTTTTTCAAACTCCGGCACCATGCGGCCGCGGCCAAACCAGCCAAGGTCGCCGCCGTTCTCTTTACTTCCAGGATCGGTCGAGAACTGCTTTGCCAGCGAGGCAAAGTCCTCGCCGCCGCGCACGCGCTTCAGCACCTCTTCTGCCTTGGCACGAGCTTGAGGCTTGGTGAGCTCCTGGCTTTTTTCTTTTCCGGGCTCTTCTTCTTCGCGCTCTTCGGCTGAGGGCGCTTCAGACTTCATCGCGATCAGAATGTGGCGCGCGCGTACCTGATCTTCCGGGTGCGCTTTCATGTAGGCATCGATTTCCGGCTGCGTCGCCTTCACGCTTTCGATCAAAGTTTCCTGTTCGTACATCGAGGCGATCAGTCGCGCCTGTTGCAGCATGATTTGCAGCTCGACTTTGCGCTGCTTGTCGACGCCGGCAGCCACGCCGCGTCGTTCACCGACCAGCACTTGACCCAGCTGACGCCGGATTTCTTTCATTTGTTCTTCCGGGATCTGCTGGCCGGCCATCATCGGATTACGCGCCTGCGCGTCTTTAATAAACTGCTTGAGGCCTTCCTCCTGTCCGGGCTCTTTGAAAAACGCTTCAATCTCAGCGTCCGTGATCGGCGGCGCCGCCGGTTGGGTTTGCGTGAAATTCTGGGCAATGATGAAAGCACGCATGAGTTCGAGTTGCCGCTTGATGTCCGGACGCTTGGCGATGCCTTTGGCCCGCGCCTCTTCGGCGACGGCGAGCAGTTCGCGAACATTTTTCGCGAATTCCTTGCGCGCCGCGTCATCCGACGCCATTCGCATCCGGGCCTGCGGCGCCTGATCAGACGCGATCAGTGTCATGTCGTCCGCGTTGAGGTTGATCGGGGGCGCGTGATTCGCCTTAACTTGCCAGACGATTAAGCCCACCGAAAACAGGATGCCGATTCCAGCGGCTATCCAAGCCTTTATTTTTGAGTTCAAAACAGAATAGTTCCTTTCCAAATAATAATGCGCCGGTCAGCCGGAAACCGAAGGCCGCTGTACCAGCTCAAGCAGCACGCCGCCTGTCGATGATGGATGAATGAAGGCAACAAGGCAACCGCCCGAGCCGGGTCGCGGCTCGTCGT
Source organism: Pyrinomonadaceae bacterium (assembly GCA_035274925.1). Lineage (GTDB taxonomy): Bacteria > Acidobacteriota > Blastocatellia > Pyrinomonadales > Pyrinomonadaceae > UBA11740. The sequence goes on along the minus strand of DATENS010000340.1, from coordinate 4,535 downwards.
CAATCAGCCTTACGCCTTTCGCTTTCAGTTCCGCCAGCCGCCCGCGAATATCATCTACGCCGATGGCGATATGATGAATTCCCTGCCCCCGCTTTTCGAGAAACTTTGTGATCGGCGAGTCAGCCGACGTTGCCTCGAGCAATTCAACCCGAGACTCACCCAACGGTAACATGCAGACGCGCACCTTCTGCTGCGCCACCTCTTCAATGTCGCCAATTTCAAGCCCGAGCGTGTCTCGCCAAAACGCGACGGTGTCGCCAATGCCATTCGTCGCAATTCCGATGTGATCGATCTTCATTAACAGATTAGGTGCGGGATCCCGATTCCTGACCTTTCACTTCACTTTTCAGCAATTCCTCTACCGCGGAATAGGGATCTCGTTGTTTTGAAGCAACTTCTCCCGCCAGCCTTTCCAGCTTTTCGTTTGCGTTATTCGCGCTCAGGGTCTGATCCAAAAGCTGATCTCGCAACAACTCGAGGATTCGCCACCGCGCAATCGCGTGACGGCGCCCGGCAACGACAGATTGCCCTTGCTGTGATTTCCGGCTGTGTTCTATTGCCACAGCCAGGTCTTCGATGCCTTTGTTTTCCGTAGCCACCGTCTTGACGATGGGCGATTGTATTTCGTCATGTGCCGCGAAGGTCAGCAACGCCTGCAGTTCTTTTTCAGTTCGCAGAGTGCCTTCGCGATCGGCTTTATTGATGACAAATATATCGCCGATTTCCATGATGCCGGCTTTCATGGTCTGCACGTCGTCACCCATGCCCGGCACCAGCACCACTACACAGACGTCCGCGGTCTTTACGATCTCGACTTCATCCTGGCCGACGCCTACTGTTTCCACCAGGATCTTTTCATAGCCGGCCGCATCCAGAATCGCCACCGCGTCTACAGTTCCACGCGCTAAACCGCCCAGGTTTCCCCGCGTCGCCATCGAGCGGATGAACACTCCTTTATCCAGCGACAGCGTTTGCATGCGAATCCGGTCGCCAAGAATGGCTCCACCGGAGAATGGGCTGGAAGGATCGACCGCGATAATCCCTACGCGCTCGCCCTTTTTTCGATAGTACGCCGCGAGCTTGTCAACCAAAGTAGACTTTCCGGCGCCCGGAGCACCGGTAATTCCAATTACCAACGCACGCCCAGTCCGCGGAAAGATCTCTTTCATCAATCCGGAGGCTCCCGCCAAGCCGTCCTCGGCTTTTGAAATAGCCCGGGCAACGGCCAGCGTATCTCCGGCGGTAACGCGATCGATCAGCGATTGATCACTCATCAAAAAACTCGGCGGCGAGATTCAAATAGAGCTCATGAATGTAATAGCGCGGGCTACGTCTGTTTGAGAATCTCGCGCGCGATAATAATGCGCTGAATTTCAGAAGTGCCTTCACCAATAGTGCACAGCTTGGAATCGCGCCAGTACTTTTCCGCCGGATAATCCTTTGTGTACCCATAACCGCCATGAATCTGGACCGCTTCTTCGCAAACTCGCACGCTGACTTCTGAGGCGTACAATTTGGCCATCGAAGATTCTTTGGTAGTTTTCTTTCCCTGGTCCTTCATCCATGCGGCGCGATACATCAGCAAGCGCGCGGCGTCAATTTGCGTGGCCATGTCCGCCAACTTGAACTGAATGGCCTGAAACTCGTTAATGGCTTTGCCAAACTGCCGGCGCTCATGCGAATAACGCAAAGCCGATTCGTATGCACCCTGCGCGATTCCGACGGCCAGGGCGGCAATCGAAATCCGCCCGCCATCCAGTATTTCCATCGCATTCACGAAGCCCATGCCTTCGTCCCCAATGCGATTTTCATCCGGCACGACGCAGTCTTCGAAGACCACGCTCGCTGTTTCCGAAGCGCGCAGGCCCAGCTTGTTTTCCTTCTTCGAAGGCGAGAAGCCTTTCATCCCTTTCTCAAAGATGAAACCGGTAATTCCCTTGCTGTGCTTTTCGCGATCGCTCGAGGCAAAGGCGACACAGGTGTCGGCATGGATGGCATGAGTGATGAAGTTTTTCGATCCGTTCACAACCCAACCGCCATTCTGTTTCACCGCCGTGGTGCGTGTTCCTGATGCATCTGATCCGGCGCCCGGCTCGGTCAACCCCCACGCCCCGAGGTGTTCCCCGTTTGCCAGCGGCACGAGATACTTTTGCTTTTGCGCTTCCGTGCCAAACTGAAAGATATGATTCGAGCAAAGGGAGGTGTGCGCTGCAACCGAGATACCCACTGAGCCGTCGACGCGCGATAGTTCCTCGATCACCGTAGCGTATTCCACATAGCCGAGACCGGCGCCGCCATATTCTTCCGGAAAGAGAACGCCGAGCAGACCCAGGTCAGCCAGCTTAGGTTGTAGTTCGACGGGAAAATGCTGGGTCTCGTCCCATTCGCTGACATGCGGCGCAATCTCGCTCTCGGCGAATTCGCGCACGCTCATTTTCATCTGTTGTTGTTCTTCGCTAAGCTCGAATTCCATCTACAATTGTTTCGTTTCTACACTGAAAGCGACAGGCCCCTAAAGCGCCTGTCGCTGATATAAAACTTGGTTGTCATTGTAACCTAACGCGAAGAAACACGCAGTCCGCGAGAACGTGGTTTCGACTTTCCACGCGACTTAGACGGCTTTCCATAAAACCGTTTTACTTCAACCGGAGTCAGTAAACGCCAATTGCCCGGCTTCAGTCTGGCTTCGGTAAGCGGGCCAATGCGCACTCGCGACAGCTTCACAACAGAATGTCCAATGGCATCAAACATCCGGCGAATCTGTTGATTGCGCCCTTCGTGCAAAGTCACTTCAAACCAGGCGTTCGTTCCGGTTTGTCTCATTGACGTTATCTCAGCAGGCGCGGTGCGTACGCCATCGTCCAGTTTCACTCCTCCACGCAAACGATGGATCGCGTAGTCGGACGGAATTCCCTTCACTTTTACTTCATAGACTTTGGCGACGCGATTGCGCGCCGCGGTGATGTAATTAGTAAGATCGCCGTCGTCGGTGAGCAACAGCAGCCCTTCGGTATTGAAGTCCAGGCGTCCAACCGGATGAAGCCTGCCCAGCGACGAAGGAATCAAGTCGGTTACCAACGGGCGTCCTTCCGGATCGGCCATGCTGGTCAGGTAACCTCTTGGTTTGTTCAGCAGCACGTAAACACGTTCACGAGGCTTTAACAGCGAGTTAATGAGCCGGTTGTTAACTTTAATGTGATCAGTTTCCGGGTCCGCCTTCGCTCCCAGCTCAGTCACGATCTTCCCATTGACGGAGACCTTGCCGGCGGTGATCAGCTCTTCGGCATGACGCCGTGAAGCGATACCCGCAGCCGCGATCAATTTTTGAAGACGAGCTTGCATTATGTGAAAACGAATTACGAGGGGATCAATCGGGGGTTACTCTCCGGCTCCTCCGGCCAGGTCCTGAAAATCTTCGACGCTCGGCAACTCGGACAGATCTTTCAACCCAAATTGAAGTAGAAACTCCTTCGAAGTGCCGTACATCATCGGCCGGCCCACAGTTTCTTTGCGGCCTTTGGCAACGATGAGCCGTTTGTCGAGCAGGGTCTTGATGGCCGAGGGCGATTGCACGCCGCGGATTTCGAGGATCTCAGGAACCGTCACCGGCTGTTTGTAAGCAATGACGGCGAGGGTTTCCAATGAAGCGAGGGAAAGTTTGGCGCTGGGTTTCGACTTCAGGTAAGCGCGCACATGTTCGTGGTGTTCCGCCTTGGTGCCGATTTGCCAGCCGCCGGCGATCTCGCGCAATTGCAGTCCGCCCGGCCGCTGGGCGTAATCGTCGACCAAAGACTCGATCGCCTGGCTTACGCTGCCCTGATCGATCTTGAGGACATCGGCAATTGTCTTTACGTTGATTGGTTCTTCGGCAACGAAGATCAATGCTTCAGCAATGGCCTTCAGCTCGGTCGAAGAAATCTCGCGCTCGCCTTCGATCTCTGAGGCCGTTTCGATCATTTCGGCGCCTTCGTCTGCCGCCGCCGCTGCTTTTGCTTTTTCACTCATAGCTCTTAAGCTGGACTGGCCGCCCTCGCAGTGATTTCACCAAATGTCTCTCGTTGAACCAGGGAAATCTCGGCGAGCCGCACCAGTTCGAGAACCGAGAGAAAGGCCACGACTAATTCGCGGCGCGACTGGGCCCGCTCGAAAAACTTCACCAGGTTGAGTTCGCCCGCGGATCGAACCATGTTACGCAACCGATCTATCATCTCGGCCATGGTGATCTCCTCACGCTCGATCTCCATCATTACTTCTTCTTTGTGCCGGCTGAGAATTTCCTGAAACACTCGCAAGATGTCGAATAACCCTACGGCTACTTCAGGATTATTCTTGTCGGTCTCGATCTCGGCGCGTGTGAACACCGCCTGCTCCACCGTGGCCCGCGACCAAAGCATTTGCGCTGCCGCTTTGAATTTCTCATGTTCAAGCAGCCGGTTGACCAGTTCGGCGCGCGGATCCTCGATTTCTTCTTCCTGCGCCAAAGGATCTCGAGGCAGGAGCATGCGCGACTTCATCTCGATCAATTGCGCCGCCAT